>NZ_CP026378.1:3385213-3692959 GCF_002953215.1 Mixta calida
CGCATCGTCCGGCTGAATAAACGCATTCTCCTTCACCCAATGGTGATGGATATCCAGTACGATGGGACAGAGATCTCTGGCCTGGAGTACATCATCAAGCGAGCAGGAGATCTCATCGTTCTCTACCGTCAGCATATTTTGGGCTTCCGGGCTAAGCCTGCTAAAGGCGGTTTTGAAACCGTCGAAGCCTCCCCTGCCGTTCATATGCACGTTGATTTTAAAATCCTGGAAGGTTTTCCCGTAGCCCATCATTTTGGCGCACAGCGCGTGATACTCCACATCCTCAAGCGCCCTCGTCACCACGTCCGGGTTATCCGACGCCAGCACCGAATACTGGCCGGGATGAAAAGAGAGACGGATGTTGTTCGTGCGCGCCATCTCGCCGCATTGGACAAACAGCGCCGCCAGGTCGGGTAGAAAATCCTGATAAAGCGGCAGCGCTTCCGGCACGGTATAGAGCGGCAGCAGATCGCTGCCGATGCGCATCATGCGTAGTTCGTCGGGCAGCTGCGCCAGCTGCTGAAAGATCGCCAGCAGGTTGGTCAGGTTAATGGTGGAGTATTCATAAACCAGCTTCACTCGGTCTTGTTGATTCAGTCCCAGGAAGCGCTTACGGGTGGGCGATTTAAAAGGGAAAAGCTGTAGCGACTCCGGGTTAAGAAATTTACAAGCGAAACCAAGTTTCATAATCACTCCTGTCAGATACATCCCTCAAGTCTAATCACTATTAAAAAAGTTGGGTAAAAAGGGGATGGTAACGCGTGGGTTGCGGTTTAAAGAAAGCGGACGCTGTCGCTGGGCAACTGGCTGCTGGCGGTCCTGCTCTGCATAAGCCTGTTGCAAATCCTCATCGCGCCACAGGCGGGCAGAAAAAATCAGATCGGCTAAGCGCGCCATTCTGGCGTTTTGAGTCGCGATCTCTCACAATACGTTCGAACCGGGGACGACCCCGGTTTCATTTCACTCACGTCCGGGACGGCCCGGCTCTTAACAGAAGGAGAGCCAGCATGGCCTGGATCTTGTTAACCGTTGCAGGCTTATTCGAAGTGGTCTGGTCTTTCGCCATGAAGCAGTCGCAGGGCTTCACTCGCCTCGGACCTTCCGTGATCACTATCGCGGCAATGATCGTCAGCTTCGCGCTGCTGGCGGTGTCGATGAAATCGCTGCCGCTGGGCACCGCCTATACTCTCTGGACCGGCATCGGTGCCGTCGGCGCGTTTGTCGCCGGGCTGCTTTTTCTTGGCGAACCGGCGACGCCGATGCGCATCGCCGCGGCCGTACTGATCGTTGCAGGGCTGGTGCTGATGAAGCTCGCTTCCTGAGTCCTGCGCTGAGGCCCGGCGGGCGGCATTAAGCCATTGATGCTATGGCTATCGACGTTGTGATCGTCAACGGCTTTTCTAAAATGTCGGTTCACTGAACGGCGGCCATAAAAAACCGGCAGAATGCTGTAGCGTTACAGTCATTCTGCCGGTCTGTTTACTCAGTCAGCGTCCTCACGATCGTCACTGCGGGTTCGTCTGAACCCAAAGCGGTTCTGAGGCATCCTGGCCGTTTTGCTGTCAGTGCTGTTGACGTCTTTCAGACGGTGCCCTGCCACTGACTGCGGAATGTGTCGGAATGCTTTTTTCGCCTGCCAGTAAGACATGATTTTTTCTTCATCCGTCTCTGCTTCGGCAAGCTGCTGTAATCGCTCAAGAATCGAGTGATTATTTAAAGCACCCCGGTTGTCCAGAATGGACATTACCGCTTCGCCCAGGGCCACATGCATATTTTTTAACTCTTCTTTATCCAATTTCTCTCCTGTGCTGATGATAACGAAAACTGGCTTTTCGGCAGAGCAACGTCGCTTCTTTTATAGAAGACGACGCCACGACGCTGCGGAAAGACCAGGCGTTTTTCGGGCGGCGACTGTTCTGCGAGGCAACAGCGACGCCAAAATCAGGAGAGGTTTACTGCAAACAGACATAGCAAAATAACGTTGCGATATAACGGCAGGCGGCTGAGCGCGGCATGCATAGCAGAATATGATTTACTCGCGGCCCAGCGCTAACGCCAGCAGGCCATAATAATGTTTTTCCATTTCCGTTCCCGTGGCGCCATCCAGTCGCGCCACCAGCTTTGAACAGATCGCTTTACGATTTACCGTTTGACCGGCACGTAAAATTTCTTCCACAATTTGTCCCAGCGTCTCCTGCTGGGTTGGAAGCGAACTCTCTGCCATCGTGCATGACTGCGCAAGATTATGCCCAGTCTCAGGTGTCCATCGTTGCTGCTGCATCATCGGCGCCCTCATGGTCAGATTAAAAAACAGGCTAACGGTCTGGTGGCTAAACTATACAAAAACCTAAAAGCTGTACAGGTTTTTTTGATCATTTTGTTAATTTTGCGTCACTTTCAGGAAATCAGGCGATCCGGCCTTCTACCCAGAGTTCGCTTTCAGCTCAGTTTCCTGCCAGACGCTATCAATAAAAAAGGCCGGATTAACCGGCCTTAACAGAAGATTCAGGAGAGCGCTTCGACGGGCGCCGCCTGCGATCGCGCGCGCCACAGCTGTATCCAACGCTGAATGGAGGCGATCATGATGACCACGCCCAGCGCCACCATAATGATCGAGATGGTGCCGTTAAACAGGTTATAGCCTTTTGCCTCGGCGTTGAAATAGACGTTTTTCACCATCCACCAGGCGGCGTAGTTAACCGTAACGTAGAGATAAGCAAGCGGAATCAGGCAGGTCAGCATATATCTGCGCTTCTGTCCCATACGCAGAATAATGGTGGCGCCGATCATCAGGCCAATGGAGGCCATCAGCTGATTGGATACGCCAAACAGCGCCCAGACCGAGTTAATATCGCCGGAGTTCAGCAGATATCCCCACAGCAGACAGGCGACGATGCTACAACCGATCGCGCCCGGCATCCAGTTGGTGCGCTTCAGCGGCGCCCAGATATCGCCCAGAAAATCCTGTAACAGGTAGCGCGCCACGCGGGTGCCGGAATCGACGGCGGTCAGAATAAACACCGCTTCAAACATCACCACAAACTGGAAAAAGTAGGAAGCCAGATGGCTGAACCAGGGGATGCGGGTGAAGATATCCGCCATGCCGACCGCCAGCGTTACCGCGCCGCCGGTGCGCCCGTAAAGGTCGAGTCCAATCGCTTCGCTGAGCTGCGGCAGATGCACCACATTCATGCCTAAGCCGGCAAACACCTCCGGCGTCGAGTTGATCGCGAAATAATCCGCCGGATGCAGTGCGGTAGCGGCAATCAGCGCCATGACGCCCACCACGCACTCTGCCAGCATAGCGCCGAAGGCGACCGGCAGGATATCGTTCCACTTATCGATCTGTTTCGGCGTGGTGCCGGAGCCGATAAAGGCGTGGAAACCGGAGATCGCGCCGCAGGCGATGGTAATCGAGATAAACGGCCAGACCGGACCAGCCAGCACCGGCCCGTTGCCGTGGATAAACTGCGTCACAGCCGGAAACTGGATTTCCGGGTTGATAAACACCACGCCGATAACCAGCGCGCCAAACACGCCGATTTTCATAAAGCTGGAGAGATAGCCGCGCGGCGTCAGCAGCATCCATACCGGCAGAGCGGTAGCGAAGAAGGCGTAAAAAGGCAGCAGCATGCTGACGGTGGAGGCTTTCAGGCTAAGCCAGGCGCCGAACGCGGAATCCTGAATATAGGGGCCCGCGATAACGCAGCCGAAAATCACCAGGATACCAACCCAGGTCGCGCCGCGCATACTGCCGGTAACGCGCTCCCACAGCCCAACGCCAATCGCCACCGGAATAGTCATAAAGACCGCAAAGGTGCCCCACGGGTTGCGCTCCAGCGCATGCACCACCACCATCGACAGACCTGCCATGGTAATGGTGATGATAAACAGCATCGCCAGGCCGGTGCACCAGCCAGCAACCGGTCCCAGCTCTGACTTCGCTACTTCAGAGAGTGATTTCCCCTGATGCTTCATCGAGGCGAACAGCACCACGGTATCGTGCACCGCCCCGCCGATTACGCAGCCGATCAACAGCCAGAGGAAGCTGGGAAGATAGCCGTACTGCGCGGCCAGCACCGGTCCTACCAGCGGCCCGGCGGCGGCGATAGCGGCGAAATGGCTGCCGAAGTTCACCCATTTTTTCGTCGGCACGTAATCCTTGCCGTCTTCCAACTGATGCGACGGCGTAACCTCGCTGTCATCGGCGTTCAGCACTTTACGGACGAAAAATACCCCATAAAGGCGATAGCAGATAGCGAGGATACTCAGCGTCGCGATAACAAACGTCAGTGCGTGTGACATAGCTCACTCCAGAGATAAAAAGAATCGGGGCTATCCTGTCACGACGCGCGCTTACCAGCGGCGACAAAGCGCGTCAGCGGCGCTATGGCGCGCTAAACGGTCGGAAAACGGCATTAAGCGGCGGTCAGCATGAGGGATAAACGGCGGACGGCGCAGATGATATTCAGGCGGAGGCTTATCTTTCAGGGGACTTTTTGCGCCGTCGGGAAACAATCTGTACCGCAGGATGCAGGATGCAGGATGCAGGATGCAGGATGCAGGCGAGACGATAAAACACAGAGAAAAAATTAAAGGCTATCTGTTGCCGTGCTCCGCCCGTTTCTGCGCAACAGTAGATAAACGAGCGCGAGTCGGCAACATGCCGTTTAGTGTGTAAACAGGCTAAAGGTATGGCTGTAGTAACTCGCCATCCAGCCTACATAAACCAGCCATACCAGCAGCACGCCGGCTAAACCCAATTTCATTGACATGACGACTCTCCCTTATTGCCAGGCTTGCGCCTCTTCTCGCAATAACTTGCCAGAGCGTGAAATGCCATAAATTGCGCCAGATCAATCAAGCCGGATATATGTGAAAAATGTAGAAATGATGTAGATCATTATTTA
Source organism: Mixta calida (assembly GCF_002953215.1). Taxonomy (NCBI): domain Bacteria; kingdom Pseudomonadati; phylum Pseudomonadota; class Gammaproteobacteria; order Enterobacterales; family Erwiniaceae; genus Mixta; species Mixta calida. The sequence continues at coordinate 3,390,124 of NZ_CP026378.1, forward strand.
CTTTTTCTCGCTGCGGTTGTTTTTAAGCGCGGCATCAGCAGCGGTGAACTTCCAGAAAATAGCGCGCCTGCTTTCCTGTTAACCTGGCCGTTTGTTTATTTTCGTAGGCGGAACCCAACGACCGCCGCGCGGATAATTAAATTTTAATCTTGTTAAGTCAGTCGCTTAACCGTTTTTCGCCGTCATAATTATTTCAAACATGATAATGATAATTAGTGTGATAACATCCAGCATGTTTAAGAAATTTTAGCGTCATGTTGCCGTAATTTAACCAGCAAAAAATTCAGGTTTTCGCCGGAATTATCCATACCGGAGCAGACACACTGGAGAGGGGCTAATTATGGAACCAATAGTTTATGTGGTGGATGACGACTATTCGGTCAGGCAATCGCTGGTAAGTTTGCTGACGGCGGAAGATTATCAGGTCGCTGATTTCTCCTCCGCACAGGCGTTTCTCGCCTACCCTTTCAGCCCGGCGCCAGGCTGTCTGATTCTGGATATGAATATGCCGGAAGCAAACGGCTTTGACGTGACTGAAACCTTGCCCCATCTCGACTGCCTTATTCCTATGATCTTTCTGACCGGCTACGGCACGATTCCGCTGACGGTCAAAGCGATGAAAGCGATCTCAGACAGCATAAGCGTCATACGATGAACGATTTAAAGATTCAGAATCGGGTGCTGTCTTACCATCGGAGCAAGAAGCCGCCTGAGGTTCGTATCTTCTCGCGCCCGGAAAATAATAATCCGCTTCCCTAAACCTTGTTCACTCACCAAAATGAGGATGTTTGTATGACTATGTTCACGACACAGGATGGCGCCCAGCTCTATTACAAAGACTGGGGCTCGGGTAAGCCGGTCCTTTTCAGCCACGGCTGGCCGCTGGATGCGGATATGTGGGACAGCCAGCTCAATTTCCTCGCTGAGCGCGGCTACCGCGCCATCGCCTTTGACCGTCGCGGCTTTGGCCGTTCAGAGCAGCCGTGGGAAGGCTACGATTACGATACTTTCGCTTCCGACATCAACGATCTGCTGACTCATCTCGATCTGAAAGAAGTGACGCTGGTCGGCTTCTCAATGGGCGGCGGCGACGTGACGCGCTATATCAGCCGCTACGGCAGCGCGCGCGTCTCGGCGCTGGTATTGCTGGGCGCAGTGACGCCGATTTTCGGCAAGACGGAAGACTATCCGCAGGGCGTCGATATGAGCGTGTTTGAAGGCATTCGCGACGGACTGCGTAAAGATCGCGCGCAGTTTATCAGCGATTTTTCTCCGATTTTTTACGGCACCAACGCCGGACAGACCGTGTCGGAAGGCGTGCTGACCCAGACGCTGAATATCGCCCTGCTGGCGTCGCTGAAAGGCACCATCGACTGCGTCACCGCCTTCTCGGAAACCGACTTCCGTCCCGACATGGCGAAAATCGACGTGCCGACGCTGGTGATCCATGGCAGCAACGATCAGGTGGTGCCGTTTGAAAGTACCGGCAAAGTGGCGGCGGAGATGATTCGCAACGCGGAGCTGAAGGTGTATGACAATGCGCCGCACGGCTTTGCCGTCACGCATCAGGATCAGCTGAACAACGATCTGCTGGCCTTCCTGCAAAGCCGTTAAGCAAAAAAAGGGAGGATGCGCCGCATCCCCCTTTCATTCCTGCATTTTTACAGACGCGCGATCTCTTCGGGCGAACGGTAGATTTTCAGGCCGCGCTGCTGCGCCACCTCAATATCCTTATCCGCCCCTTGCGATGCGCCTTCAATGCGGTAGATGGCGTCGCACTTGCCAATCAGCCGGTGCGCCACCGGGTAAAGCAGCGACTCGCTGATGGCATCGTCCAGCCGCTGCGAACCGGCGGCCTTCGCCAGCGGCAGCGCCAGCCATTCGCCGATCACCGGCACGTGTCCGCGCTGATAAACCTCCCATGCCGCCTGCTCCAGCCGCTGAAGATTCTGCGCGATCAGCCTTTCGTCGCCGTTGGTGCCGCTGCGATAAGGCCCGGCGATAAGGATCAGTTCCACATTCATAGCTGCCTCACATGATGCCGTTAAGGGCAAGATACTGTAATAACATGATGGTCTTGGCATCCACGATGTCGCCATCCCGGATCGCCTGCATCGCCGCCTGAAAGCTAACTTCCAACACCTCGATATCTTCGTCCTCCTCCTTTATCCCGCCGCCGTCTCCGGCGCGATCGCCTGCCTGATACTCCGCAATAAAGAAATAGAGCTTCTCCGTCACCGAGCCGGGACTCATAAAAGCCTCGAAAACTTTCTGCACCTGCCCGACGCTATAGCCGGTCTCCTCTTCTACCTCCGCCCTGATTCTTTGCTCAGGATCGAGGTTATCCAGCAGCCCCGCCGGCGCTTCCAACAGAAAGCCAGGATGCTCGTTCACGTAGAGCGGAAAGCGGAACTGGCGGGTAAGTATCACGCTCTGCTTTGCGCGGTTATAAAGCAGCAGCGTCGCGCCGTTGCCGCGATCGTAAACTTCGCGGCTCTGGCGCTGCCATTCCCCGTCCCGTCGCCGGAAATCAAACGTGTATTTCTTCAGTAAATACCAGTCGTCGGATAGCGTTTTGCTTTCTACAATTCGCACCTCCGCCTGTCTGTTGCCTGTCAGGTTACCCGTTTCTGCATGTTTTACTGGCATGGACGCACCTCCTTCGGTAATATGCGCACTATATCGTGCAAAAACATGCATACTCAAGAATTTTCGTGCAATTAAGAAGAAACCTATGCTGACCTCACAACGTAAACAACTCATCCTGCAAAAGCTCGCCGCCGACGGCCAGGTGCTGTCGAAAATGCTGAGCGAAGAATTCAACGTTTCCGAAGATACGATCCGTCGCGATCTGCGCGAGCTTTCCGCCGAAGGGTTGTTGCAACGGGTGCATGGCGGCGCGCTGCCGGCCTCCGCCGCCGCCGCCACCTTCTCCGAGCGGAAAAATCTGCGTCTGGACGCCAAGCGCGCCATTGCGAAAAGGGCCGCGGCGCTGATCGAGCCGGGTCAGGTGGTCATGATCGACGGCGGCACCACCACCGCCGAGCTGATTACCTTTTTGCCGCACAGCCTGCAAATTACCGTGGTGACGCACAGCCCCGGCATTGCGCTGGGCCTGGCGGATCACCCGCTGATCGACGTGATCATGATCGGTGGACGCCTGTTCAGGCATTCGCTGGTGGCGGTCGGCGCGGCGGCGATCGAAAACGTGGCTAACGTGCGGGCGGATATCTTTTTTATGGGCGTGACCGGCATTCACGCCGAGGCGGGATTAAGCACCGGCGACTATGAAGAATCCTGCATTAAACGGGCTTTTGCCGGCAAGGCGGCGGAAACCGTGGTCATGGCCTCGCCGGAGAAGCTCAATACCGCCTCGGCCTGGGTTATCGGCGATCTGGCGCTGATCAATACAATGATTGTGGAAAGCGATACCGATGAACATCTGCTGACGCCCTTTATCGAGAAAGGGGTCACGGTAATTAAAGCGTGACGCGCTGCGGCCGAATGGCGGCAGCCGCCCGATGTTAATGCGTCAGCGCAAAAGCGCGGACGAACGTGACCTGGTTAATGCGCGCGACTGCGTCCGGCGCGTTTTTTGCCGTTGTCGGCGCGCTTCGCGGCGTCAATCGCCGATCGTATCCACTCCGCCAGCGCCTCCTGGTCTTCCAGCAGCGCGTCGGGCAGGGTGTAAAAAGACAGCTCAACCGATTTGACCGCGCCATCCGCGCCGCGCCGGGCGTAGGTGAAGGGTTCGCAGCCAGCGGCGATAAAGCGGCTGCGGTTATGCGCATCGGTTTTGAGAAACACCACGCCCGCCGGGTCAATCAGCAGCACCATCAGGCCGTCATAAAACAGCGCGGTGCAGCCAAACATGCGGCGGACGGCGAAGCGCCCCAGCGGGGCGATCTGATCAAGAATAAACTGTGTGGTTTCATCATAAACGGGCATCGCTTCCTCCTGCGCTTGCGCAACGACCGCCAACGTGCCGGTCGTTGCGCTTTAGCGCCAGTGTAGCCCGTTATTCATCAGAAGCTATAGTTCGCCGTAACGGTCACATTGCGCGGCGCGCCGTAGACCACATACTGACTGACGCTGGTGTCATATTTCTTATCAAGCAAGTTGTTGAGGTTCGCCTGCACCGACAGCTGCCTGGTCACCTGATAACGGCCAAACAGATTAACCAGCGCATAGCTGCCCTGCCCGGCATGCCAGGTGCCGTTGCCTTCCGGCGCGCTGACATTCTGCCAAACCTTGTTCTGCCAGTTCACCCCGCCGCCGACGGTGAGGTCGCGCAGCGCGGGCGGCGTCCAGGCGGCGAACAGCTTGACGCTGGTGCGCGGCTGGGTGGGGTTGATCGCATTGCCGTCGCCATCTTCCGCCACGTAGCGCGTAGCGCCGAGCGTCATTTGCAGGTCGTCGGTTACCGCGCCGTTGATCTCAAACTCCACCCCTTTGCTCACCGTGCCATGCGTGGCGAAGTAAGCGTATTCCTGGGTACCGGGAATAAGGAGGCTGGTGCTTTGTCCCACATTGTCCTGCTCAATGCGGAACACCGACATGGACGTGGTAACGCGGCTGTTCAGCCAGTCCGCCTTCACGCCCGCCTCGTAGTTTTTACCGGTGACCGGCGCAAGGTAGCTGCCGTTGATATCGCGATAAGTCTGCGGATTGAAGATCGAGGTGTAGCTGGCGTAGGCGGACCAGGCGTCATTGATGTCGTAAATCAGCCCGGCGTAAGGCGTAATGCGGTTCTTCTCCACATTCTGCGTCAGCGTGCTGGCGCTCCACTGGGTGTAGCGGGCGCCAAGAATCAGATGCAGCGGATCGGCCAGCGAAACACGCGTCGCGGTATAGGCCGATTTCTGGTGGATGGTGTCTTCCTGCGCCAGGCTCAGCGGCCCCCAGGCGGTTTCCGGGAAGCTGCCGTTCCAGTTATTGAAATTGCCCACCTCGTCCGCCGACAGGTTGGCGAAGGTGCTCATATAGAGGTTGTGCTGACGGCTGTAGCTGACGCCCGTCATCAGCTCATGCTGACGACCAAAGAGTTCGTAAGGGCCGCTGGCGAAGGCGTCAAGGGCGTGCACTTTACGCTTGCCGGTGTTGTAGCCGGTGCCGCCAACTACCGGATAGTTGGGATAAGCACTGACGCCGATGCCGCTGTTTTTATCGAAGAAGCCGTCGATATAGAGCATCTTGCTGTCGAGTTCGGTTTCGGTGTGGGTGCCGTTCAGAGTGAACTGCCAGCCGCTGTCGAAACGCTGCGTCAGGGTGGCGAAGACTTTTCTCGACTGCTTATCGCTCCGGGCCCAGTCTGGCGCGGTACTGTCGCTGCGATCGTAGTCGGTTTTACTGTGGTCAGTGTACCAGCGCGGCAGGCCGCCCCACGGCGGGCTGTCGGCGTTGGTTTCCTGATAGTCGTAGCCGACGGACAGAGTGGTGGAGTCAGTGAGATCGGCATCCACCACGCCGTAGATGAATTTCTTATTGGCGCTGTAGCGATCGATATAGCTGTCATTATCCTGGTAGCCGGCGATCAGGCGTCCGCGCACGTTGCCGGAATCGGTCAGCGGCGCCGAGAGATCGAGAACGTAACGCTGCTTGTCCCAGCTGCCGTAGCTGGCGGAGACATTGCCGACAAATTCGCGGCTGTCGGCGTGCTTGCGCACCATGTTAATCGCCGCCGATGGGTTGCCCGTGCCGGTCATCAACCCGGTCGCGCCGCGCACCACTTCGATGCGATCGTAAATGGACGTATCGGCCGCGGAGTCGCCGAGGTTCCAGCGTTCCTCAAACACGGTGGGAATGCCGTCCACCATGTAGTTATCAATCATAAAACCGCGCGAATAGAAGGTGCTACGGTCGAAATCCGCCACGCTTTCGCTCACGCCGGTGGTGTTCTTCAGCACATCGCCCAGCGTTTGCAGCTGCTGATCCTGCATGCGCTGCTTGCTGATGATACTGACGGACTGCGGAATTTCGCGTGCGGTTAAGGTCATTTTGGCGCCCGCCTGGGTAACCGGCACGCTGTAGTCGCTCGCCTGGGTATTGTCGGCGCTGTCGCCTGACGCTTCCACCACCAGCGTTTCCTCTTTCGCCGCCTCAGCGGCAACGGCGGCTGGCGCATGCAGTGCAATGGCCACCAGCGCGGCAAGCGGCGTTAAAAGCAGAGCGGTCTGTTTCCCTGCTGCGGAGCCGGCAACGCGCCCTTCCCTGATACTGTTAGAAAAAACCATTTTTTCACCTTCGCGAGATTTTATTATTGTCTGCTGCGAGACGCGTTCCGCTTCCAACAGGAGAGGCGTTCATCCTTCGCGCATCTATCCCTGAGCCAACAGCCACTGCTGGCATAGTAAAAGTCTCTGAAACGGCGGTAATGAACGACAGCGCAAGCAGCTTACCGTTAGTATTGCGAATGAGAACTTTAATCATTTCCATTCATAGTGTAAATGAATATTAATGGCGGTTTAGCAAACGATCGCACAGGAGTATTCGCGCTATTGAACGCAGCGGTATGACAGAAATGAAATCTGGAGGACTGCTAAAAGACGCAGCGGTATCTTGACCGATGCGAGAAGAAAACAGGATGCACGGTCTCGCTTCTGCTTTTGACTTTTTGTGTGTTGTAACTAATAGCGGAATCCGAGATGCAGCGAGACCAATACGCGGCGTGGCTTGCATAAAAGCCCGACAGCGCTGCCGGGCTCTTATGCGACAAAATAAGATGATGAGGAAAAATCAGTCTCAAGCCGATGTCAGGCCGGACGCAGACGGGCGGTTAAGCCGCGCAGGAAATAGCGCAGGAACTGATCGCCGCACTCGCGGTAGTTTTTATGCTCCGGCGCACGCATCATGGCGGTGATTTCCGACATGGAGATGCGGAACTGCTGAGCGGTGAGAATATCGAGAATATCGTCAGTTTTTAACGCAAAGGCGACGCGCAGCTTTTTAAGGATAATATTGTTGTTGATGCGACGCTCCACCTTCAGCGGCGGCATGCTCTCATCTTTACCGCGTTTGTGGTAAATCAGGCCGTTTAAAAAGCAGCTCATCACCACGTCCGGGCAGGGGGCGAAGCCCTCTTCCTCTTCTTTCAGCACGTAGCTGGCCACCTGCTCCGCCGACACCGCGGTATCGGCCAGCGCCAGGATCGCGACCATCTCGTTATTGTTCAGCTTCAGCATGTAGCGCAGGCTACGCAGCACATCGTTATTCATCATCGCGATCTTCCTCGCCCTTCCGGTATTCAAAGCGGGCAGTATAGCGATCTCTGCGCTGATGACGAGCAAAACTACGCGCTTTTCAGCCCCAGCGCCTCTTTCAGGCTTTTCAGATAACGGCGGCTGACCGGCACCTTCTGCCCGCTGCGCAGCAGCAGCTCCGCCTGACCGTTTTCCAGTAAGCGGATCTCTCTCAGGTGTGCCATATTCACCAGATATTGCCGGTGACAGCGCATCAGCGGCGTACGGCACGCCAGCGTACGCAGCGTCAGTTCGGTGAACCCTTCGGTGCCGTCGATGCTGGTGACGAAAACGCCGCTGAGCCGACTGCTGACGCAGGCCACCTCCGCCATCGGCAGCAGCCAGATGCGGCTGTGGCCGCAGCACGGAATAAACTTCAGCGCCTGCTGGTTTTCCGGCAGCAGCGCAACATTCTGTTCGCCGCGTTCGTGACGCAGCCGCGCCAGCGTTTTCGCCAGGCGCCCCGTCTCTACCGGCTTCAGCAGGTAGTCGAAGGCGTGCTCCTCGAACGCGCGCACCGCATACTCATCGAAGGCGGTGAGAAACACGATATGGAGACGCTGCTCCACATCCAGCATGCCCGCCATCTCCAGGCCAGAAATGCGCGGCATCTGAATATCCAGAAACAGCACGTCGGGGCGCAGTCGGTGAACCGCGCCGATCGCCTCAACCGCATTGGCGCACTCGCCGACAATGGCGATATCCTCTTCCTGTTCCAGCAGCACGCGCAGGTTTTCCCGCGCCAGCGGCTCATCATCCACAATCAGCACCGTTAACACAGCTTCTCCTCCAGCGGCAGACGCAGGGTTACGCAGGTGAACCGCTCCGGCTCGCAGCGGACGCTGATGCCGCAGTCGTCACCGAAGCGGGCGCGCAGGCGCTTGTCCACCAGGCCCATGCCCAGCCCGCCCGCGCAGCTTTTCTCCTGGTAAAGCCCGGCGTTATCTTTAATCTCCAGCACCAGCCGATCCTGCTGGCGCGACGCGCTAAGCCAAATTTCGCCGACGCCCAGCAGCTGCGAGGTGCCGTGCTTAATGGCGTTCTCCACAATCGGTTGCAGCGTAAAGGCGGGCAGCCGCGCCTGCGCCAGCGCATCCGGCACGCTGAGCGTGACTTGCAGACGCGCCTGAAAGCGCGCCTGCTCAATTTGCAGATAGGCGTTCACATGCTCAATCTCATCGGCGAGGGTCACCACCTCGTTGGGCCGCTTGAGGTTTTTACGGAAAAAGGTGGAGAGATACTGCACCAGCTGTCCGGCCTGTTCGCTGTCGCGTCGGATCACCGCCATCAGCGTATTGAGCGCGTTAAACAGGAAATGCGGGTTAACCTGCGCATGCAGCAGCTTAATCTCCGACTGGGTCAGCAGCGCCTTTTGCCGTTCATACTGCCCCGCCAGAATCTGGGCGGAGAGCAGTTGCGCGATGCCTTCGCCCAGCGTGCGGTTAATCGAGCTGAACAGCCGGTTTTTCGCCTCGTAAAGTTTAATAGTGCCAATCACGCGCTGGTTTTCGCCCCGTAGCGGAATGATTAACGTCGATCCCAGTTTGCACTGCGGATGCAGCGAACAGCGGTAAGGTACTTCGTTGCCGTCGGCGTAAACCACCTCGCCCTGTTCAATGGCGCGGCGCGTCCAGACGGAAGAGATCGGCCGTCCCGGCAGATGATGATCGCCGCCGATGCCGGTAAAGGCCAATAGCTGCTCGCGATCGGTAATCGCCACCGCGCCGATATCCAACTCGCGGTAAAGTACCTGCGCCACCTTCATGCTGTTCTCCTGGTTAAAGCCCTGACGCAGAATCCCCTCGGTAGAGGCGGCCACCTTCAGCGCGGTAGCGGAAAAGGCGGAGCTGTACTTTTCCAGCATTGCGCGCTTATCCAGCAGGATGCGCATAAAGAGAGCGGCGCCGACGGTATTGGTGACCATCATCGGCGCCGCGATGCTGGAGACCAGCTTCAGCGCCTCATCGTAAGGCCGCGCCAGCAGCAAAATGATCGCCATCTGGATGATTTCCGCCGCCAGCGTCACCATCGCCGCGGTCAGCGGATGGAAAACCTGATGGCTGCGGCCGCGCTGGATCAGCAGGCGGTGCGCCAGGCCGCCCAGCAGCCCTTCGACAATGGTGGAAACCATGCAGCTGACGGCGGTCATGCCGCCCAGCGAATAGCGGTGCAGTCCGCCGGTCAAGCCCACGAGGCCGCCGACCACCGGACCGCCGAGCAGCCCACCCATTACCGCACCCACCGCGCGCGTGTTGGCGATGGAGTCGGAAACATGCAGCCCGAACCAGGTGCCCAGCAGGCAGAACACCGAAAACACCACATAACAGAGAAATTTATGCGGCAGCCGCACCGTCACCTGCATCAAAGGAATGAAAAGCCGGGTTTTGCTCATCAGCCAGGCGATGACCAGAAACACGCACATCTGCTGCAACAGCAGCAGCACCAGGTTAAATTCATACATGCCGTTAACCGCGCCTTATTGACCAGCGCGCAACATACAGTGCGGAAAGGATTTTTTCTTTGAAGCGCGGCAAAAAACGGAGCGCGCGGGCGCAGGAAAAGCGAATAAAAAGGCCGCCCTGCGCAAACAGCGGCGGCCTGAGAGAAAATGCGTCGACTTAATTTTCCAGACGGTAGTTCAGGGTGATTTCAGCGTTCAGCACCTGCGAAACCGGACAGCCCGCCTTCGCCTTGTTGATAATTTCATCAAACGCGGCGTTATCGATGCCCGGCAGCTTGACCGTGCTGTCGAGAGCGATTTTGGTGATAGCAAACCCTTCGCCCTGCTTATCCAGCGAGACGTCCGCCGTGGTGTCGATGCTCTGCGGCGTATGGCCCGCCTGCCCCAGCATCATTGAAAGCGCCATGGAAAAACAGGCGGCGTGCGCGGCGCCAATCAGTTCTTCGGGATTGGTGCCGGCCTTGTCTTCAAAACGGGTATTGAAACCGTAGGGCTGCTGGCTCAGGGCGCCGCTTTCGGTAGAGATAGTGCCTTTACCGCTTTTAAGATCGCCTTCCCAATGCGCCTGCCCTTTCTTATGAATGGTCATCTTTCCTCCTGTTTTGCTGAAATGTACTATCAGTATAGTTAGCCTGCTGAGTAACACCCGTCGGCGACTTTCTGCGCGTGACGCGACGGCCAGCGAACCCGCGCCGCCGCGCGCGCGCCGCGCAGGAAAAAAATGTAACTAACCACAAATCAGGAAGAAACCATGTTCCAGAAAAATGATTTTGTTCAGGCGAAAACCGGCGGTCCAAAAATGCAGGTGCTGCGCGTGGAGGGCGAAACGCTGTGGTGCGCGCGCATTGACGACGCGGAGAAAAAAGAGATCGAAGTGCCGGCCAGCTCGGTCAATCCTTATCATGAAGATGGCGATTTCGGCGTCTGCTGATTGCCCGACAGCCCGCAGCAGAACGGGCTGCTCTCTCGTTGCCTGCACGCGAGACGCCGGTGTAAGCCGGCTTTTACTACAAGGATGCCGTTATGAGCGTAAAACTACGCCCGCTTGAGCGGGAAGATCTCCATTTCGTACATCAACTGGACAACAATGCCAGCGTGATGCGCTACTGGTTCGAGGAGCCCTATGAGGCGTTTGTCGAACTCTCCGATCTCTATAACAAGCATATCCACGATCAGAGCGAGCGCCGCTTCGTGGTGGAAAACGACGGCGAAAAAGTGGGCCTGGTGGAACTGGTAGAGATTAACCATGTGCATCGCCGCGCCGAATTCCAGATCATTATCGATCCAACCCATCAGGGCAAAGGGCTGGCGAGCCAGGCGGCGAAGCTGGCGATGGACTACGGCTTTTCGGTGCTGAACCTTTATAAGCTCTACCTGATCGTCGATCAGGAGAATGAAAAGGCGATCCATATCTACAGCAAGCTGGGGTTTGAGATCGAAGGCGTGCTGCGCCACGAATTTTTTATCAACGGCGAATACCGCAATACGATTCGCATGTGCATTTTCCAGCATCAGTATCTGGAAAAGCACAAGGCCTCGACCGGCGCGATGGTGAAGCCCACCGCCCAGTAACGCGCCGCGCCGACCGCAACGTCGGCGCGGGGGATCAGCCGGCGCGCGCGCCGACGCGATTGATCACCGGCTGAACCGTCGCCGGTTCGATGTTATACATGCCGCCGTAAAAAGGGTCGACCAACAGCCAGCCGGGGAAGCCGCCCAGCGGAATGTTGCCGAGGATATACCAGAGGTTCGCCTTCTCTTTCAGCCGCAGCGTCAACGGCACATAGCCGGGACGCTCGAGCATCACCAGATAACTCTTTTTGCCGAAGTAGCTGCCGTTGGATTTCGCCAGCTCGACGGTTTTCGGCGTCACGCCTTCCGCCACGGGACGACCGGTTTCATCCTGCACGACAAAGGTCGCGCCCTGCGGGATGGAGTCGATGCGCACGCTTTGCGTTTCCGAGCCGACAATAGTGGCGCAGCCGCTGAGCAGCGAGGCGGCCGCCAGCGCCAGTAACAGGCGTTTCATACGCTTTCCTGATTTTCTACGGTTGGGTAATAGTCTAATCGGCAGCGCGCCGTTTTTCCTTAGGGCCGATATCCTTTCCGGCCCGAAGAAGATCACTGCGCGCGGCAGCGATGGGCGAGCGCGGCAATATCCTGCGGCGTGGTGCGGCAGCAGCCGCCAATGATTTGCGCGCCCGCCTCACGCCACTCCGCCAACTTATCCTGCAACGCACAGCCCGCCGGAGCGCTGTGCCAGGTTTTGCTGACCGCGTCATACTGCTCGCCGGAATTGGGATAGACCAGCAGCGGCTTGCACGTCAGGCGGCGCAACGCCGTCAACGCGGGCGTCACCTTTTCCAGCGCGATGCAGTTAACGCCCAGCGCCACCGCCTGCGGGCAGCGATCCAGCAGCGCGACCGCCTGCGCCAGCGGCGTGCCGTCGGAAAGGTGCTCGCTGTCGCGCAGGGTAAAGGAGAACCAGGCGGGCAGCGTGGGATATTCCGCCGTCAGCAGCGCCGTCAGCGCTTCCAGCTCGGCGTAAGAAGGCAGCGTTTCGCAGGCCAGCAGATCGACGCCTGCCGCCGCCAGCGCCGCGATGCGCGGACGATGAAATGTCATCATTTCGTCCTGTGGCAGCGCATAGTCGCCGCGATATTCGGCGCCGTTGGCGAGGAACGCGCCGTACGGCCCGACCGATCCTGCCACCAGCAGCGGCGCCGCCTGCGGATGATCCGCCAGATAGTCCTGCCGCGCCCGCTGTGCCAGCTCGACGCTGCGCGCGATCAGCGCGCACGCCTGCGCCTCGTCCAGACCGCGCGCGGCAAAGCCCTGCGGCGTCGCCTGATAGCTGGCGGTAATGGCACATTGCGCGCCGGCGGCGAAATAGTCGTAATGCACCTGATAAATCAGCTGCGGATCTTCCAGCAGCACTTTCGCCGACCAGAGCGCATCGGTAAGCACACAGCCGCGCGCCTCCAGCTCGGTCGCCAGCGCGCCGTCGAGGATCAGCGCGCCGCGGCGCTGGAGCAGATCGGCAATCGGGTCAAACAGCATGTTCCGTTTCCTTAGCGCGTTCCCGCTTGTTGCGTTGAGTCAGATAATAAGCGCCATAGCAGAGGGCCACAAAGGGTAAACCGCACCACAGCGCGATGCGTTGTTCAGGATCGAAGGCCAGCCCGACGCAGGCCAGCAGGCAGAGCGCAAAACCGAGAATCGGCGTCAGCGGGAACCAGGGGGCGCGATATTTCAGCCTGTCCAGCCTCCCGCCCTCGCGCAGGTAGCGACGGCGAAACGCGTAGTGCGAGGCGCAGATGCTGAGCCAGACCGCGACCACCGCAAAGCCGGAAATGGCGGAGAGCGCCACGTAGACGGTATCGGCGGCGACAATGCTGGAAAAGAGCGCCAGCAGGCCGCCCAGCATGCTGGCGACGATCGCCACCAGCGGGATGCCGCGGCGCGTCAGGCGCGAGAAGCAGCGCGGCAGCGTGCCTTCGTTAGAGAGCGACCAGAGCATGCGCCCGGAGGCGTAAAGACCAGAGTTGGCCGCCGACAGAATGGCGGTCAGGATCACGAAGTTAAAAATATCCGCCGCCCAGGGAATGCCGATTTTTTCGAATACCAGCACGAACGGACTTTTCACGATGCCCGCCTGATCCATCGGGATCAGCGCCGCCAGGATTAGCACCGTGCCGATAAAAAAGATGATCAGCCGCGCCACCGTGGTACGGATCGCCATCGGCACCACTTTCTGCGGGTTCTCCGTTTCGCCAGCGGCAATGCCGATCAGCTCGGTGCCGGAGAAAGCAAAATTCACCGCCACCATCGTCATCAAGATCGGCAGCGCGCCGTGCGGCAGCCAGCCGGAAGCGGTGAGGTTATGGAAAAACGGCGCGGGCGTGCCGTCTTTTAACGGGATCAGACCAAACACCGCGCAGCCGCCCAGCACAATAAAGGCAAGGATAGTGATCACTTTGATCAGCGAAAACCAGAACTCCCCTTCAGCGAAAAAGCGCGTCGAAACGACGTTAAGCAGGAAGATGGCGATGCAGAAGATCAGACACCAGAGCCAGACCGAAGTTTGCGGAAACCAGTACTGCATGCAGAAACCGGCCGCCGTCAGGCTGGAGCCGAGCGCTACTGTCCAGGTGAGCCAGTAGAGCCAGGCGACGACATAGCCGGTGGCCGGACTGAGATAGCGGCTGGCGTAGACGTGAAACGCGCCGGTTTCCGGCATCGCCACTGACAGCTCGCCCAGCGACTGCATCACCAGCCAGACCACCAGCGCGCCGATCAGGTAAGCCAGCAGCGTGCCCGCCGCGCCGGTGGTGGAGATAATATAGCCGGTGTTGAAGAACAGGCCGGTGCCGATCACACCGCCCAAAGAGAGCATCACCAGATGGCGCGCTTTCATACTGCGTTTAAATTGGCCGCCCTGCGGCTGTTCTGACTGCATGGTTGTCTATCCGTATGGACGTCTAAACTTCTAAATGTGGCAGGTTTTATACCTGCCCCGGCAGCAGAATGCAAACGGTGAAACGCAACGGCCGCCCGGACGGGCGCATAGAGGGGGCTTCCCCGTAAGGCGAACGGTTACGGGGAGCGGCGGTAGTGAGCAGACGCGGAGACGAAAACGGAATTAATCAAACATGCTTTGCAGGTAGCGCTCCAGCGCGGCGCGTGAGCTGAAACCGTGCGGAATGCCGTAGTGATCCTGGCTGTCGCCCATCAGGTACATCGGGAAACGCGTATAGTGATCGCAGGTTTTAATTTCCGACGCCGGATCGGCGTAGTTCAGGCTTTTTTCTTTCAGCGTCGGATGAATGACCAGTGCGGTTCTTCCCATGCGCGCTTCGCGGTTAACGTAAACATAATCTTCGCCGCGGCGATAGCCATAGGTTTTCGGCGTCACGGTGTCCATTTCGAACCCCGCTTTTTCCAGAACGCGTGCCACCTCATCTGGTCGTAAATACATGCTCAATCCTCTCATTCTTATAAAGCTTCGCAACCTTACAACAGCGCGGCGGCCATGGGCATTCAGAATTATCAGAAAGGCGGCCGCTGGCGGCGTTTCGCGCTGCGCTTGCGGTGGATGGTCTACACTAAGTATTACGTTATTCAGCAAAGGGATGAGAAAATGTTTAAACAAACAATGAAAAATGACGAAGTGGATATTCACCAGGATGTTTCTGTCCTGGCGGATACGCTGGATGATCTGCTGAAATCCTACGGCGGCAAAGCGCAGGATGATATCGACGCGGCGCGTAACAAAGCGGAGACGCTGCTGAAAGAGACGCGCGTGAAAATGCACAACCGCAACCGCGTCACCGAGGCGGCACGCGACGCTGGCCGTCAGGTGGATAACTGGATTCATGATAAGCCGTGGCACGGCGCAGGCGTCAGCGCCGCAGTGGGTATTTTTATCGGCGCGCTGCTCGCCTCCCGCCGTTAATCTTTCCTGCTGTCCTGTTCTCTCCCCGCCGCGCGCGGGCTTTTTTTTGCCGTCGCCGCCGTTATTCCGGCGGCAGCAGTGCATCGCTTATGACTGAATAAGTGTCGTTCAGCCTCGAAACGCTCTTTTCCCCGTCCCGCTTTCACCGCAACAAATCCTCCTGAAAAAATTTTTTTGCCTCCAACCCGGCGCTGACGCGCCCTACATCAAGGCTCGACTTTAAGCCTGGATTTTGCATGGTTGAAAAACAAAAACGCTACATCTAGTATTTAATTCATAGGACAAACACAACATAGAGTGCCAGAAGCCTGTTCCATCGC
Source organism: Mixta calida (assembly GCF_002953215.1). Classification (NCBI taxonomy): domain Bacteria; kingdom Pseudomonadati; phylum Pseudomonadota; class Gammaproteobacteria; order Enterobacterales; family Erwiniaceae; genus Mixta; species Mixta calida. The sequence goes on from NZ_CP026378.1 coordinate 3,405,598, forward strand.
TGCGTTGCACCGTTCAGGGTAGCGTATCAGAATGCAAGAAGGAAATACGAATCATGATCATTACCATTTTCACTAAGCATAACTGCATGCAGTGCGACGCCACGAAAAACATGATGGATAAGCAGGGGCTGCGCTATCGACTGGTCAATCTGGACGAGACGCAGGAAGCGGCCGAGAAGTTGATGGCGCTCGGCTACCGTCAGGCGCCGGTGGTGATGGCAGATAACGAGCACTGGAGCGGATTCCGTCCCGACAAAATCATGCGTCTGGCGCAGCCGACGCTGGCGCAGGAGTAAGCGCCATGCATCCACTGGTCTACTTTTCCAGCCAGTCGGAGAATACGCACCGTTTTATCACCCGGCTCGGCCTGCCGGCGCGGCGCATTCCGCTGGATAAACAGCAGCGCCTGCGGGTGGATGAGCCGTTTATCCTGGTGGTGCCGAGCTACGGCGGCGGCGGCGCGCGCGGCGCGGTGCCAGGCCAGGTGATCCAGTTTCTGAATGATGAAGCCAACCGGCGCTGGCTGCGCGGCGTGATTGCCGCAGGCAACCGCAGCTTTGGCGCGGGCTTCTGCCTGGCTGGCGACATCATTGCGCAAAAATGTCAGGTTCCCCGGCTGTACCGCTTCGAGCTAATGGGAACCGCAGACGATATCGCCAACGTGAAAACGGGAGTAATCCAATTTTGGCAACGACAGACAGCACTGAACTAGCGCCGACGGCCGTCGCGCCCGATTACCACGCGCTTAACGCCATGCTTAACCTGTATGACGCGCAGGGCCATATCCAGTTCGATAAGGATCGTGAGGCGGCGCGCCAGTTTTATCTGCAACATGTGCTGCCCAACAGCATGACGTTCAGCTCGACGGCGGCGCGCCTGCGCTATCTGGTCGAAGAAGGCTATTACGAAGCCGCGGTGTTGAGCGCTTACCCGTTTGAATTCGTTTGCCAGCTGTTTGAGCAGGCGGCAGGCTGGGGCTACCGTTTCCAGACCTTTCTCGGCGCCTGGAAGTTCTTTACCAGCTATGCGCTGAAAACCTTCGACGGCAAACGCTACCTGGAGGATTTCCCCGATCGCGCCTGCATGGTGGCGCTGACGCTGGCGCAGGGCGACCGTACGCTGGCCGCCGCGCTGCTGGAAGAAATGCTGTCCGGCCGCTTCCAGCCTGCGACGCCCACTTTCCTGAACTGCGGCAAACAGCAGCGCGGCGAGCTGGTCTCCTGCTTCCTGCTGCGCATCGAAGACAATATGGAGTCGATCGGCCGCGCGATTAACGCCGCGCTGCAACTGTCAAAGCGCGGCGGCGGCGTGGCGCTGCTGCTCTCCAACCTGCGCGAGGCGGGCGCGCCGATCAAGCGCATCGAAAACCAGTCTTCCGGCGTGATCCCAGTGATGAAAATGCTGGAGGACGCCTTCTCCTACGCCAATCAGCTGGGCGCGCGCCAGGGCGCCGGCGCGGTGTATCTGCATGCGCACCATCCCGATATTTTGCGTTTCCTCGACACCAAACGGGAAAACGCCGACGAGAAGATCCGTATTAAAACACTGTCGCTGGGCGTGGTGATCCCGGACGTTACCTTCCGGCTGGCGAAAGACAATCAGCCGATGGCGCTCTTTTCACCCTACGACATCGAGCGTATTTACGGCCAGCCCTTCGCCGATATCAGCATCAGCGACCGCTATGAGGAGATGCTGGCGGACAGACGCATCCGTAAAACCTTTATCAACGCGCGCGCCTTTTTCCAGACGCTGGCGGAGATCCAGTTTGAGTCGGGCTATCCCTACGTGATGTTCGAAGATACGGTAAACCGCGCCAATCCGGTGGCGGGCCGCATCAATATGAGCAACCTCTGCTCGGAGATTTTGCAGGTCAACTCCCCGTCGCGCTATCACGAGGATCTCAGCTATCAGCGCATCGGCAAAGATATCTCCTGCAATCTCGGATCGCTGAATATTGCGCACGCCATGGATTCCGGCGACCTGGCGCGCACCGTGGAGATCGCGGTGCGCGGGCTGAGCGCGGTTTCCGATATGAGCGATATCCGTTCGGTGCCGTCGGTGGCGCACGGCAACGCGCAATCGCACGCCATCGGGCTGGGGCAGATGAATCTGCACGGCTATCTGATGCGCGAAGGCATCGCCTACGGCTCGCCGGAGGCGCTCGATTTCACCAACCTCTACTTTTATTGCGTCACTTACCACGCGCTGCGCACCTCAAACCAGCTGGCGCGCGAGCGGCAACAGCGCTTCGGCGGCTTTGCGCAATCGCGCTACGCCAGCGGCGACTATTTCACTAAATATATTGAGCGGGTGTGGCTGCCACGCACTGAACGCGTTGCCCGACTGTTCGCCGACGCCAATATTCGTCTGCCCGACCAGGCGGACTGGCAGGCGCTGCGCGCGGCGGTGATGCGTGACGGCCTCTATAACCAGAATTTACAGGCGGTGCCGCCAACCGGCTCCATCTCCTATATCAACCACGCCACCTCAAGCATTCATCCTATTGTGTCGCGCATTGAGATCCGTAAAGAGGGCAAAATCGGGCGCGTCTATTACCCGGCCCCCTTTATGACCAACGAGAATGCGCACAGCTGGCGCGACGCCTGGGAGATCGGCCCGGAGGCGATTATCGATACCTATGCCGAAGCGACGCAGCATGTCGATCAGGGGCTATCGCTGACGCTCTTTTTCCGCGACGACGCCACCACGCGCGATATCAACCGCGCACAGATCTACGCCTGGAAGAAAGGGATCAAGACCCTGTATTACATTCGCCTGCGGCAGATGGCGCTGGAAGGCACCGAGGTGCAGGGCTGCGTCTCCTGCTCGCTGTAAATGGAAGTGACAAGATTATGCAAACCTTAAAACGCATCCAGGCGATAAACTGGAACCGCATCGAAGATGACAAAGATTTAGAGGTCTGGAACCGTCTGACCAGTAATTTCTGGTTGCCGGAAAAAGTGCCGCTCTCTAACGATCTGCCCGCCTGGCATACGCTGAGCAAGGTAGAGCAGCAGCTGACCATCCGCGTTTTTACCGGTCTGACGCTGCTGGACACTGTGCAAAACGGCGTCGGCGCGCCGGCGCTGATGCGCGACGCGCTGACGCCGCACGAGGAGGCGGTGATGTCCAATATCAGCTTTATGGAGGCGGTACATGCGCGCTCCTACAGCTCGATTTTCTCCACGCTCTGCCCGGTTAGCGAGGTGGATGCGGCTTATGCCTGGAGCGAACAGAACACGCCGTTACAGAATAAGGCGAACCTGATCCACCAGCACTACTGCGCCGACGACCCGCTAAAGAAGAAGATCGCCAGCGTGTTCCTTGAGTCGTTTCTGTTCTATTCCGGCTTCTGGCTGCCAATGTACTGGTCGAGCCGCGGCAAGCTGACCAACACCGCCGATCTGATCCGGCTGATTATTCGTGACGAGGCGGTGCACGGTTACTACATCGGCTACAAGTATCAGAAAGGGCTGCAACTGGCGGACGCGGCGCGGCGTGAGGCGCTGCGGCAGTTCGCGGTCGATCTGCTGATGGCGCTCTACGAGAATGAGCTGGCCTATACCGAGGCGCTGTATGGCGATACGCCGTGGCAGGAGGAGGTAAAGACCTTCCTGCACTATAACGCCAATAAAGCGTTGATGAACTTAGGCTATGAGGCAGTGTTCCCGGCGGAGATGACCCAGGTGAATCCGGCGATCCTGAGCGCACTGTCGCCTAACGCCGACGAGAATCACGATTTCTTCTCCGGTTCCGGTTCTTCCTATGTGATAGGAAAAGCGGTTGAAACCGAAGATGAAGATTGGGACTTCTGAATATTAACGGGGCGCGATAATGCCCCGCTTTATTGTATTTCCGTCATTAGCATTAATATTATTTATTTCACACTGAACAATCCCACCGAAAGTAATTTAATTCATTCCGTTGGCCCCTTGCCATTTTATCCTTTTTTCCGCTGAAAATAAGCGCCGACCGCCCTCGTTCTTTGCAGAAAATCTCGTTTTTTTCACCCAAAAATTATTTGCGCTCAGCCCTTACCCTGATTGGCGTAAGGCGAGATCCGCGTCCCAATATGAGACCGAACGCGCCGTGCAAAGGGTTGCCTGAGATTCTCAGTATGCTAGGGTATAGGCCGCTTTAATTTCACCAGGAAATAAAACCCATCAGAAAATTAACTAACCAGGACAGTTATATTGCATGGCAATTAAATTAGAAGCAAAAAACCTGTATAAAATATTTGGCGAAAATCCTGAACGCGCTTTTAAATATATCGATAAAGGTATCAGCAAAGATGTGCTGCTGGAAAAAACCGGACTTTCGTTGGGCGTAAAAGACGCCAGTCTGGCCATTGAAGAAGGCGAGATATTTGTCATCATGGGGCTGTCTGGTTCAGGCAAATCCACCATGGTTCGCCTTCTCAATCGTCTGATAGAGCCGACCCGCGGTCAGGTGATTATCGACGGCGTCGATATCGCCAAAATATCGGAAAGCGAGCTGCGCGACGTGCGGCGAAATAAGATCAGCATGGTGTTTCAGTCTTTCGCGCTGATGCCGCATATGAGCGTGCTGGATAATACCGCCTTCGGCATGGAGTTAGCCGGCGTGCCGCTGAAAGAGCGGCAGGAAAAAGCGCTGGAGGCGCTGCGTCAGGTGGGACTGGAAAATTACGCCGCCGCCTGGCCCGATGAATTATCGGGCGGCATGCGTCAGCGTGTGGGATTAGCGCGCGCGCTGGCGATCAATCCCGATATTTTATTAATGGACGAGGCGTTTTCCGCGCTCGATCCTTTAATCCGCACCGAGATGCAGGATGAGCTGGTAAAATTACAGGCGAAACATCAGCGCACCATTATTTTTATTTCCCACGATCTTGATGAAGCGATGCGCATCGGCGATCGCATCGCCATTATGCAGGGCGGCGAAGTGGTACAGGTCGGCACCCCGGACGAGATCCTGAATAATCCCGCCAACGACTATGTGCGCACCTTCTTCCGCGGCGTCGACATCAGCCACGTTTTCAGCGCCAAAGATATCGCCCGCCGCAACGCCAGCTCCCTGATGCGCAAAGCGCCCGGCTTCGGTCCGCGATCGGCCATTAAGCTGTTGCAGGATGAAGACCGCGAATATGGCTACGTGCTGGAAAAACAAAGGTTTATCGGCGTGGTTTCCACCGATTCGCTGAAGGCGGCGCTGGCCGCGGGCGCGAGCCTTGACGCCGCGCTGCTTCCCTCGCCCGCCGCCGTATCCGGCGATACCTCTCTGAACGAACTGCTGTCGCATGTGGCGCAGGCGCCCTGCGCGGTGCCGATTGTCGGCGAGGAGAATCACTACATCGGCGTTATTTCAAAAGGCACGCTGCTGCAGGCATTAGATCGCGAGGGGAATCAACCATGAGTCAGGCAACAACAAATCCGTGGGAAAACGGCGCAGCGCAGGCTGACGCTAACGACGCCGCACAGCCGACGGCCGTTGATAGCGCGGCGAGCGATCCCTGGGGCAGCGCCCCTTCAGGCGACGCCGCACCGGCCGCTTCAGGCGACGCCTGGGGGTCGCCCGCCAGTACAGGCGGTCACGACGCAGCCAGCAGCGACTGGCTGAACAGCGCGCCGACGCCGCAGCCGGAACAGTTCAATGTGATGGACCCTTTCCACCATACGCTGATCCCGCTCGACAGTTGGGTGACGCACGGCATCGACTGGGTCGTCAGTCATTTTCGTCCGCTGTTTCAGGGCATTCGCGTGCCGGTAGATTATATCCTCAGTGCCTTTCAGCAGATGCTGCTGGGCATGCCGGCGCCGGTGGCGATCGTGCTGTTCGCCCTGATTGCCTGGCAGTTTTCCAGCGCAGGCATGGGCATCGCCACGCTGGTGTCGCTGGTGTTGATCGGCGCCATCGGCGCCTGGTCGCAGGCGATGGTAACGCTGGCGCTGGTGCTGACCGCCCTGCTGTTCTGCATCGTCATCGGCCTGCCGCTCGGCATCTGGCTGGCGCGCAGCGAACGCGCCGCCCGCGTGATCCGGCCGCTGCTCGACGCCATGCAGACCACGCCCGCCTTTGTCTATCTGGTGCCGATCGTGATGCTGTTCGGCATCGGCAACGTGCCCGGCGTGGTGGTGACCATTATTTTCGCCTTGCCGCCGGTGGTGCGTCTGACAGTGCTCGGCATTAAGCAGGTGCCGGCGGATCTGATCGAAGCGGCGGAATCGTTCGGCGCCAATCCGCGTCAGATGCTGTTTAAGGTGCAACTGCCGCTGGCGATGCCGACGATTATGGCTGGCATAAACCAGACGCTGATGCTGGCGCTGTCGATGGTGGTGATCGCCTCGATGATCGCCGTCGGCGGCCTGGGTCAGATGGTGCTGCGCGGCATTGGCCGCCTTGATATGGGCCTCGCCACGGTTGGCGGCGTCGGCATCGTTATTCTGGCGATCATTCTCGATCGCCTTACCCAGTCGCTGGGACGCGACCGCCGCAGCCGCGGCAACCGACGCTGGTACGCCACCGGTCCGCTGGGCCTGTTGACCCGCCCTTTTATTAAATAAGTCCCCGGCGGCGCCCCGCTGCGCCGCCTTCCTGACAAACCAACACCACGAGGACTCGCTATGCGTATAAGCGCTATTCTGGCCGCCGCCCTGACGACGCTGGCCGCCGCACAGATTTCCGCCGCCGATCTGCCGGGCGCCGGCATTACCGTCAAGCCGGTGCAGAGCACCATTTCCGAAGAGGCGTTCCAGACGCTGCTGGTCAGCCGCGCGTTGGAGCAGCTGGGCTACCGCGTCGAGAAGCCCAGCGAGGTCGATTACAACGTCGGCTATACCTCGCTGGCCTCCGGCGACGCCACCTTCACCGCCGTGAACTGGCAGCCGCTGCATGACGATATGTATAACGCCGCTGGCGGCGACAAAGCCTTTTACCGCCAGGGAACCTACGTGACCGGCGCGGCGCAGGGCTATCTGATCGATAAAAAAACCGCCGAGAAATATCACATCACCCGCATCGATCAGCTAAAAGATAAAAAACTGGCGGCGCTGTTCGACGCCAACGGCGACGGCAAAGCGGATATGACCGGCTGCGCGCCGGGCTGGGGCTGCGAGACGGTGATCCTGCACCAGAACCAGGCGTTCGGCCTGAGCCAAACCGTCGAGCCGAATATGGGCAACTACGCGGCGATGATGGCTGACACCATAGCTCGCTATAAACAGGGGAAACCGATCCTTTACTACACCTGGACGCCTTATTGGATCAGCGATGTGCTGGTGCCGGGCAGAGATGTGGTCTGGTTACAGGTGCCGTTCTCCTCGATGCCAGGCGCGCAGAAGGACGTCGACACCCAGCTTCCCAACGGCGCCAACTATGGCTTCCCGGTCAACACCATGCATATCGTCGCTAACAAAGCCTGGGCGGAGAAGAATCCGGCGGCGGCGCGTCTGTTCGCTGAGATGAAGCTGCCCATTACCGATATCAATGCGCAGAATGCGCGCATGCACCAGGGGCAATCTTCAGAACAGGCGATTAATGCCCACGTCGATGGCTGGATAAAGGCCCATCAGGCGCTGTTTAATAAATGGATTGAAGACGCAAAATCTGCTGCGCAGTAAGCATTTTCAGGTTAATGAAACGGGCGACAAATGTTGCCCGTTTTTTATTATTTGCCGTGCAGCGCCAGCCGGATCGGGCGTTGCATACGGTGAGAACGTAAAGGGAACTGGTATGTCCTGTTAAATGCGTCCAACAATGAAATAGTTTTTTGGGTTATTATTAGCCGCGACGATTTATCAACCACGCTTATTGCTTATGAATTCAACGACACGCGGGCTAAGTCCGATGCTGGTCGCCCTGATGTCCGTCGCCACCGGTCTGGCGGTTGCCTGCAACTATTACGCCCAGCCCCTGCTGGAAACCATTGCCCGCAGCTTCGATCTGTCGGTAAATCAGGCCGGTTTTATTGTCACCACGGCGCAGCTCGGTTACGCCGCCGGTTTGCTGCTGCTGGTGCCGCTGGGCGATCGCCTGGAGCGCCGCGGCCTGATTGTCGGCATGAGCCTACTGGCGGCGGGCGGCATGGTAATTACCGCGCTCTCCACGCAACTGAGCATGATGCTGCTGGGCACCGCGTTGACCGGCCTGTTTTCCGTGGTGGCGCAGCTGCTGGTGCCGCTGGCCGCCACTCTCGCCGCCCCGGAAAAACGCGGCAAAGTGGTGGGCACGGTCATGAGCGGCCTGCTGCTCGGTATTTTGCTGGCGCGCACCGTGGCCGGCGCGCTGGCGCAGCTGGGCGGCTGGCGCGCGGTGTTCTGGGTGGCGAGCGTGCTGATGGTATTGATGGCGCTGGCGCTGTGGCGCGGCCTGCCGCGCTATCGCCAGACGGTCGATCTCAGCTACCCGCAGCTGCTCGGCTCTATTTTCCGTCTGTATGCCAGCACGCGCGTGATCCGCACCCGCGCGATTATCGGCTGCCTCTCTTTCGCTAACTTCAGCGTGCTCTGGACATCCATGGCCTTTCTGCTGGCCGCGCCGCCCTGGAACTATACAGAAGGCGAAATCGGCCTGCTGGGCCTGGCGGGCGCAGCCGGCGCGCTGGCGGCGCGTCAGGCGGGCTCGCTGGCGGACAGAGGCAAGGCGCGCCTGACCACGACGATCGGCCTGCTGCTGATGCTGGCCTCATGGGGATTGACCGCGCTGGGCGCGCACTCCCTGCTGGCCCTGATCGCCGGGATTATCCTGCTCGATCTGGCGGTACAGGGCGTACATATCACCAACCAGAGCGTGATCTACCGCCGTCTGCCTGAAGCGCGCAACCGGCTGACGTCGGGCTATATGACCAGTTATTTTATCGGCGGCGCGGCAGGCTCTCTGCTCTCCGCCACAGCTTATCATTTCGCCGGCTGGTATGGCGTCTGCGCCGCAGGAACGCTATTAACTTTGCTTAATCTGTTAAGTTGGTGGGCGGGCTACCGTCATGAAGATCACAATAATTGACGAGCGATGTGTAAATAGCGTTTTTTTTCAGTAGTGGCGGGCTATAAAGCAGTTCTTCACTCTGGTATGGTTAGCGGTGAATTTGTTCATTTTAGTTATTTTTTCATAAGCAATTAGTTAGGTTATAGAAAGAGTACGGCAGGAAAGCGGGATGAAGCAGCCTGATTGCAAGCTTTATTAACCGTCCTGGTTCATTAGCGCCAGGCATGTTTTAACCGCTATCTGCGCGCGGTTTCTCAGGTTTTCGCGCTCGCCTGGTTTCCCTCAGGGAAGGCAAGCGAGCCAGCAGCCTGAACAACGGCGCGTCGATTTTGCATTTAACGGTTGTCGGCAAGCGACCGCGCGCAGCAGGACCAGCGCGCCACTGACCCGCTTTGCCGCGAGACGATCGTTGAATGAAACCCAGGCGGCCTTAGTCGGGCTGTCCGACCTTTCGGTTTATGGAGTGAGCCGGAAATTTTAGATGGTGGCGTTGCGATTGCATGAGCGATCCCTGCTGGTAACGATGTTTATGCCTGTTTCGTCATCACCATTACTATACCAGTTGCAACTAATGAGGTTCCTTTAAGATGGAAAGTTCGTTTACTCCCATTGAACAGATGCTGAATATTCGCGCTACTCGTCACAAAGATTTCCCGCTCCAGGAAATCATGCTGACGCGTCTGTGCATGCATATGCAGAGCAAGCTATTGGATAATCGCAATAAAATGCTGAAAGCTCAGGGGATTAACGAGACACTGTTTATGGCGTTGATTACGCTGGACGCGCAGGAAAATCAGAGCATCCAGCCTTCAGAGCTGAGCGCGGCGCTGGGATCTTCCCGCACCAACGCGACGCGCATTGCCGACGAACTGGAAAAGCGCGGCTGGATCGAACGCCGCGAGAGCGACAACGATCGCCGCTGCCTGCATCTGCATTTGACGGAAAAAGGCAACGCCTTCTTGCGTCAGGTGCTCCCGCCGCAGCACCAGAGCCTGCAGTATCTCTGGTCTTCCCTCAACAACAGCGAAAAAGCGCAGCTGGAAAGCCTGACGCGCAAGCTGCTGAATCGTCTTGATCAAATGGACGAAGAGGAAGTCATTTCCTCCCTCTCACACCAATAGCAATTCCTGCGACACAATCACGCTCAGAAATCGATATCTTAATTCCCTTTTATCCATGCCAGCGCCTGTTTCGCTGGCATTTTAGGCTCGGGCCACTGCGTACAGGGAGCGACGCACCCCGAAATACGTGTATACGTGGAAAACGTGGAGAGAATCATGAGTGCGAACGCGGAAACGCAACACCCGCAACAGCCCGCCAATAAGAAGAAAAAACGTAAAGGCGCGTTAATTTTTCTGGCCGTTCTGTTTGTTCTGATTGGCGTCGCTTATTTGATTTACTGGGCGCTGGTGCTGCGCCATTTTGAAGAGACTGATGACGCCTACGTGGCGGGCAATCAGGTACAGATCATGGCGCAGGTGAGCGGCAGCGTAAACAAGGTCTGGTTTGACAATACCGACTTTGTGAAAAAAGGCGACGTGCTGGTGACGCTGGATAAAACCGATGCGGAGCAGGCGTTTGAAAAAGCGCAGACTGCGCTGGCCACCAGCGTGCGACAGACGCATCAGATGATGATCAACAGCAAGCAGTATCAGGCCTCCATCGCCCTGCAAAAAACTGCCCTTGCGCAGGCGGAAGCGGACCTCAAACGCCGCGAACCGCTGGGCGCCTCTAACCTCATCGGCCGCGAAGAGTTGCAGCACGCGCGCGACGCCGTCGCCACGGCGCGGGCGCAGCTTGATGTCGCCGTTCAGCAATACAACGCCAACCAGGCGATGATTCTGGACACCTCGCTGGAAAACCAGCCGGCGGTGAAACAGAATGCCGCCGCGCTGCGTGACGCCTGGCTCGCCTTGCAGCGTACCGACATTCGCAGCCCTACCGATGGCTACGTCTCCCGCCGCAGCGTGCAGGTCGGGGCGCAAATCTCTACCACCACGCCGCTGATGGCCGTAGTGCCCGCTACCGGTGTCTGGGTAGACGCTAACTTTAAAGAGACGCAGCTGGCGGGCGTGCGCATCGGCCAACCGGCGACGGTGGTGAGCGATATCTACGGTGACGACGTGGTTTATCACGGCAAGGTCGTCGGCCTGGATATGGGCACCGGCAGCGCCTTCTCGCTGCTGCCGGCGCAGAACGCCACCGGCAACTGGATCAAAGTGGTGCAGCGCCTGCCGGTGCGTATCGAGCTGGATCCGAAGGAAGTGGCCGCGCATCCGCTGCGCATCGGTCTCTCTACGCTGGTGAAAGTGGATACCAGCAATAAAGAGGGCACGGTGCTGGCGTCTCAGGCGCGTCAGTCGCCCGCCTACCAGAGCGATGCGCTGGCGATCGATCTGGCGCCGGTCAATAAGTTAATCAGCGATATTATTCGCGCCAATGCGAACGAATAACGCAGGAGAGGGTTATGGCACAAAAACCGCTTGAAGGCGCTCAGCTGGTTCTGATGACCATCGCGCTGTCGCTGGCGACCTTTATGCAGGTGCTGGATTCCACCATCGCCAACGTGGCCATACCGACCATTGCCGGCAACCTGGGCGCCTCCAACTCACAGGGCACCTGGGTGATTACCTCTTTCGGCGTGGCGAACGCGATTTCGATCCCGATCACCGGCTGGCTGGCGAAGCGCATTGGCGAGGTGAGGCTGTTTGTGTGGTCCACCATCGCCTTTGCGCTCGCCTCTTTCCTGTGCGGCGTGGCGAACAGTCTCACTACGCTGATTCTGTTCCGCGTGATTCAGGGTCTGGTAGCCGGGCCGCTGATTCCGCTCTCGCAGAGTTTGCTGTTGAGCAACTATCCGCCCGCTAAACGCAGTATCGCCCTGTCGCTCTGGGCGATGACGGTGGTGGTCGCGCCGATCTGCGGCCCAATCCTCGGCGGCTGGATCAGCGATAACTACCACTGGGGCTGGATTTTCTTTATCAACGTGCCTATCGGCATTGTGGTGACGATCCTGACGTTACAGACGCTGCGCAACCGGGAGACCAAAACCGAAATTCGACCGATCGATACCGTGGGGCTGGTGCTGCTGGTGGTAGGCATCGGCGCGTTGCAGATCATGCTGGATCGCGGGCGCGAACTCGACTGGTTCAGCTCGACCGAAATTATCGTATTAACGGTGGTGGCGGTGGTGGCGCTCTCGGTGCTGTTTGTCTGGGAGATGACCGACGATCACCCGGTGGTGGATTTGACGCTGTTTAAGTCGCGCAACTTTACCATCGGCTGCCTGTCGATCAGCCTCGCCTATATGCTCTACTTCGGCTCTATCGTGCTGCTGCCGCAGCTGTTGCAGGAAGTGTACGGCTATACGGCGACCTGGGCGGGGCTGGCTTCCGCGCCGGTGGGAATTTTCCCGGTGATTTTGTCGCCGATTATCGGCCGCTTCGCCCACCGCATCGATATGCGCAAGCTGGTGACCTTCAGCTTTATTATGTATGCCGTCTGCTTCTACTGGCGCGCCTGGACCTTCGAGCCGGGAATGGACTTCGGCGCGTCGGCATGGCCGCAGTTCATCCAGGGACTGGCGGTGGCCTGCTTCTTTATGCCGTTGACCACCATTACGCTATCGGGGCTGCCGCCGGAGCGGCTCGCCGCAGCGTCCAGCCTGTCGAACTTCTTGCGTACCCTGGCAGGCTCGATCGGCACGTCGATCACCACGACGATGTGGACCAACCGCGAATCGATGCACCACAGCTATTTCAGCGAATCGATTACGCCCTACAGCAGCAATGCGCAGGAGACCTATCGGCAGCTGGAGCAGTTAGGCATGAGCCAACAGCAGGCGTCAGGCTATATCGCGCAGCAGATCACCAATCAGGGGCTGATTATTTCCGCTAACGAGGTGTTCTGGCTATCGGCGGGGATTTTCCTGATGCTGGTAATCACCATCTGGTTTGCGCGCCCGCCCTTTAGCTCCGGCGGCGGAGGCGGCGGCGCGCACTGATCGAACCTTTTACGCCAATGCTAAGGCGCAGAAGGTTCGGGCAGAAGCGTAAAGCGTCCCGCGCCAGGGAAGGCGCGGGCCGAGCAGTCAGGGATGACGGATTGCGTCTTTACGATCGGACCGAACCTTCGGCGCAGGCACCTGCGCCAATGTTAAGGCGCGGAAGGTTCGGGCAGAAGCGTCCCGCGTCAGGGAAGGCGCAAGCGCCTGTGGTTCAGGCATAAAAAAACGGGCTAACGCCCGTTTTTCTTTTTTTGAATCTTGCTGAATCAGCTTAGTGGTTCTGTCGCCACCACTCCGCCAGCAGAACGCCAGTCGCTACCGACACGTTCAGGCTTTCGACCTTGCCGGTGCCGTCAATCGAAACGCTCATATCGCCCTGCTTCATGGCGGATTCGGTCAGGCCGTCGCTCTCCTGACCCAGCACCAGCACCATCTTCGCCGGCAGTTTCGCCTGCGTCAGCGGCGTACTGCCTTTGTGGCTCGAGGTCGTCACGATGGTGTAGCCCGCTTTGCGGAACGCTTCCAGCCCTTTAACGAAGCTCTCGGCGCTCAGCGCCTGCACATGCTCCGCGCCGCCTTCTGCGGTACGCACCGCCGCGCCCGATTCCAGCACCGCCGCGTCGTCCACCAGCAGGCCTTTCACGCCGAAGTGCGCGCTGCTGCGCATAATGCCGCCGATGTTGTGCGGGTTGCCGATATTCTCCAGCGCCAGCACGCAATCCTGCTCGCGATCCGTCGCCAGCCATTCGCTGACCGGGGTGCCCACGCGTTTTTTAATCAGGAAGCAGACGCCGCCGTGATGCTCAGTGCCGGACGCTTTTTCCAGCTCCGCCTCTTCCACAACGTGGTAAGCCTTGCGGTTGGCTGCCAGCCAGCGCAGCGCATCGCGGAAACGCGGCGTCACGCTCTGGACGAACCAGGCGCGCACGATGCATTCAGGACGGCTCTGGAACAGCGCCTGGCAAGCGTTCTCGCCATATACGCGCGTCTCTTCCATACGCTGACGACGCAGCTGCTCAGGATCGATATAGCTCTTGCCGCTGATGCCGCCGTGATCGGGCTTGGCCTCTTCGCCCGGCGCGCGGGATACGGTGCGCCACGGCGAATCGCTGCGCGGCTGCGCGTCGCGGTCGCCACGGAAATTGTTGTCGCGGGCGCTGCGGCCGTTACGTTCGTCGCGTCCGCCACGGTTATCGCGGCTGTCGCGACCATCACGTCCGCCACGTGCGGCGCTGTCAGACTGGCGGGATGGACGACGGCTCCCTTCCTGGCGGTCAGCGCCGGGCCTGCTGCCTTTGCCCGTCCGGGGATTTTGTCCGCGTTTGTCACCATTATCTTCACCGCGAACATACATCACTTTGACTTTGCCGCTTTTACCTTTGAATTCGTCGTTCATCTGTTCCTCCACCTGCTGAGCGCGAAGCGCGAAGATTACCTGAAGCATGGGTTGTATGCCATCAACTTCCGCTAAAAGTCGCTAACTATTATATTCATTGAGCATTCCATGTTGTCGCTCAATCCGGGCCGATTGATAATTAAGCTTACGCAAAAAATTAGCGGCTCAGTAAGCCGTTAACGATAAACCCTGAGGTGATAAATGAATACGGTATGTGCATCCTGTCAGGCAACGAATCGCGTTCCGGAAGAGCGCATTGCCGATGGCGCAAAATGCGGCCGCTGTGGCAGCGAGCTGTTCGATGGCGAAGTGATTAATGTCACCACCGCCACGCTGGACAAATATTTGCAGGATGATCTGCCCGTCGTGGTCGATTTCTGGGCGCCCTGGTGCGGTCCCTGCGTGAACTTTGCGCCTGTTTATGAAGATGTCGCCGACGAGCGCAGCGGTAAGGTGCGTTTCCTGAAAGTGAACACGGAAGCGGAGCCGGAACTCAGCGCACGCTTTCGCATTCGCAGCATCCCGACCATTATGCTGTTTAAGCAGGGCCAACTGGTCGATATGCTGAACGGCGCAATGCCGAAAGCCCCGTTTAACGAGTGGCTGGACGAAGCGCTCTGATCTTTGCGGCTGGTGACGCCAGCCGCACTCCATTTCCCGCCCGCTTCCCGCTACAATGGCGTTTTTGCCAGTGCATCTTATGACTCATAACGCCGTTTTACGCCTGCGCGCCGAGCGCCTGGCGCGCGCCACCCGTCCCTTTTTAGCGCGAGGCAACCGCGTTCGCCGCTGCCAGGGCTGCCTGCTGCCGCAGAAACTTTGCCTGTGCGCCAACATCACCCCTCATCAGGCGCGCAGCCGCTTCTGTCTGGTGATGTTCGATACCGAGCCAATGAAGCCGAGCAATACTGGCCGTCTGATCGCCGATATCCTGCCGGAGACGCTGGCCTTTGGCTGGTCGCGCACTGAGCCAGACCCAGCGTTGCTTGAAGCAGTAGCAAATACTCACTATCAACCGATGGTGGTATTTCCTGAGTCCTATGCCGACCAGGGCCGTCCGGTGTTGAACCAGCCGCCAGTGACCGGCAAGCCGCCGCTGTTCATTATGCTGGACGGCACCTGGACCGAAGCGCGGAAAATGTTTCGCAAAAGCCCCTGGCTCGACGGGCTGCCCGTTATGTCATTACAGCTTACCGCCCCTTCCGCCTATACGCTGCGCGAAGCGCACGGGCCTGGTCAACACTGCACCGCCGAAGTGGCGGCAGCGCTGCTGCGCCAGGCGGGCGATACGGCGGCGGGCCAGGCGCTCAGCGATCACTTTATGCTGTTCCGCCAGCGCTATCTGGCGGGAAAACCACATCATCCAGCCCACCTCACGGCAGAAGAGGCGGAAAGCGTTTAGACTCTGAACGACTTAGGGGTTTCAGGAGCGGGAAATGAGCCAACGTGGACTGGAAGCGCTGTTAAGACCGAAATCCATCGCCGTTATCGGCGCCTCGGTAAAGCCGGGGCGCGCCGGCTATCTGCTGATGCGTAATCTGCTGGCGGGCGGCTTTAGCGGCCCGGTGCTGCCCGTCACGCCGAAATATAAGGCGGTTTCCGGCGTGCTGGCCTGGCCAGATATCGCCAGCCTGCCTTTTGCGCCGGAACTGGCGGTGATCTGCACCAACGCCAGCCGCAATCTGGCGCTGTTGCAGGAGCTGGGCGAGAAAGGCTGTAAAGCCTGCATCATTCTTTCCGCGCCGGAAAGCCAGCTGGAAGCGTTGAAAGCGTGCGCCAGCCGTTGGCAAATTCGTCTGCTTGGTCCTAACAGCCTCGGCCTGCTGGCGCCGTGGCAGGGCCTTAACGCCAGCTTTTCGCCGGTACCTATCCTGAAAGGCAAATTGGCCTTTGTGTCACAGTCCGCCGCCGTCTCCAATACCATTCTCGACTGGGCGCAGCAGCGGCAACTGGGCTTCTCCTGGTTTATCGCGCTGGGCGACAGCCTGGATACCGATATCGACGACCTGCTTGATTTCCTGGCGCGTGATGGCAAGACCAGCGCCATCCTGCTCTACCTGGAACACCTGAGCGATGCGCGCCGCTTTGTCTCCGCCTCGCGCAGCGCCTCACGCAATAAGCCTATTCTGGTGATCAAAAGCGGCCGCAGCCCGCAGGCGCAGCAGCTGTTGAAAACTCACGCCGGGCTCGACGCCGCCTGGGACGCCGCCATTCAGCGCGCAGGTCTGCTGCGTGTACAGGATACCCATGAGCTGTTTTCCGCCGTGGAAACGTTGAGCCATATGCGGCCCCTGCGCGGCGAGCGACTGATGATCGTCAGCAACGGCGCCGCGCCCGCCGCGCTGGCGCTGGATGCATTGCAGGCACGCAGCGGCAAACTGGCGCGTCTCAGTGAAGAGACACTGAACGCGCTCAGGGCGCAGCTGCCGACAGAGATCGTTCCCGGCAATCCACTCGATCTAAAGGACGACGCCACCCCGGAGCGCTACCTGCAGGCGATTTCCCTGCTGCTCGACAGTCATGAGCTGGATGCGCTGATGATTATCTACGCCCCCAGCGCCGTTGCACCGGCGACGAAAACCGCCCTGCGACTGATTGAACGGATTAAGCAACATCCACGCGGCAAAACGCTGACGCTGCTCACTAACTGGTGCGGGGAATATTCTTCACAGGAGGCGCGGCGCGCGTTCAGCGATGCGGCGATCCCGACCTATCGTACGCCGGAAGGCGCGGTGACCGCCTTTATGCATATGGTGGAGTACCGGCGCAACCAGAAACAACTGCGCGAAACGCCTGCCCTGCCCGCCACGCTGAAGCAGGATACCGCGTACGCCCATCAGCTTATTCAGCAGGCGCTGAACGAGGGCGCCACTCGCCTGGACACCCATGAGGTGCAAGCCATCTTACAGGCCTATGGCCTGACGACGCTGCCCACCTGGATCGCCGGAGATAGCGCGGAAGCGGTGCATATCGCCGGACAGATCGGCTATCCAGTGGCGTTGAAACTGCGATCGCCGGATATTCCGCATAAATCGGACGTACAGGGAGTCATGCTCTATCTGCGTACCGCCAGCGAAGTGCAGCAGGCGGCGAATGCGATTATCGATCGCGTGAAGCTGACCTGGCCGCAGGCGCGCATTCACGGGCTGCTGGTACAGAGCATGGCGAACCGCGCCGGGGCACAGGAGCTGCGGATTGTCGTTGAGCAGGACCCGCTTTTCGGCCCGGTGATCATGCTGGGCGAAGGAGGCGTCGAATGGCAGGCGGATCGTCACGCGGCGGTGGCGCTGCCTCCGCTCAATATGACACTGGCGCGCTATCTGGTGATTCAGGCGATTAAAAGCGGCAAGATCCGTGGACGCAGCGCCCTGCGACCGCTGGATATTGCGGCGCTAAGCCAGGTGCTGGTGCAAGTCTCCAACCTGGTGGTGGATTGCCCGGAAATCGAGCGGCTCGATATCCATCCTCTGCTGGCCGCCGGTGACGAGTTTACCCTGCTGGATGTGACGCTAACGCTGGCGGCGTTCAACGGCGTGAATGAATCGCGCCTGGCTATCCGCCCTTACCCGCATACTCTGGAAGAAAGCGTCACCCTTAAAAACGGCGAAACCTGCCTGTTCCGGCCGATTTTGCCGGAGGATGAACCGTTGCTGCGGCGTTTTATCGCCCAGGTCACTAAAGAAGATCTCTATTATCGCTACTTTAGCGAGATCAATGAGTTTACCCATGAGGATTTAGCCAATATGACGCAAATCGACTACGATCGAGAAATGGCTTTCGTGGCGGTGCGCGAGCAAGGCGGCGAAGCGGAGATTATCGGCGTGACCCGCGCCATCTCCGATGCGGATAATACCGACGCCGAATTCTCGGTGCTGGTGCGATCGGATCTAAAAGGAGTAGGTCTGGGCAGACGGCTGCTGGAAAAGATGATTGTCTATACGCGACATCATGGTCTGCAACAGCTAAATGGCATTACTATGCCTCGTAATCAAGGCATGATTACCCTGGCGAAGAAGCTGGGATTCAGCGTGGATGTGCAGCTGGAAGATGGTATTGTCAGTCTGCGCCTGCCTCTTAAGTACGCTGGCGAGCAACATTAACGGCGAGATCGCTCTTTAGGCGTAGTTAATGTTAATATTGTCGGTTAGGACCATGATTTCATGGCAGAAGACCACTCAATGAATAGAGAAGAAGCGCACTGTGATGTTGTCTAAATTTAAGCGCAATAAACACCAACAACACCTTGCACAGCTGCCCAAACTGTCTCAGTCAGTTGCTGATGTGACCACGCTTTACTCACCATCCGAGTTTCGCGCTACGCTGCTGGAGAAGATCGCCAGCGCGACGCAGCGCATCTGCATCGTGGCACTCTATCTGGAAAATGATGACGCCGGGCGCGCCGTCCTGTCCGCGCTCTACGCCGCCAAACGCGCGCGGCCAGCGCTGGATGTCAGCGTGTTGGTGGACTGGCACCGGGCACAGCGCGGCCGCATCGGTGACGCTAAAGGCGTGACCAATGCGGACTGGTATTGCGAGATGGCGAGCCAGAATCCCGATATCGCGATTCCGGTTTACGGCATCCCGGTCAATACCCGCGAAGCACTGGGCGTACTGCATCTCAAAGGCTTTATTATTGACGATACGCTGCTCTACAGCGGCGCCAGCCTGAACGATGTTTACCTGCATCAACATGATAAATACCGCTACGATCGCTATCAGCTGATCCGTAATCCGAAGCTGGCCGACGCCATGTTTGAATGGATCGATCGGAATCTGAAGCAAGCGGAAGCGGTGCATCGCCTCGATCAGCATGAGCGGCCGAAAAGCCCGGAAATCAAAAATGAAACCCGCCAGTTCCGTCAGGATCTGCGCGGCTTCGATTACCACTTTACGCCTGACGCCAATAACGAAGAATTGGCGGTGACGCCGCTGGTCGGGCTTGGCAAGCGCAGCCTGTTAAATAAGACCATCTACCATTTGATGCCCTGTACGGAACGCAAGTTGACGCTCTGTACGCCTTATTTCAATCTGCCAGCGATTCTGGTACGCAATATTATCTGGCTGCTGCGCCACGGCAAAGAGGTAGAGATTATCGTTGGCGATAAGACGGCCAACGATTTCTATATCCCCGAAGATCAGCCATTTAAGATTATCGGCGCCCTGCCCTATCTGTATGAAATCAATTTGCGACGCTTTCTCAGCCGACTGCAATATTATGTCGGCAACGGCCAGCTGACCGTACGTCTGTGGAAGGATGGCGATAACAGCTATCACCTGAAAGGTATGTGGGTCGATGATGAATGGATGCTGATTACCGGCAATAACCTCAATCCGCGCGCCTGGCGGCTGGATCTGGAAAACGCCGTGCTGATTCACGATCCGTTGCAACAGCTGGCCGATCAGCGCGATCGGGAACTGGCGCTGATCCGTCAGCATACGAGCGTGGTGAAGCACTTCCGCGATCTCGACAGCATTGCCGACTATCCGGTAAAAGTGCGTAAATTGATCAGGCGCCTGCGCCGTATCCGTATCGATCGTTTAATTAGCCGGATTCTGTAAGCATCAGGCGGATTGTTTGCGCCTGGCCGTTCAGGAGCTACGATGCGAATTATGCTGCTTTTACTCTGCTTATGCTGTACTGGCTGTAGCCATACCGCGCAGGATCGCTGGACTGGAAAGGATAAGGCGCAGCATTTTATCGCCTCTGCGCTGCTTTCCGTCGCTGGCAATGAATATGGTCAGCAGCAGGGCTGGAACACACGCCGCAGCAACAGCTTCGGTTTAATGTTCGCGTTCAGCCTGGGCGCAGTGAAAGAGGTGTATGACAGCCGCCCGGATGGCAGCGGCTGGAGTTGGAAAGATTTAGGATGGGATATCGCCGGCGCAGCGACCGGCTTTGTCCTGTGGAATATCGGCCAGTGAGTTTACAGCCGCATCCCCTGCCCTTTGCGATGCAGCATTAGCGAAACCAGCAGCGCCACCGCTCCCATTAGTGACACATACCAGAAAAAGTGGGTTTCATGTCCTGCCGCCTTCAACGACAGCGCCACATATTCCGCCGATCCGCCAAAGATGGCATTCGCCACCGCATAAGAAAGCCCTACGCCCATCGCCCGCACTTCCGGGGAAACATCTCAGCTTTGACGATGCCGCTGATAGCGGTATAGAAACTGGTAATCAGCAGTGCCAACATCACCAGCATAAAGACCAGCCAACCGCTTTCAGCCTGTTGCAGCAGCGTCAGAATCGGCACGGTGCAGATCATCGCGCCAGTGCTGAATATCAGCATTGAGCTACGTCGGCCGATTTTGTCTGACAGCGCGCCGATCAACGGCTGGATCAGCATGAAAACAAACAACGCCAGCGTCATTAATCCGCTGGCAGTTTTAGCATCCATCCCGGCACTGTTAACCAGATACTTCTGCATGTAAGTAGTAAAGGTATAAAAGCTAAGCGAGCCGCCAGCGGTGAAACCCAGCACCATTAAAAAAGCGCGTCGGTGCTTCCACAACCCGCGCAGACGTCCGGCATCCTGATGCTGACGGGTTTTATCGTCAGTCGTTTCATCCAGCGAGCGACGCAGGAACAGCGCCACGATCGCCAGAACCGCACCCAGCCCAAAAGGAATGCGCCATCCCCAGCTACGTAACGCCTCATGAGGCAATAGCTGTTGCAGCACCACGACGGTAAGCAGCGCCAGCAGTTGCCCGCCAATAAGCGTCACATACTGGAACGATGCGTAATATCCCTTGCGCCCTTCTATCGCCACTTCGCTCATATAGGTCGCGCTGGTGCCGTACTCTCCGCCAACAGACAGGCCCTGAAAAAGTCTGGCCATCAGCAGCAGTATTGGCGCCCAAATGCCTAAGGTGTCGTATCCAGGCAGGCAGGCGATCATCAGCGAGCCGAAACACATCATACATACTGAAATCAGCATAGACGTTTTACGTCCGTGGCGATCGCCAATGCGGCCAAAGAGCCATCCGCCGATAGGACGCATTAAAAAACCGGCGGCAAACACGCCTGCGGTTTGCACCAGCTGAGTCGTGGCGTTTCCTGAAGGAAAGAAAATATGCGCGAAATAAAGAGAGCAGAAGGAGTAAACGTAAAAATCGAACCATTCCACCAGATTGCCTGAGGAGGCGCCGATTATTGCGCCAATACGCTTTTTATCTGACGCCTTAGCGATCCCGGATCGCTTATTGTTGGTGACTACATCAGCCATAGATATGCCTCACTGTTGTTCCTTGCCGCTAAAAAAGACAAAAAGTCAGTAAAGCATTAAAGCGCAGTGTTAAGAAAAAATTTTATGTTCAGGCTACTACTTTTGTGAAGCTGCTGGGGTTATGGCGCCAGAACAATGCTTAGCAATAAGAAAGCATTAGAGAAGTTTTTAAGAAGAAATATTGAATCCGCTTTGCCGATCAATAAGTTGAAGTTAAGAGGCAAATCTTAGCAGACGTGTTGATTGATGAGAGATATATGGAAGAGGCAGAATAAAAGTGCGGCTAAAAAATGAAAACAGAGGAAAGATTAAATAGCAGATCGGGCGTAAAAGCTTTTTTAGCGCCTGAATCCACGACGCCGCGCGTTTTTATCGGCTCTTGTTGCGGCTATCGCTACAGAATTCAAATACGAAAAAGCCTCAGCTTTCGCTGAGGCTCTGTCGTTTGTTTGATGCCTGGCAGTTCCCTACTCTCGCATGGGGAGGCCCCACACTACCATCGGCGCTGCGGCGTTTCACTTCTGAGTTCGGCATGGGGTCAGGTGGGACCACCGCGCTCTTGCCGCCAGGCAAATTCTTTGTGCCGGAAACGAATCTCCCGCGCTGCTGCTGCGTTGGCCGCATTCGCATCACTCAGTCACATACCGCTGTATGCTCCTTCCTGATGTCTCATTTGCCGCCTTGCTTCAGCGCAACATCTTTCGTTTCCGCAGATTTCTTTTATCCGGTAAACAAAGCTGAAAATCGTCTCTCATCCCCAAAACGCCTGTGGCGTTGTAAGGTTAAGCCTCACGGGTCATTAGTACCGGTTAGCTCAACGCATCGCTGCGCTTACACACCCGGCCTATCAACGTCGTCGTCTTCAACGTCCCTTCAGGAGACTCACGGTCTCAGGGAAGACTCATCTCGAGGCAAGTTTCGTGCTTAGATGCTTTCAGCACTTATCTCTTCCGCACTTAGCTACCGGGCAGTGCCATTGGCATGACAACCCGAACACCAGCGGTGCGTTCACTCCGGTCCTCTCGTACTAGGAGCAACCCCTCTCAGTCTTCCAGCGCCCACGGCAGATAGGGACCGAACTGTCTCACGACGTTCTAAACCCAGCTCGCGTACCACTTTAAATGGCGAACAGCCATACCCTTGGGACCTACTTCAGCCCCAGGATGTGATGAGCCGACATCGAGGTGCCAAACACCGCCGTCGATATGAACTCTTGGGCGGTATCAGCCTGTTATCCCCGGAGTACCTTTTATCCGTTGAGCGATGGCCCTTCCATTCAGAACCACCGGATCACTATGACCTGCTTTCGCACCTGCTCGAACCGTCACTCTCGCAGTCAAGCCAGCTTATGCCATTGCACTAACCTCACGATGTCCGACCGTGATTAGCTGACCTTCGTACTCCTCCGTTACACTTTGGGAGGAGACCGCCCCAGTCAAACTACCCACCAGACACTGTCCCCACGCCAGATTATGGCGCCAGGTTAGAACATCAAACATTAAAGGGTGGTATTTCAAGGATGGCTCCACGCAGACTGGCGTCCACGCTTCAAAGCCTCCCACCTATCCTGCACATCAAGGCTCAATGTTCAGTGTCAAGCTGTAGTAAAGGTTCACGGGGTCTTTCCGTCTTGCCGCGGGTACACTGCATCTTCACAGCGAGTTCAATTTCACTGAGTCTCGGGTGGAGACAGCCTGGCCATCATTACGCCATTCGTGCAGGTCGGAACTTACCCGACAAGGAATTTCGCTACCTTAGGACCGTTATAGTTACGGCCGCCGTTTACCGGGGCTTCGATCAGGAGCTTCTCTTGCGATAACCCCATCAATTAACCTTCCGGCACCGGGCAGGCGTCACACCGTATACGTCCACTTTCGTGTTTGCACAGTGCTGTGTTTTTAATAAACAGTTGCAGCCAGCTGGTATCTTCGACTGGCTTCGGCTCGGGGAGCGGGTCCCTCCACCTACATGCCAGCGTGCCTTCTCCCGAAGTTACGGCACCATTTTGCCTAGTTCCTTCACCCGAGTTCTCTCAAGCGCCTTGGTATTCTCTACCTGACCACCTGTGTCGGTTTGGGGTACGATTCACTGTTACCTGATGCTTAGAGGCTTTTCCTGGAAGCAGGGCATTTGTTGCTTCAGCACCGTGGTGCCTCGTCGTCACGCCTCAGCCTTGACCTTCCGGATTTGCCTGGAAAGTCAGCCTACACGCTTAAACCGGGACAACCGTCGCCCGGCCAACATAGCCTTCTCCGTCCCCCTTCGCAGTAACACCGAGTACGGGAATATTAACCCGTTTCCCATCGACTACGCCTTTCGGCCTCGCCTTAGGGGTCGACTCACCCTGCCCCGATTAACGTTGGACAGGAACCCTTGGTCTTCCGGCGAGCGGGCTTTTCACCCGCTTTATCGTTACTTATGTCAGCATTCGCACTTCTGATACCTCCAGCATGCCTCACAGCACACCTTCGCAGGCTTACAGAACGCTCCCCTACCCAACAACGCATTCGCGTCGCTGCCGCAGCTTCGGTGCATGGTTTAGCCCCGTTACATCTTCCGCGCAGGCCGACTCGACCAGTGAGCTATTACGCTTTCTTTAAATGATGGCTGCTTCTAAGCCAACATCCTGGCTGTCTGGGCCTTCCCACATCGTTTCCCACTTAACCATGACTTTGGGACCTTAGCTGGCGGTCTGGGTTGTTTCCCTCTTCACGACGGACGTTAGCACCCGCCGTGTGTCTCCCGTGATAACATTCTCCGGTATTCGCAGTTTGCATCGGGTTGGTAAGCCGGGATGGCCCCCTAGCCGAAACAGTGCTCTACCCCCGGAGATGAATTCACGAGGCGCTACCTAAATAGCTTTCGGGGAGAACCAGCTATCTCCCGGTTTGATTGGCCTTTCACCCCCAGCCACAGGTCATCCGCTAATTTTTCAACATTAGTCGGTTCGGTCCTCCAGTTAGTGTTACCCAACCTTCAACCTGCCCATGGCTAGATCACCGGGTTTCGGGTCTATACCCTGCAACTGAGCGCCCGGTTAAGACTCGGTTTCCCTGCGGCTCCCCTATACGGTTAACCTTGCTACAGAATATAAGTCGCTGACCCATTATACAAAAGGTACGCAGTCACCCTCATAAATGAAGGCTCCCACTGCTTGTACGTACACGGTTTCAGGTTCTTTTTCACTCCCCTCGCCGGGGTTCTTTTCGCCTTTCCCTCACGGTACTGGTTCACTATCGGTCAGTCAGGAGTATTTAGCCTTGGAGGATGGTCCCCCCATATTCAGACAGGATACCACGTGTCCCGCCCTACTCATCGAGCTCACAACACATGCATCTTCGTGTACGGGACTGTCACCCTGTACCGTGCGCCTTTCCAGACGCTTCCACTGACACACATGCTGATTCAGGCTCTGGGCTGTTCCCCGTTCGCTCGCCGCTACTCAGGGAATCTCGGTTGATTTCTTTTCCTCGGGGTACTTAGATGTTTCAGTTCCCCCGGTTCGCCTCGTTAAGCTATGTATTCACTTAACGATAGTGTGACGAATCACACTGGGTTTCCCCATTCGGACATCGCCGGCTGATAGCGGTTCATATCACCTCACCGGCGCTTTTCGCAGATTAGCACGTCCTTCATCGCCTCTGACTGCCAGGGCATCCACCGTGTACGCTTGGTCGCTTAACCTCACAACCCGCAGGCGTCTTGCGACACCGCATGGTGCGAGAAATTGAGAGACTCTGAACAGTTCTTTATACAAGAAGCTGCTCTTTCAAATTTTCAGCTTGTTCCGGATTGTTAAAGAGCAAATACTGCACAATACATTCGTGAATGTATTCTGGAGTGGTCATCAACCTGACGTTGATGGTGGAGCTAAGCGGGATCGAACCGCTGACCTCCTGCGTGCAAAGCAGGCGCTCTCCCAGCTGAGCTATAGCCCCAGATATACTGTAAAATCACCGTTAACCTTTAATTCCGTTCAGGACAAGGCATGGTTTCGCGAAGCATAGTAAACTATGCAAGCCGGAACCATAACGCCGTACTGGAAGGAATTGGTAGGCCTGAGTGGACTTGAACCACCGACCTCACCCTTATCAGGGGTGCGCTCTAACCACCTGAGCTACAAGCCTGCCGGGATTTTACTGCTCGTTAATTTCTATCAGACAATCTGTGTGAGCACTGCACGGGAAGGTATCAGCTTGGTAAGGAGGTGATCCAACCGCAGGTTCCCCTACGGTTACCTTGTTACGACTTCACCCCAGTCATGAATCACAAAGTGGTAAGCGCCCTCCCGAAGGTTAAGCTACCTACTTCTTTTGCAACCCACTCCCATGGTGTGACGGGCGGTGTGTACAAGGCCCGGGAACGTATTCACCGTGGCATTCTGATCCACGATTACTAGCGATTCCGACTTCATGGAGTCGAGTTGCAGACTCCAATCCGGACTACGACGCACTTTATGAGGTCCGCTTGCTCTCGCGAGGTCGCTTCTCTTTGTATGCGCCATTGTAGCACGTGTGTAGCCCTGGTCGTAAGGGCCATGATGACTTGACGTCATCCCCACCTTCCTCCGGTTTATCACCGGCAGTCTCCTTTGAGTTCCCGCCATCACGCGCTGGCAACAAAGGATAAGGGTTGCGCTCGTTGCGGGACTTAACCCAACATTTCACAACACGAGCTGACGACAGCCATGCAGCACCTGTCTCACGGTTCCCGAAGGCACTAGGGCATCTCTGCCGAATTCCGTGGATGTCAAGACCAGGTAAGGTTCTTCGCGTTGCATCGAATTAAACCACATGCTCCACCGCTTGTGCGGGCCCCCGTCAATTCATTTGAGTTTTAACCTTGCGGCCGTACTCCCCAGGCGGTCGACTTAACGCGTTAGCTCCGGAAGCCACTTCTCAAGGAAACAGCCTCCAAGTCGACATCGTTTACGGCGTGGACTACCAGGGTATCTAATCCTGTTTGCTCCCCACGCTTTCGCACCTGAGCGTCAGTCTTCGTCCAGGGGCCGCCTTCGCCACCGGTATTCCTCCAGATCTCTACGCATTTCACCGCTACACCTGGAATTCTACCCCCCTCTACGAGACTCAAGCCTGCCAGTTTCAAATGCAGTTCCCAGGTTAAGCCCGGGGATTTCACATCTGACTTAACAGACCGCCTGCGTGCGCTTTACGCCCAGTAATTCCGATTAACGCTTGCACCCTCCGTATTACCGCGGCTGCTGGCACGGAGTTAGCCGGTGCTTCTTCTGCGGGTAACGTCAATGACGGCGCGTATTAAGCACCATCCCTTCCTCCCCGCTGAAAGTACTTTACAACCCGAAGGCCTTCTTCATACACGCGGCATGGCTGCATCAGGCTTGCGCCCATTGTGCAATATTCCCCACTGCTGCCTCCCGTAGGAGTCTGGACCGTGTCTCAGTTCCAGTGTGGCTGGTCATCCTCTCAGACCAGCTAGGGATCGTCGCCTAGGTGAGCCGTTACCCCACCTACTAGCTAATCCCATCTGGGTTCATCCGATGGTGTGAGGCCCGAAGGTCCCCCACTTTGGTCTTGCGACGTTATGCGGTATTAGCCACCGTTTCCAGTGGTTATCCCCCTCCATCGGGCAGATCCCCAGACATTACTCACCCGTCCGCCACTCGTCAGCGAAGCAGCAAGCTGCTTCCTGTTACCGTTCGACTTGCATGTGTTAGGCCTGCCGCCAGCGTTCAATCTGAGCCATGATCAAACTCTTCAATTAAAGTCTGATGCTCAAAGAAAAACGTCGTAATGAATTACGTGTTCACTCTGAGACTTGATACTGCAAATGTGTTTTGCGATACCCGTCCTGTGAGTGCCCACACAGATTGTCTGATAAATTGTTAAAGAGCGGTGCGACCGGCGCTTCGTGCCGTTGTCGCGAGGTGGCGTATATTACGCTTTCCTCTTTCAGAGTCAACCCCTTTTTCAGAAGTTTTTCTCCGGCGATTCAGGCTTCGCTGAACCGCTCAACACCGCGTGGCGTAAGCCGCTGTGCCGTGTCGATGGAGGCGCATTATAGGGAGTAATTCGGGGCTGACAAGTGCTAATTTCAACTTTTTTATCGTTCGCTGAAATTTCGTGCGTAATGTCTGAAAAGCGTGCAAATCATCGATGAAAAGACAAAAAAATGGGCCTGACGGCCCATTTTCTTTATTACGTTTACTGATGAGCGACAATAACGCCATCGCGAACATCGATTTCCACCGTTTTGCCGGGGACCAGTGCGCCGGACAGTATTTGCTGCGCCAGCGGGTTTTCCACCTGTTGCTGGATAGCGCGTTTCAACGGACGCGCACCATAAACCGGGTCGTAACCGTTCTGACCCAGCAGCTTCAGCGCCTCTTCCGTCATATGCACGGTGTAGCCGCGATCTTCCAGGCGTTTGTACAGCCGCTGCAGCTGGATATTGGCTATCGAGGCGATATGCTGCTCGCCCAGCGGATGGAAGACAACAACCTCATCTATACGGTTGATAAATTCCGGGCGGAAGTGATGCCCGACTACCGTCATGACCACATCTTTCATCGCGGCGTAATCCAGCTCGCCGAAGCGTTCCTGGATCAGATCGGAGCCGAGGTTTGAGGTCATAATCACTACCGTATTGCGGAAGTCAACCGTACGACCTTGCCCGTCAGTCAGTCGGCCATCGTCCAGCACCTGAAGCAGAATGTTGAAGACATCGGGGTGCGCTTTTTCCACCTCATCCAGCAGAATCACGGAATAAGGCCGACGACGCACCGCCTCGGTAAGGTAACCGCCTTCTTCATAGCCCACGTACCCCGGAGGCGCGCCCACCAGCCGCGAAACGGCATGTTTCTCCATAAACTCCGACATATCTATACGCACCATGGCGTCGTCGCTGTCGAACAGGAAATTAGCCAGCGCTTTGCACAGCTCGGTTTTACCAACGCCGGTCGGTCCCAGGAACAGGAATGAGCCAATCGGACGGTTTGGATCGGAGAGACCGGCGCGGCTACGGCGTATCGCGTTAGATACCGCCTCGACCGCTTCATTCTGACCGATAACGCGCTGATGCAGTTCCTGCTCCATACGGAGCAGTTTTTCACGCTCGCCTTCCATCATGCGCGCCACTGGAATACCGGTCCAGCGCGCCAGCACGTCGGCGATCTCCACATCGGTAACACGGTTACGCAGCAGGCGCATTGTTTTACCTTCCGATTGCGTCGCTGCCGCCAGCTGTTTTTCCAGTTCGGGGATTTTACCGTACTGCAGCTCAGACATGCGGCCAAGGTCGCCGGAACGACGCGCCTGTTCCAGCGCGATTTTCGCCTGCTCCAGCTCCGCTTTGATCGTTTGGGTGCCGGAGAGGGAGGCTTTTTCCGCTTTCCACTCTTCCTCCAGCTCCGCATACTCGCGCTCTTTCTGGCTGAGTTCGTCTTCCAGCATTTCAAGGCGCTTCTGGCTGGCTTCGTCCGACTCTTTTTTCAACGCCTGCTGCTCCAGCTTCAGCTGGATAACGCGGCGTTCCAGACGATCGAGCGGCTCCGGTTTAGAGTCGATTTGCAGGCGAATGCTTGACGCCGCTTCGTCAATCAGATCAATCGCCTTATCCGGCAGCTGGCGATCGGCAATATAGCGATGCGACAGGGTCGCGGCCGCCACAATCGCCGGGTCGGTGATCTGCACATGGTGGTGCAGTTCATAGCGTTCTTTCAAACCGCGCAGGATGGCGATGGTATCTTCCACGCTCGGCTCAGCGACGAACACTTTCTGGAAACGGCGCTCCAGCGCGGCATCTTTTTCAATATACTGCCGATACTCATCCAGCGTGGTAGCGCCTACGCAGTGCAGTTCGCCGCGCGCCAGCGCAGGCTTCAACATATTGCCTGCGTCCATCGCGCCGTCCGCCTTACCGGCGCCGACCATAGTGTGCAGTTCGTCGATAAACAGAATGACATTGCCTTCCTGTTTCGCCAGATCGTTCAGCACGCCTTTCAGACGTTCTTCGAACTCGCCGCGATATTTGGCTCCCGCCACCAGCGCGCCCATATCCAGCGCCAGCACCCGACGCCCTTTCAGGCCTTCAGGCACTTCGCCGTTGACGATACGCTGCGCCAGCCCTTCGACGATAGCGGTTTTACCGACGCCGGGTTCGCCGATTAATACCGGGTTGTTTTTGGTGCGGCGTTGCAGAACCTGAATGGTCCGGCGGATCTCTTCGTCACGGCCAATAACTGGATCAAGCTTGCCCTGCTCTGCGCGCTCGGTAAGATCGATAGTGTATTTTTTTAGTGCCTGGCGCTGATCTTCAGCCCTTGATCGTTCACGCTTTCCCCTCCACGCATTTGTTCGATAGCCTTCGTCAGCTTGTCGTTTGTCGCGCCTGCGGATTTCAGCACATCCGCCAGCGAACCGCGTGAGTCAAGGGCAGCCAGAACAAATAATTCAGATGATATAAAGTTGTCGCCGCGCTTTTGCGCCAGCTTGTCGCACAGGTTAAGTACTCGCACCAGATCGGCAGAGGGCTGGACGTCGCCGTCAGCGCCTTCTACCTGTGGCAGACGACTGATAGCCTGCTCTACGCCGTTGCGTAATCCTGCGACATCCACGCCAGCGTTCGTCAGTAACGGACGAACGGTGCCGCCTTCCTGATTGAGCAGCGCGCTCATCAAGTGAAGAGGTTCAATAAATTGGTTGTCGCGCCCAAGGGCAAGGGATTGAGCATCGGCGAGCGCAAGCTGGAATTTGTTAGTAAGACGATCCAGACGCATGATTCCTCCCAATACAGGTCAAAATGCTACTGGAGATGAAATGAGGACGTCCCTCAGAATTTCAAGATGTTTGACCTGTATTATGGTGAAAAAAAGCGCACCCTGGATCGTCTTGTGGCGTAAGGTTATATCAGCCAGATCAAACTTGCCATACGGCCGGTAGTACCGCTGCGTCGCCAGGAGAAAAAATGAGCAGATTCATGCCACGTGCAGCGTCCGCCCCCGCTGATCGAGGCGACGCCCTGCGCCGCTAAGCGCTGACGCGCCAGCAACCAGAGATCGGCGTAAAATTTCTCTCCGCTGGCGCGGAAAGCGCGCTGAGCGGCCGGATCGCGCGTCATAAACGCTTCACGTACTTCCGGCCCCACTTCAAACGCCTCTGGCCCTATTGCCGGACCGAGCCAGACATGAATCTCCTGCGGCGGCGCAGAAAACTGGCTGAGGGTGTTTTCCAGGATGCCCGCGCAGAGTCCACGCCAGCCAGCATGGGCGGCGGCCACTTCTTTGCCGTCGAACGAACAGAACAGAACCGGCAGGCAGTCCGCCGTCATGACTGCGCATACGGCGCCAGGCTGATTGCTCCAGACCGCGTCCGCGCGACGCGTCGCCGTCGGCTGCCCGTCCAGACGCGCCACACCGGTGCCGTGTACCTGTTCAAGCCAGTGCGGCATAGCCGGCAAAGCGGCCATCTCCTTCAGGCGATGGCGGTTTGCCAGCACGTCCTCAGGACGATCGCCGACGTGATCGCCCAGATTCAGCGAATCCCACGGCGCTGCGCTGACGCCGCCCGCGCGCGTAGTGCTGCAGGCGCGAACGGACGCTGGCGCGGGCCAGTCGGGAACAATCAGGTCGCTCATAGCCAGTCCAGCTGATCTTTAAACGCTTCGGTATCGGCTTTCAGCGCGTCTATCAAATCAACCATGTCCTGCGGCAACGGCGCATGCCATTCCATTTCAATACCGGTCACCGGATGGTAAAGACGCAGCATAGTGGCATGCAGCGCCTGACGGTCGAAACCGCGCAGCGTAGCGATAAACGCATCGGACGCCCCTTTCGGCGGACGCGGACGGCCGCCGTAAAGCGGATCGCCCACCAGCGGATGGTTGATATGCGCCATATGCACGCGGATCTGATGGGTGCGTCCGGTTTCCAGACGCAGGCGCAGACGCGTATGGGCGCGGAAATGCTCCATCACGCGGTAATGGGTCACGGCATGCTTGCCCATTGGATGAACCGCCATATGGGTGCGCTTGGTCGAGTGGCGGCTGATCGGCTCATCGACGATACCGCCGGCGGTCATATTGCCAATTGCCACCGCTTCATACTCACGCGTAATTTCGCGCAGCTGGAGCGATTCGACCAGGTGCGTTTGCGCCGGAACGGTTTTCGCCACCACCATCAGCCCGGTGGTGTCTTTATCGAGACGGTGAACGATACCGGCGCGCGGCACGTCGGCGATGGCCGGATAGTGATGCAGCAGCGCATTCAGCACCGTGCCGTCCGGGTTGCCCGCGCCCGGATGCACCACCAGATCGCGCGGCTTGTTGATGACCAGAATATGCTCATCTTCATAGACGATATTCAGCGGGATATCCTGCGCTTCCCAGCGCGTCTCTTCTTCAATCTCTGCCTGTATTGCCACGGCTTCGCCGCCCAACACTTTTTCCTTAGGCTTGTCAGCGATATTACCGTTGACGCTCACCTGACCACCGAGAATCCACTCTTTTATGCGTGAACGCGAATAATCAGGGAACAATTCCGCCAAAGCCTGATCTAAGCGTTGTCCGAGTTGCGATTCGGAAACCGTTGCGGTGAGTTTTACTTGTTGTGCCATAAACAGCTTCTTCGTTAACGTTGGGTTTTCACGGCGATGCCGTTTAATATAATGTGCTATCGTACCTGGTCACTATCGGGAGCTTAACGGACAGCTTCCGCAATAACACACTCTGAGGATAATCAAATCGTCATGACGCGTATGAAATATCTGGTGGCTGCAGCCACGTTGAGCCTGGCTCTTGCGGGTTGTTCAAGCTCTAAGGATCAAGTGCCTGACAGTCCGCCTTCTGAGCTTTATGCGACGGCTCAGCAAAAACTGCAGGACGGTAACTTTAAAGGCGCAATAACGCAACTGGAAGCACTGGATAACCGCTATCCATTTGGCCCTTACGCCCAACAAGTTCAGCTGGATCTGATCTACGCCTACTACAAAAACGCCGATCTGCCGATGGCGCAGGCCGCCATTGACCGCTTTATGCGTCTGAACCCGACACATTCGAACATCGATTATGTTCTGTATATGAAAGGCCTGACGGATATGGCGTTAGACGATTCCGCCCTGCAGGGCTTCTTCGGCATCGATCGCTCCGATCGCGACCCGGAACATGCCCGCGCCGCTTTCCGCGACTTCTCGCAGCTGCTGCGCACTTATCCAAACAGCCAGTATGCGACCGATGCGCGTAAGCGCCTGGTCTATCTGAAAGATCGTCTGGCTAAATATGAGCTTTCCGTGGCGCAATTCTACACGAAACGCGAGGCGTATGTCGCGGTTGTCAATCGCGTTGAACAGATGCTGAAAGATTACCCGGATACGCAGGCGACGCGCACCGCCTTGCCGCTGATGGAAAATGCCTACCGTAAACTGCAGCTGAACGCGGAAGCGGATAAAGTGGCGAAAATTATTGCCGCTAATCAGGCCTGATACGCCGCACGGTTATTCTTTTTTGCGCAATAAAAAAGCAGCCTTTGGGCTGCTTTTTTGCTGTTAAAATCATCGAAAATTTGCGAACTGGCGAAGGTTAACTTATCAAGTGTGCAACCTGAAAAGCCGTTCGACAA
The DNA here is from genome assembly GCF_002953215.1 of Mixta calida. Lineage (NCBI taxonomy): Bacteria > Pseudomonadati > Pseudomonadota > Gammaproteobacteria > Enterobacterales > Erwiniaceae > Mixta > Mixta calida. The sequence continues at coordinate 3,438,776 of NZ_CP026378.1, forward strand.
GGGAATTCAGCACATTTACCGTAACCCCTCACAGATTTCATTTCCTTGACAAAAAGTGACCTCTCAATGTGACATTGATCACAAAAATATGCTCATTACAGGGTATGCTGAACTTACTACGACGGAAATGACAGAGAGGTAAACCTGATGATTGTGAACATTACCAGCAAACAAATGGAAATCACCCCGGCTATCCGCCAGCATGTCGAAGACCGTCTATCCAAGCTTGAAAAATGGCAAACTCACCTGATTAATCCGCATATCGTGTTGTCGAGAGAACCAAAAGAGTATGCGGCCGACGCCACTATCAATACGCCTAATGGCCCGCTGATTGCCAGCGCCACGCATGAAGATATGTATGCCGCCATTAATGAACTGATAAATAAACTGGAGCGTCAGCTGAATAAGGTGCAACACAAAGGCGAAGCGCGCCGCGCCGCCGTCAGCGTGAAGGATTTAACGCCTGAAAGCGAAGAATGAAGCGAAGAATGATTAGCAGGCGCTCGCCTAACGGCGGGCGCATTTCCCATAGGACGCGCCTGTTGGCGCGTTTTTTATTGACAGTAACAAAACGCTGCGGTTACTTTAATCGCATCCACCAGAAACAGGCCCTGCTATGAACCCGACGTTTTTCTTCGCTTTCTTTTTTACCTTCCCCTGATCGGGAGGCGTTTCGTCGCAGGAAAAAGAAAGCGAAGACGAACTGTAAAGCCTCCCAATCGGGAGGCTTTTTTATTATGGACATCTGACAGGTAAAGCTATGACATCGGAAAATCCGTTACTGGCCCTGCGCGATAAGATCAGCGCCATTGATGAAAAATTGCTGGGGCTGCTCTCTGAGCGGCGGACGCTGGCTATTGAAGTCGCAAAAGCGAAAATGGCCACTCATCGGCCCATACGCGATATCGACCGTGAACGCGATCTTCTGGAGCGTCTGATCATCCTCGGCCAGTCCCACCAGCTCGACGCGCATTTCATCACCCGCCTGTTCCAGCTGATTATTGAAGATTCCGTACTTACCCAACAGGCCCTACTGCAAAAACATCTTAACCAAACCAATCAGCAGTCGGCGCGCATCGCGTTCCTTGGCCCGAAAGGCTCCTATTCGCATCTGGCGGCGCGCAAATATGGCGCTCGTCATTTTACCCATGTGATTGAAAGCGGCTGCCAGAAGTTTCACGATATTATTCTGGAAGTCGAGAGCGGCCAGGCGGATTACGCGGTACTGCCTATCGAGAACACCAGCTCCGGTTCGATCAACGAAGTTTACGATTTGCTGCAACAGACCAGCCTTTCTATTGTTGGCGAAATGACGGTGCCTATCGATCACTGCGTGCTGGTGACCGGTTCTACCGACCTCGGACAGATCGAAACGGTTTACAGTCATCCCCAGCCTTTCCAGCAGTGCAGCCAGTTCATTAATCGCTTCCCGCACTGGAAGATTGAATATACCGAAAGCACCGCGGCGGCGATGGAAAAAGTAGCGGCGCTTAAGTCGCCGAAGGCCGCCGCGCTGGGCAGCGAGGCGGGCGGCGCGCTCTATCATCTGCAGGTGCTGGAACGTAATCTGGCAAATCAGCAGCAGAACATTACCCGCTTTATTATCCTGGCGCGTAAGCCTGTCGACGTATCAGAGCAGGTTCCGGCTAAAACCACGTTGATTATGGCTACCGGTCAGCAATCCGGCGCGCTGGTTGAAGCCTTGTTGGTATTGCGTCAGCACAACCTGATTATGAGTAAACTCGAGTCGCGTCCGATTAACGGCAACCCCTGGGAAGAGATGTTTTATCTGGACGTGCAGGGCAACCTGCGCACGTCGCAGATGCAGCAGGCTCTGCAGGAGCTGCGCGCCATCACCCGTTCGTTAAAGGTGCTGGGCTGCTATCCGGGCGAAAACGTCGTCCCTGTCGATCCGCAGTAAAACGAAACGTCAGCCCGTCAGGGCTGGCGTTAAAATTACGCTGAGATACTTCCACGCTGGCGGCCCACTCGCCGCTATTAATATTTCTTAAAATTTAATAATCCTGAATAAACATAGGATTATCGTAACATTCACCCTTTACTGCCGATCCACGCCGCCGGTATGCCAGGCTTAATAAGCTTCTAATCATTGGGGTTAGCGAGTCGGCATCTATAAGGAGGCATAATGGAACGTTTCAGTAATAAGGTTGTGGTTGTGACTGGCGCAGGCTCAGGTATCGGCGCGGCAAGCGCGCAGCGCTTCGCCGAAGAAGGCGCAAACGTGGTGCTGGTTGGCCGTACCCGGGAAAAGCTGAACAGCACATTTGCCCGGTTGAAAGCTGGTGACCATCTGGTGGTCGTCGCGGATGTATCACAAAAAGAAGAAGTGGAAGCGCTGGCCGAGCAGGTGTTGCAACATTACGGCCGTGCGGATGTTCTGATTAATAATGCCGGCGTGAATACATCAGGAAAAATTCATCAGGCCAGCGATGAAGACTGGCGTAAGGTAATGTCGACCGATCTGGATGGTGTTTTCTACTGCACTCGCGCGTTTATGCCCGCGCTGTTGAAAAGCGGCGGCAACATTGTGAATATCTCCTCGGTTTCGGGGCTGGGCGGCGACTGGGGCATGAGCATTTATAATGCCGCCAAGGGCGCCATTACGAACTTTACCCGCTCGCTGGCGATGGATTACGGTAAGGATGGCGTACGCGTCAACGCGATTTGCCCTGGGTTGACCATCACCGATATGACGGCGGAAATGATGGATGACGCGCAGCTGATGGCGAAATTCAATGAGCGCATCGCGTTGGGCCGACCGGGCCAGGCGGAAGAGCTTGCCGCCGCCATCGCCTTTATCGCCAGCGACGACGCCCGTTACATTACCGGCGTCAATCTGCCGGTAGACGGCGGCATCACCGCGTCGAACGGTCAGCCGCCGCAGGCATGATACGTAAAAGCCCGTCCTGAGACGGGCACTCTTATTTCTGGCGCGCTTATACCCGATTATCGTTCGCCGAGCGCAACAGCGTACCGCTCTCGCGCATAAAGCGCGGCGCATAATCGCCGAACCACTGCTCAACTTTACGGAAGCTGTCGATAAAGCCTTGTTTATCGCTCTGCTCCAGCAGGGAAATCGCCTCGCCGAAACGCTGGTAATAGCGCTTAATCAGCGCCAGATTGCTTTCCGAAGACATAATAATGTCAGCGTAAAGCTGCGGATCCTGCGCAAATAATCTCCCCACCATCGCCAGCTCCAGACGATAGATCGGTGACGATAGCGCCAGCAGCTGCTCCAGCTGCACATTTTCTTCAGCCAGATGCAGGCCATAAGCGAACGTGGCGAAATGACGCAGCGCCTGAATAAACGCCATGTTTTGATCGTGCTCTACCGCGCTGATGCGATGAAGGCGCGCGCCCCAGACCTGAATTTGTTCCAGGAACCATTGATAAGCTTCCGGCTGCCGACCGTCGCACCAGACCACCACCTGCTTTGCCAGGCTGCCGCTGTCCGGGCCGAACATCGGATGCAGTCCCAGCACCGGACCGGCGTGCGCTGCCAGCATCGCCTGCAGCGGACGGTTTTTCACCGAGGCGATATCCACCAGAATACAATCATGCGGCAGAGGCGGCAGCTGAGCGATCACCTGCTCCGTCAAATGAATCGGCACGCTGACGATAACCATGCCCGCATCCGCCAGCAGCGCAGGCGCTTGCGACCACTCCTCTTTATCCAGCACTTTCACCTGATAGCCGGAGAGCGTAAGCATCTTTTCAAATAGCTGGCCCATACGCCCTTTCCCGCCGACGATAACAATCGGACGCAGGTCAGGACAGAGTGTTTTAAAGCCTTTATCGTTCTCGCTGGAGTAGGATTCACGCATCACGCGGCGCAACACGTCTTCGATCAGATCGGGCGGAACGCCGAGCGCTTCGGCCTCTTTACGACGGGAAGCCAGCATAGAGGCCTCGCGTTCCGGCACATAGATCGGCAGGCCATAGCGGCTTTTGACTTCGCCGACTTCGGCTACCAATTCCAGTCTTTTCGCCAGCAGCTCCAATAGCCCTTTATCCACTTCATCAATCTTATCGCGCAGCGCGGTCAGTTCAGCCACCATCTTCTCTTATTGCTCCTGTGACACGCGCGCCGCCAGCACGCCGTTTAAATCCTGATGAACAGTGCGCAGCAGCTGTTCGGTGCTTTCCCAGCTAATGCAGGCGTCGGTAACCGACACGCCATACTGCATAGCGCTGCGCGGCTGTTCTGAAGACTGGTTGCCCTCGTTGAGGTTGCTTTCCAGCATCAGGCCGATAATAGAACGGTTACCGTCTCTGATCTGCGCGACGGCGGATTCAGCGACCCCAGGCTGGCGACGGTAATCTTTGTTTGAGTTGCCATGGCTGCAATCTATCATCAGCGCCGGACGGAGTCCCGCTTTCACCATCTCTTTTTCGCACTGTTCCACGTCAGCCGGGCTGTAGTTTGGTGCCTTGCCGCCGCGCAAAATGACATGGCCGTCAGGATTGCCCTGCGTCTGCAACAGGCAGACCTGGCCGGTCTGATTAATGCCGACAAAGCGGTGCGGCATCGCCGCGGCGCGCATTGCGTTAATCGCGGTGCCCAGGCTGCCGTCAGTGCCGTTTTTAAAGCCTACCGGCATTGAAAGACCGGAAGCCATTTCACGGTGGGTTTGCGACTCTGTCGTACGCGCGCCGATGGCGGACCAGCTGAACAGATCGCCCAGATACTGCGGCGAGTTAGGATCGAGCGCTTCCGTCGCCAACGGCAGCCCCATTTCCACCAGGTTCACCAGCAGCTGACGCGCAATGTGCAGGCCCGCCTCGACGTCAAACGAGTTATCCATAAAAGGATCGTTGATCAATCCCTTCCAACCCACCGTGGTACGAGGCTTTTCAAAATAGACGCGCATGACGATATAGAGCCGATCCTTCAGCTGCTCGGAAAGATTTTTCAGGCGGCGCGCATAGACGAGGGCCGCTTCAGGATCGTGAACAGAGCAAGGACCGCAGACGACCAGCAGTCGATGATCCCGTCCGGCAATGATATCGGCGATGGTTTGACGCGAGGCGCTAACCTGCGCCTCCAGCTGCTCGTTCAGCGGAAACTTTTGTTTCAGCTGCGCCGGCGTGATCAAAACCTGTTCTTCTGCGATATGAACATTGTTCAACACGTCTTTCTGCATTTTGCGATCCTCGTCTCGTCCAGAGTTTTTTCGTCATTGCGGTGAGGTCGGTAATGTAACACAGGAAATACAGATGAGCACCAGTGTGTACATAATTTTTACCATCAAAAAACTCTCTCGCACATAAATGCTGCATAACTAACTGTTTTAAATCACTAAAATATTAAAGCAGCATTCGAATCTACAGGATTTATGTGTAATTATTTATTTACACCAACAACTTCCTCTACATCGCAAAAATGATGCTTGATTGCAGCGAGCGCGTCAAAAGTAAGCAACAATACCCTGTACAACAGAACCTTATAACGCTCCCTGCGCGATCAATCCTGGCGCAGACGATCCGTTATGGAGATGACATGGAAATTTATCTACGTCCGATGCAGGCTTCCGATGCGGCTGATTACGCTGAGGCGGTAAATGAATCGCTTGCCCAGCTACAGCCCTGGATGGTTTGGGCGCATAAAGACTACCAGCCGCAAGAAGCGGCGGAGTGGTTCAGCTGGCTCGACCGGCAGCGGGAAAAAGGCGAGGCCAATGAGATGGGCATTTTTGCCGCCGACGACCATCGTTTTCTGGGCGCCGCGGGTATTCGCTATGCGCAAAATCAGGCGGAGCTCAGCGCCATTGGCTACTGGGTACGTAAAAAAGAGCAGCGTAAAGGCGTGGCGCGTCAGGCGGTGTTACAGCTGGCGCAGGAAGGATTTCTATGTCACAACGTTGAGACGATTGAAATTCTCGCGGCGGAAAACAACTATGCCAGCCGCGCCGTGGCCCTGAGCTGCGGCGCGCACTTTATCGATCTGCGCTATGGCCTGATTGTTCTGGCGGATGGGCCAGTGATGGCGGCGATATATCATCTGCGCCGGGAAGACTTTATTGCGAATAAACCGGGAAGATGAAGGCGGGCAGCAATCTCAGATGTTGCCGGGCGCTCTGACGTTCGCCAGCAGGAGCAGAGCCGGTCGCCTTAACAGAAATGGCGCGCTGCGGATATAAAAAAGGGGCTGGCAAATGCCAACCCCTTTATTGCTATTAACTTTAAGATGTCGCTTGCGCGAATACTTAGCCAAGACGCTCTTTGATACGAGCTGCTTTACCAGTACGCTCACGCAGGTAGTACAGTTTCGCTTTACGCACGGCACCACGACGTTTCACAGTGATGCTGTCAACGACCGGAGAGTGAGTCTGGAATACACGCTCAACGCCTTCGCCGTTGGAAATTTTGCGAACAGTGAATGCAGAGTGCAGACCGCGGTTACGAATAGCGATAACCACGCCCTCGAATGCCTGCAGACGCTTTTTAGAACCTTCAACGACCCATACTTTCACTTCCACGGAATCACCCGGACGGAAAGAAGGTACGTCCTGCTTCATCTGCTCTTGTTCAATTTGCTTGATAATGTTGCTCATAATTAAATCTCTTATCCTGGGTAAACTGATCGTACCGGAAGATTAACCTTCCGCATCATCGTTTTGTTGCGCATTGAATTCACGCTGGAATTCGCTGAGCAACTTTGCTTGCTCTTCAGTCAGAGCCAGGTTTTCCAGAAGTTCAGGTCTTCTAAGCCAGGTACGGCCAAGCGACTGTTTCAGGCGCCAGCGGCGAATTTCAGCATGGTTGCCCGACAGCAATACTGACGGAACCTCCAGGCCTTCTAACACTTCAGGTCGGGTATAGTGCGGACAATCCAGCAAACCTTCCGAAAACGAATCTTCGTCGGCCGACGCCTGTTTGCCCAGCACGCCAGGTATAAACCGGGCCACTGAATCAATCAAGGTCATTGCTGGCAGTTCGCCACCGCTGAGAACGTAATCGCCGATCGACCATTCTTCATCGATTTCGGTCTGAATCACGCGCTCGTCGATCCCTTCATAGCGTCCGCAAACCAGAATTAACTTCTGCTGCGTCGCCAGTTCGCAAACCCCGTTCTGATCGAGTTTGCGTCCCTGAGGTGACAGATAAATCACCTTAGCGCCCTCTCCCGCCGCCGCTTTCGCTGCGTGGATGGCGTCCCGTAAGGGTTGCACCATCATCAGCATTCCCGGACCGCCGCCGTATGGACGATCGTCTACGGTGCGATGCCGGTCATGAGTGAAGTCACGTGGACTCCAGCTCTGAACGCTGAGCAGGCCGTTTTTTACTGCCCGGCCAGTTACCCCGTAATCGGTAATTGCGCGAAACATCTCTGGAAACAGGCTAATAACACCAATCCACATAGCGCGCGCCGTTGTATTACCGTTTTGTTCGGAGGTCAAAAACCAGGATCCCAATCTACTTCAATGGTGCCGGTAGTGAGATCGACTTTCTTGATAACCTGTTCATCAAGAAACGGAATTAACCGCTCTTTCACACCGAACGCATCTTTCAGGTTTGCCTTCACGACCAGTACGTCGTTTGAGCCGGTTTCCATCAAATCAATGACTTTGCCCATCTCATAGCCGTCGACGGTAACTACCTTGCAACCCATCAGGTCTTTCCAGTAGTAATCACCCTCTTCCAGCGCTGGCAACTGCGTGGCGTCGACCAAAATTTCACAGTTGGTCAACTGCGCCGCCGCATCACGATCGTCAATGCCTTTGACTTTGATGATCATGTCCTGATTGTGGTGCTTCCAGCCTTCCAGCTCAATCTGCTGCCATTTGCCGGCGCGCTGAATGAACCAGGGCTGATAGTCAAAAATGCTGTCGGCGTCTTCGGTGGATGAAAACACTTTGAGCCAACCCCGAATGCCGTAGGCGGCTCCCATTTTGCCCAGCGTAACTGGATTGACGGGAGGCTGTGTGGCGAGTTGTTTGCTCATGCTAACCACCGTGACAGATTAAGCTGCTTTTTTAGCTTCTTTGATCAGCGCGTTAACGCGATCTGACAGCGTTGCACCCTGGCCAACCCAGTGTTCAATGCGGTCCAGATCCAGACGCAGAGTTTCAGCCTGACCAGATGCGATCGGGTTGAAGAAGCCTACGCGCTCAATGAAACGACCATTGCGTGCGTTGCGGCTGTCAGTAACGACAACCTGATAGAACGGACGCTTTTTCGCGCCGTGACGTGCCAAACGAATTGTTACCATAACATCCTCTTCAGTTAATAAAACAACCGGGCCCCATCGAGGAACGGGGCCCGGGTGTCGTATAAAAAGCCCGAAAATTTTACTCATTTTGGCGCAAAAAGCAATCGAAACTGAGCAACCCTTCAGACTTTTCAATGCAACGGCTTAACGCCCCGGGAAGCCCGGCGGCATCATGCCCTTCATTCCACGCAGCATTTTCGCCATGCCGCCCTTCTTCATCTTCTTCATCATGCGCTGCATATCGTCAAATTGCTTCAGCATGCGGTTCACATCCTGCACCTGCATGCCGGAGCCTGCGGCGATGCGACGCTTGCGCGAACCCTTGATAATCTCAGGCTTTTCACGCTCTTTGCGCGTCATGGAGTTGATCATCGCCTCCATGCGCACCAGCACTTTGTCATCCATTTGCGACTTCACGTTGTCCGGCAGCTGGCCCATGCCGGGCAGCTTGCCCATCAGGCTCGCCATGCCGCCCATGTTGCGCATCTGCTTCAGCTGCTCCAGGAAGTCGTTCAGATCGAAGCCGTCGCCTTTCTTCAGCTTGTTCGCCAGCTTCTCAGCCTGCGCGCGGTCGACTTTGCTTTCGATATCTTCGATCAGCGACAGCACGTCGCCCATGCCGAGGATACGCGACGCGAGACGATCGGGATAAAACGGCTCCAGCGCCTCGGTTTTCTCGCCGACGCCCATAAACTTGATCGGCTTGCCGGTGATATGGCGAATAGAAAGCGCCGCGCCGCCTCGGGCGTCGCCGTCGACTTTCGTCAGGATCACGCCGGTTAACGGCAGCGCTTCATTAAAGGCTTTCGCGGTGTTCGCCGCATCCTGACCGGTCATGGCGTCGACGACGAACAGGGTTTCCACCGGATTGATCGCGGCGTGAACCTGTTTGATCTCGTCCATCATCGCTTCATCGACGTGCAAACGACCGGCGGTATCCACCAGCAGCACATCGTAGAATTTCAGCTTCGCTTCTTTCAGCGCGTGGTTAACGATATCGACCGGTTTCTGGCTGAGGTCGGAGGGACAAAAATCGACACCCACCTGCTGCGCCAGCGTCTCCAGCTGTTTGATCGCCGCCGGGCGATAGACGTCTGCGGAAACCACCAGCACCTTTTTCTTGTGCTTTTCGCGCAGGAACTTGCCGAGCTTGCCGACGCTGGTGGTTTTACCGGCGCCCTGCAAACCAGCCATCAGCACTACGGCCGGCGGCTGTGCGGCCAGATTGAGCGCGTGGTTTTCCGACCCCATCGCTTCCACCAGCTCGTTGCGCACGATTTTGACAAATTCCTGACCCGGCGTCAGGCTCTTGTTGACTTCATGCCCTACCGCGCGCTCTTTGACGCGGTTAATGAACTCGCGCACCACCGGCAGCGCGACGTCCGCCTCAAGCAGCGCCATGCGCACTTCACGCAGAGTTTCTTTAATGTTCTCTTCTGTCAGCCTTCCGCGGCCGCTGATATTGCGCAGGGTTTGCGACAATCGATCGGTTAAATTATCAAACATTGTCTCTCGCTCACGATAAAACAGAGCCGCCTGGGCGACACAATGGGGCGGATTATAACACGAAGCATTGGCGATCTCTGCAATCGACAGTGAGAACGTTTGGAGCAAACTCAGGCTGGCGCTATACTGCGTTTTTCTTCATCTTCCCGATACTTGACCACATTCTATGTCTGCTTTTGCGATTCTGGCGCTCTTTGCCTACTCATTTAGCCTTGCGTTAATCGTTCCCAGCCTGCTGCGGAATAACGGCGCCTGGCGACGCATGGCCGTGCTTTCCGCGACGCTGGCGCTGGCCGCTCACGCGGTGGCGCTGCAGCAACGCATCTTTGTCAATGGCGGTCAGAACCTCAGCCTGCTGAATATCGGTTCGCTGGTCAGCCTGCTGATCTGCATCATTATGACTATCGTCGCTTCGCGAAATCGCGGTTGGCTGCTACTGCCGATCGTCTACAGCTTTGCGCTGATCAATCTCGCCTTCGCCACCTTTGTGCCGAACGCGTTTATCACGCATCTGGAAGCGACGCCCGGTATGATGATCCATATCGGCCTGGCGCTGTTCGCCTACGCCACGCTGATTATCGCCGCGCTGTATGCGTTGCAGCTGGCGTGGATCGACTACCAGCTGAAAAACAAACGGCTGGCGTTCAGCAGCGAGATGCCGCCGCTGATGACCATCGAGCGAAAAATGTTTCATATCACGCAGGTCGGCGTCGTTCTGCTGACGCTGGTGCTCTGCACCGGCCTGTTTTATATGCAAAACCTTTTCTCGCCTGAGAATGTCGATAAAGCCGTGCTGTCGATTCTGGCGTGGTTTGTGTATGTCGTTCTGCTCTGGGGACACTATCATGAAGGCTGGCGCGGTCGCCGCGTTGTCTGGTTTAACTGCGGCGGCGCGTTGCTCTTAACCATGTCCTACTTCGGCAGCCGTGTTTTACAACACCTGCTTACCCACTGACTGGCAATTACAAGGATTTCGCGTTGGAACACGTTTCAACCACCACACTGATTATTACGCTGGTTGTAATGATTCTGGTCTCGGCCTACTTTTCCGGCTCCGAGACCGGCATGATGACCCTCAACCGCTACCGGCTGCGCCATAAAGCGCGCAGCGGCAATCGCGCCGCGCGCCGCGTTGAAAAACTGCTGCGTCGTCCTGACCGGCTGATAAGTCTGGTGCTAATCGGCAACAACCTGGTCAACATTCTCGCCTCCGCGCTGGCCACTATCGTCGGCATGCGTATGTATGGCGATGCGGGCGTTGCTATCGCCACCGGCATATTGACTTTCGCCGTGCTGATTTTCGCCGAAGTATTGCCGAAAACCGTGGCTGCGCTCTACCCGGAGAAGGTCGCCTATCCCAGCAGTCTGCTGCTGGGCCCGCTGCAGATCGTGATGATGCCGCTGGTGTGGCTGCTGAACACCATTACGCGCCTGCTGATGCGCATGGTCGGCATTAAGTCCGACGGGGCGATCAGCGCCGCGCTAAGCAAGGATGAGCTGCGCACCATCGTCTACGAGTCGCGTTCACTGATGTCGCGTCGCCATCAGGATATGTTGCTCTCGGTGCTTGATTTAGAGAAGGTCAACGTTGATGACATCATGGTGCCGCGCAATGAGATCGTTGGCATCAACATCAACGATGACTGGAAATCTATCGAGCGTCAGGTCTCTCATTCGCCTCACGGCCGGATCGTGCTGTTCCGCGATTCGCTGGACGACGCGGTGGCGATGCTACGCGTGCGCGAAGCCTGGCGCATGATGACCGAGAAGAAAGAGTTCACTAAAGAGAACCTGCTGCGCGCCGCGGATGAAATCTACTTTGTGCCGGAAGGCACGCCGCTCAACGTGCAGCTGGTGAAGTTTCAGCGCAACAAGAAGAAAGTCGGCCTGGTGGTGGATGAGTATGGCGATATCAAAGGTCTGGTCACCATCGAGGATATTCTGGAAGAGATCGTCGGCGACTTTACCACCTCGATGTCCCCTTCTCTGGCGGAAGAGGTCATGCCGCAGAGCGACGGCTCGGTGCTGATTGAAGGCAGCGCCAACGTGCGCGAAATTAATAAAGCCTTTAACTGGCATCTGCCGCAGGAAGAGGCGCGCACCATTAACGGCATGCTGCTGGAGGAACTGGAAGAGATTCCGCAGGCCGGCACGCGCATTCAGGTAGAAAACTACGATGTCGACATTCTCGATGTGCAGGACAATATGGTGAAACAGGTGCGGATTACGCCGCAGCAACCGCTGAAATCCACCGTCAATTCCTGATGCCCGCCCAATAAAAAAGGCCGCTCTCGCGGCCTTTTTTAGCTTCACACTCAGTGAATTTCCAGCTCTTTCAACTTATCTTTCGGCAGCGCCAGCTCGTCGTTGTGATTGACGCGCACATCATGCTCGATGATGTGACGAGCGATATCTTTCGCCTCGTCCAGCGAATGCATCTGGTAAGTGCCGCACTGATATTCGTTCAGTTCCGGGATCTGGTTCTGTTCCTGCACTTTCAGCACATCATTCATCGCCGCTTTCCAGGCGTCCGCCACGCGCTGTTCCGCCGGCGTGCCGATCAAACTCATGTAGAAACCGGTGCGGCAGCCCATCGGAGAGATATCGATAATTTCCACGCCGTCGCCGTTCAGGTGGTTACGCATAAAGCCTGCGAACAGATGTTCCAGCGTATGGATGCCGCGCTCAGGCATCACTTCTTTATTCGGCACGCAGAAGCGCAGATCGAATACAGTGATGGTATCGCCATGGGGCGTATTCATAGTTTTTGCTACGCGTACCGCCGGTGCGGCCATACGCGTATGGTCGACGGTAAAACTGTCCAGCAATGGCATATTGTTACCTCAGCTAAAAATTTTTTTGTGAACGATGAAACTTTTGTCTTCGCCGTGCGTCTGAATATATGAAAGACGCGCATTTGTTATCATCATCCCTGACAACAGAGATGTTAATTTGGCCACATTGATGTGGCCTTTTTCTTTTCTAGCCCTTTTTACCCGCCAGAAACGCTTCGAAGCTGAGCGTATCCGCCGCTTCCAGCGCCTGTTGCGCATTGCGCGAGCGTAGCGCTTCCTGAGTAAAATCTTCCGGCTTCAGCACTTCTAACGGTTCTTCCGTCAGCATCTGACGATACTGCTCTGAAAGCGCCAGGCCGGTGCCGCTGATGCCGTTATCCAGCATCGCCTGCAGAATACGTGCGGAATAGGTTAGCGCAGGATCGTCAAAACAGGCGACCAGACGATCGCACACTTCCTGATATTCCGTGCCGTCAGACTGTCGATCGAGCACCTCCGCCACGCGGCTGAGGTCGGCGAACAGCGCTTTGCCCACTTCCGTCAGCGGCAGATGCGCATCTTCACAGCCCATAGCGATCGTCTGATCGGGCTTACGTCCTTCAAGAATAACGCGGTTCCAGTTCTTGCGCGCGCACTGCAGCTCAGCGCTGCTCATCTCCGGCGCATCCGCAAGGGTACACCAAATCAGGAAGAGATCGAGGAAGCGCACCTGCGTCTCATCGACGCCTATCGGCGAGAAAGGATTGATATCAAGCGAACGAACTTCAATATATTCAATGCCGCCGCGCGCCAGCGCATCAGAGGGCGCTTCGCCGGAGCGGGTCACGCGTTTAGGACGAATCGGCGCGTACAGCTCGTTTTCGATTTGCAGCACGTTGGTATTCAGCTGCAGCCAGCGGCCCTCTTCATCCTTCACGCCCAAACGCGCGTACTCTTCAGATGGCGTTTTGATGGCGTTTTTCAGCGCCTGGACATAGCCGTCCAGCGTGTTGAAGGTGATGCCCAGACTGCTTTGCGATTTATTGGTGTAGCCTAAATCGCTCAGGCGCAGCGAGGTTGCGTACGGCAGCCAGAGCATGCCGCGCTCGCTGCGCTCGAAGGGCAGACTGCTCTCATTGCCTTGCAGGAAGGTCGAACAGACCGCCGGCGAAGCGCCGAACAGATAAGGGATCACCCAGCCGAAGCGATAGTAGTTGCGGATCAGACGCAAATAGCCGGCAGAAATCGCCTCTTTGCCGCTTTCCGCATCTTTCACGCCCGCCCAGGCCTGCCAGAAAGAGAGCGGCAGCGAGAAGTTGTAATGCACGCCGGAGATGGTCTGCATCAGCGCGCCGTAGCGGTTTTTCAATCCTTCGCGGTAGAGCGTCTTCATGCGGCCGATATTCGAGCTGCCATACTGCGCCAGCTGGATATCATCGCTGTTTTCAATCACGCAGGGCATACTGAAGGGCCACATACGCTCCTCGCCCAATTCGCGCGCTACGTGACGATGAATATCGCGCAGAAAAGCGAGTAAATGATCGATATCCCGATCGACGGGCGTGATGAATTCCAGCAGCGATTCAGCAAAGTCAGTGGTGATCCATTTATGGGTCAGCGCCGCGCCAAAATGCGATGGATGGCCGGTAGTAGCCAGCTTGCCGTCGGGCCTGACGCGCAGTGTTTCACGCTCAATGCCGCGACCAATACCTTTCAGGGCGTCAGGGTGAGCTTCCAGCCAGGAAAGCGCCTGTGATACGTCCGGGATCAAAGTGACCTCCCGCTCAGAGAATAATTTATTTTTGTTCAGCATAATGTTAACCGTAGCCCCGATTCCATGTGAATCAATGCCACCACGCCATGCCCTGTAAAGTTGCAGTCGCGACCACCACGTAACGCAGGGTTTTCCCGATAGTCAGAAACAGCACTACCGGTAGCCATGAGAAACGCAACCAACCGGCCAGAACGCACAACACATCGCCAATCAGCGGTAGCCAGCTGAACAGCAGTGCTGCAGGACCCAACCGACGCAACCACGCCATTGCTGTGTCATGCCATCGCCCCTGCTTTTGCGGCAGCAGGCGACCAATAACCACGTTTGTTAATCCGCCGAGCGTATTCCCCACGGCTGCGACAAAAACCAACCCTAATGCCGGCATCTTCCCGGCCAGTAACAGCGTAACCAACAATAATTCAGAGCTGCCCGGAAGCAGCGTAGCGCTCAAAAAACTGCTGGTGAATAACGAGCCGTATCCCAGGAGGTCATTCACAATAAACGGACATCCACCGCATCCATGCCGGCGGCGCGCGCGGCCAGAAGGCCGAAATCGGCATCTTCAAACACCACGCATTTTTGCGGCGGCACGCCCATCAGCGCGGCGCACTGCAGAAAAGTATCAGGTTCGGGCTTATGGCGTTTCACATCATCTGCGCCGACGATCGCGTCGAAATAGTGACGCAGCTGTAAATGCTGTAATAACGCCTCGGCCATGGCGCGTTCACTGCCGGTGCCGAGCGCCATAGGCGTGCGGCCATGATACGCTTTGACCACCTCAATCAGCGGCAGCGGGCGCACGCTGTCGAACAGCATGGTTTTAACCGCTGCGGTTTTCTCCGCCGCCAGCTGGTGGGGATCGAGATCGGCCTGATGGCCGTCAATGATAAACTGCGCCACGCGCCAGGTTGGCGAACCGTTGAGGCCGATCATCGCCTGCTCGTCAAACGACAGGCCATAGCGCCCCAGCACGTGCGCCCACGCCTGACGATGCGTCTGTTCGGTATCCAGAATAGTACCGTCCATATCGAAAATCAGTCCGTCATAACGATCGTACATACCTTCTCCCGGCAATGAATAAACGCACCTTTACTTTAACGTAAAGTGTGCGGATTGTCGCCGGTAGCAATGAACAGCAAATGCTTTGAATCTATTGAAGAATTCAGGAATCAGAAAAAGGTCAGAGAGTTAGCGGCACACAGGGAATGCTGGCGGGCGATCAAAACAGGCGATAACGACAAAGATATAAACGGGGCAATAAACGGGATAACGGAGAAAACTAAACCGGAGAACAAAGAGAAATAATCAGGAAGATAAAAAAACAGGTGGGTAGAGAAGATGGTGCATCCGGGAGGATTCGAACCTCCGACCGCTCGGTTCGTAGCCGAGTACTCTATCCAGCTGAGCTACGGATGCATCGGAAAAACAAGGGGGAACTGCAACTGCCTGAAGATATACCGGGGAAGAACCTTAATCCTTCTGAGAAGATGGTGCATCCGGGAGGATTCGAACCTCCGACCGCTCGGTTCGTAGCCGAGTACTCTATCCAGCTGAGCTACGGATGCATTACAAATTCTTGTATAACGCAGGGTGCTAACAACTCACCGTGACACAGACTGCTAACACTGTATCGATTTACTTCACACTCTCTGAGATGGTGCATCCGGGAGGATTCGAACCTCCGACCGCTCGGTTCGTAGCCGAGTACTCTATCCAGCTGAGCTACGGATGCATCTCAATAAATGGCGGTGAGGGAGGGATTCGAACCCTCGATGCAGCTTTTGACCGCATACTCCCTTAGCAGGGGAGCGCCTTCAGCCTCTCGGCCACCTCACCTTACGCGTTCTTGCGAACTGTGCTGCTGAACTTTGTTTCCGCTCATCGGCACTGCGTGGCGCACATATTACTTTCCCGGACTTATAAGTCAAACAATTTTTCCCAACAAATTTTCGTTTGCACAAAAGCCACGCAATTTGCATGTTTTGCCGACAAAAAGAGTGATTAATCAACAGAGAAACCGGGGAGAGTTCACAAACTGACGTAAAAAGGGAGAGAAAAGATCGGGCGGGAAAAAGCATTGCGCCTCACTGCAAAGAAGCGAGGCGCGCGATTCTGTATAGCTTTCTTACTGAGGCTGGCTCTTTTCAGCCTGAATGCGCTGATAGATTTCTTCACGGTGTACTGAGACTTCTTTCGGCGCGTTCACGCCGATACGTACCTGGTTACCTTTGACGCCCAGTACCGTTACCGTCACCTCATCGCCAATCATGAGGGTTTCACCAACTCGACGAGTTAGAATAAGCATTCTTTGCTCCTTGAAAGATTAAAAGAGTCGGGCCTGTCGGGTCCCCGGCATTATCCATCATATAGCGCTAAACGTAGATGATGACAAATACATCAAAGCATCTTGTCACGCCAATACATTCTGCTGATAGTTAGTTTAGCCGAAATCATTACCCGCAACCTGACTTTGTTATTACAGAGTACGGATTGCATTAAAAAGCGCCAGCGGAGGTAATCCGCGGCGCTTTCCGCACTGCTTTTTTATTTCTTACAGTCTGGAGACAACCCAGGATTCGACGCTGGCCAACGCCGCAGGCAGCGCCTGAGCGTCGGTGCCGCCCGCCTGGGCCATATCCGGGCGACCGCCGCCCTTGCCGCCGACCTGCTGCGCGACCGCGCCAACCAGTTCGCCTGCTTTCACGCGATCGGTAAGATCTTTGGTTACGCCGGCGATCAGGGAGACCTTCCCATCCGCCACGGTAGCCAGCACGATAACCGCTGAACCCAGCTGATTTTTCAAATCATCAACCATGGTGCGCAACAGCTTCGGTTCGACATTGCTCAGCTCGCTGACCAGCAGTTTAACGCCGCCGATTTCAACGGCTTTGCTGCTCAACGAGGCGCTCTCCTGAGCCGCCTGCTGATCTTTCAACTGCTGCAGCTCTTTTTCCAGCGCGCGCGTATGTTCCAGCACGGCGCGCACTTTTTCATTCAGGTTGCTGCTGTTGGCTTTCACCAGCTGCGCGAGATCCTGCAGCTGTTCAGCTTGCGCATTCACCTGCGCCAGCGCCGCTTCGCCGGTAATCGCTTCGATGCGACGCACGCCTGCGGCGGTGCCGGATTCAGAGGTGATGCGGAACAGGCCGATATCGCCGGTACGGCTGGCGTGCGTGCCGCCGCAGAGCTCGGTAGAGAAATCGCCCATGCTCAGCACGCGCACGCGCGCGTCATATTTCTCGCCGAACAGCGCCATCGCGCCCTTCGCCCTCGCCTCTTCGAGATCCATGATATTGGTCTCGACAGGCAGGTTGCGGCGAATTTGCGCGTTGACGATATCCTCGACCTGGCGGATCTCCTGCGGCTTCATTGCTTCCGCATGGGAGAAATCGAAACGCAGGTATTTATCGTTAACCAGCGAGCCTTTTTGCGCGACATGATCGCCCAATACCTGACGCAGCGCCGCATGCAGCAGGTGCGTGGCGGAGTGATTCAGGCGAATGCGTGCGCGGCGCGCTTCATCAACCTGCGCATCCAGACGATCGCCAACGCGCAGATGACCGGCCGTGAGCTTGCCGATATGTCCGATAGCCTGACCATATTTCTGCGTGTCGCTGACGCTGAACTCGGCATTCATGCCTTTCAGCACGCCGGTATCGCCGACCTGGCCGCCCGATTCGCCATAGAACGGCGTTTCATCCAGTACAATCACCCCTTCCTGACCGGCGGTGATCTCTTCGGCGGGCTGACCGTTGACGTAAATGGCGGCGATCGCCGCCTTCAGCGCCAGGTTGTCATAACCTTTAAACGCCGAAGCGGAATCGATGCTAATAACATTGCTGTAGTCGGCGCCGAAGCCGCTGGCTTCGCGAGCGCGCTGACGCTGCTGCTCCATCGCCTTTTCAAAGCCCTGCTCGTCGATTTTCAGATTACGCTCACGGCAAACGTCCGCCGTCAGATCTGCCGGGAAGCCGAAGGTGTCATACAGCCGGAAAACCGTTTCGCCATCCAGCGTATCGCCCTGCAGGTTAGCCAGCTCTTCATCCAACAGCGCCAGCCCGCGTTCCAGCGTTTTGGCGAACTGCTCCTCTTCGCTTTTCAGAATCTGCTCAACCTGTGCCTGTTGACGTTGCAGATCTTCACCGGCGCTGCCCATGACTTCAATGAGCGGGCCGACCAGCTTATAGAAGAAGCTGCCTTTCGCGCCCAGCATGTTGCCGTGACGCACCGCGCGACGAATAATGCGACGCAGCACGTAACCCCGATTTTCATTGGAAGGGATCACGCCGTCTGCGATCAGGAAGGCGCAGGAGCGGATATGGTCAGCGATCACGCGCAGCGATTTGTTGCTTAAGTCGGTCGCGCCGGTCACGTCCGCCACGGCTTTAATTAGCTTCTGGAACAGGTCGATTTCATAGTTGGAGTTCACATGCTGCAGCACGGCGGAGATACGCTCCAGACCCATGCCAGTATCCACCGACGGCTTCGGCAGCGGCAGCATGGTGCCGTCAGGCTGGCGGTTGAACTGCATGAAAACGATATTCCAGATCTCAATGTAGCGATCGCCGTCTTCTTCCGGGCTGCCCGGCGGGCCGCCGTAAATATGGTCGCCGTGATCGTAGAAAATTTCGCTGCACGGACCACAGGGGCCGGTATCGCCCATCTGCCAGAAGTTATCTGACGCGTAAGCGCTGCCTTTATTGTCGCCGATGCGAATAATGCGTTCGTGCGGCACGCCGATATCGTTGGCCCAGATATCATACGCCTCGTCATCGGTCGCATAGACGGTCACCCACAGACGCTCTTTCGGCAGGTTAAACCATGCCGCCGAGGTCAGCAGTTCCCATGCGAAGGCGATAGCCTCTTTTTTGAAATAGTCGCCGAAGCTGAAATTGCCCAGCATTTCAAAGAAGGTGTGGTGGCGCGCGGTATAGCCGACGTTTTCCAGGTCATTATGTTTACCGCCGGCGCGTACGCAGCGCTGGGAAGTAGTGGCACGCGAGTAGCTGCGCTTGTCCTGCCCCAGAAAAACATCTTTAAACTGGTTCATCCCGGCGTTGGTAAACAGTAACGTCGGGTCGTTATTAGGTACGAGGGAGCTGCTGGCAACAACCTGATGTCCCTTGCTATGGAAAAAATCGAGAAACGTTTGACGGATCTCAGCAGTACTCTTGCTCATAAATATCCTGGAATACGCTAACGAAGGTTCTTCCCTTTGCACCGGGCGGGCGTTCCACACGGCTGCGTGAAGAGTTACCAACAAAAAGTGGGAATAAGATAAATTTTCTTCAGTGCGAAGTAAAATCCCATCGCGATTCAATCACTATAATTTCGGAAAATCGACTGGATATCTTCCATAAAAAAGCCTTTCGCCTGTAAATAGCGTTGCACCCTGGCCTTTTCTTTCCATTCTGTCGGCAACGGCAGGCCAAATTTACGCTCCGCCACGTCGAAAGCCTGCGCAGACCAGTCAATCTCAGCTTCGGCCAGCGCGGTTTCCGCCAGCTCGCGGCCAATGCCTTTTTGCGTCAGTTCCATGCGGATGCGCTGCGGGCCATACCCTTTACGGCTGCGGCTGACGACAAAACGCTGGGCGAAACGCACATCGTCCAGCCACTGATGTTCATAACACCAGGCGACGAGTTGCTCCAGCAGCTCCGCAGGGATCTCTTCAGCCTGCTCTTCATTGCGCAGCGCCGCGCGCGCGGCTGTCTGCATGATTTTGCGACGAAACTCCGCTTCGCTGTGATCGCGCATCGCCAGAATACGCGTGGCACGATCCAGCAGGCGAGCAAAAGTAACCGGTTTTGCGGGCTTGTCAGTCATTACGTTTCCGTCAGGGTTGAAAGATAAGATTTGGGATAAAACGCGAGGGTAACGAGAATTGATGGAGGATACAAAGAATTAGCGTGTTTAGCGTAAAAAACCCCGGCCAGCTGGGCTGACCGGGGTATTAATCAGAAGTCTTCGTTCGTTTCGCTGGCGGCGTCTTCATAATCTTCCGCCGAAACATTCGCTTTGCCTTCTTCTGTCGGGTTGTTCAGCAGCATATCGCGCAGCTTCTGTTCAATCTCGTTAGCGATGGCGCTGTTCTCTTTCAGGTAGTTGCTGGCGTTCGCTTTACCCTGGCCGATTTTATCGCCATTGTAGCTATACCAGGCACCTGCTTTTTCGATCAGCTTGTGCTTCACGCCCAGATCGACCAGTTCGCCATAGACGTTAATCCCTTCACCATACATGATCTGGAATTCCGCCTGTTTAAACGGCGCGGCGATTTTGTTTTTCACCACTTTAACGCGGGTTTCGCTGCCGACGACGTTGTCGCCCTCTTTAATCGCGCCAATGCGGCGGATATCAAGACGCACAGATGCGTAGAACTTCAACGCGTTACCACCGGTAGTGGTTTCCGGGTTACCGAACATCACACCAATCTTCATACGAATCTGGTTGATAAAGATCAGCAGCGTATTGGACTGCTTCAGGTTACCCGCCAGTTTACGCATCGCCTGGCTCATCATACGCGCGGCCAGACCCATATGGGAGTCACCGATCTCACCTTCGATTTCCGCTTTCGGCGTCAACGCCGCAACGGAGTCGACGATGATCACGTCAACCGCGCCCGAGCGCGCCAGCGCGTCACAGATTTCCAGCGCCTGCTCACCGGTATCCGGCTGAGAACAGAGCAGGTTATCGATATCAACGCCCAGTTTCTTGGCGTAAACCGGATCGAGCGCATGTTCAGCGTCGATAAAGGCACAGGTTTTGCCTTTACGCTGCGCGGCGGCGATCACCTGCAGAGTCAGCGTGGTTTTACCCGAAGACTCTGGCCCGTAAATCTCAACAATACGGCCCATCGGCAGGCCGCCAGCGCCAAGGGCGATATCAAGCGAAAGTGAACCGGTCGAGATGGTTTCCACATCCATTGAGCGGTCTTCACCCAGGCGCATGATGGAGCCTTTACCAAATTGCTTCTCAATTTGGCCCAGCGCTGCAGCCAGAGCCTTTTGCTTGTTTTCGTCAATAGCCATTTTTACTCCTAATCATGCAGGGGTAAAGCACGCCACCGGAGTGGACAATGCTCTCGTTCGTTGGAGAGTAATTATACTGTATAATCATACAGTATCAAGTCAAATTTTTGAGAAAATCATCATGCAGCGTTTGCAGCGCCAGCGCCACGGTTTGCCGCCGCACTGCATCGCGATCTCCCTGAAAAATATGGCGTTTCGCCACCCGCTGACCGGCGCTTGTGGCGAAGCCGAACCAGACTGTGCCCACCGGTTTGTCGGCGCTGCCACCATCCGGTCCGGCGATGCCACTGACCGCAATGGCGAAGTCGGCGTTAGCCTCTTTTAACGCGCCGGCGGCCATCTCTTTTACCACCTGTTCGCTGACCGCGCCCCACTGTTGCAGGCTGGTTTCGGCGACGCCCACCATCTGCTGCTTCGCCTCATTACTGTAGGTGATAAACGCGCGTTCAAACCAGGCGGAGCTGCCGGGCACGTCGGTCAACACTTTGGCAATCCAGCCGCCGGTACAGGATTCAGCGGTCGTTACCGTCGCGTGATGCCGCAGCAATAGCTGCCCGGTAAGGATGCTTAATTCATTAAGCCGATCGTCAGTCATCATTCCATCCTTGTTAGCGATATCAGTAACGTTAGCAATAAACCTGGCGCAAAGCGTACCGTTTTCACGTTTTACCGCAGATGAAATTGTGCTTTTGCGAGGCGGGTTCCTGCGATATATGAGGGCTGCGGGCAGTTTAGCAAGGCGGTCAGACTATTTATTCTTACTGCCGGAAAACAGGTTCCCGACGAAACAGGGTAATGCGCGTGCTGTCGCTACGGATCGCTCAGGCGCGTAATAATTAAAGATGAAAATTGCGATCGCGGTTGGATTATTGTGCTGCTCGCTGTGACATCAGCCCGTAAAGGCGATTAAGTTAAAACAATGTTTCATTTTCATTGGGAGAATGAGTATGGGATCGCAACCTGAATTTTCCGGCGTCTGGTGCCCTTCGGTTACGCCTTTTACGCAGGATAACCGCATCGATTTTGACGCGCTGGGGCAGCATTTCGCCCGTCTGGACGCCTCTGGAATCGATACGTTGTTGTTAATGGGCAGCATTGGCGAATTCGCGTCCCTGTCACAGGAGGAGCGCAAGCTGCTGCTGCGTGAAGCGCGCCGGATGTCGCGTTTAAGTATGGTGGCGAATGTCTCCAGCACCTGCCGCGCCGATATGGTGGAGCTGGCGCATCTGGCGTGGGAAAGCGGCTATGACGCCGTGATGGTATTACCGCCATGGTATTACGGGCAAACCCGCCGGCAGCTGTTAAGTTATTACCGCCAGCTGGACAGCGAGCTGGGCGGCAAGTGGTTCGCCTATAATTTCCCGGCGCGCACCGGCTGCGATTTGGACGCCGCGCTGGTGGCGGAGCTGGCTGCGGAACTGCCTCGCTTCATCGGCATAAAGGATACGACGGACTGTCTTTCCCATAACCGTTCATTAATCGAAGAGACGAAAAAAGTGCGTGACGACTTCGCTGTGCTCTCCGGCTACGATGAATATCTGCTGCCCAATCTGCTGGCGGGCGGGGCTGGCGTCATCTGCGGACTGAATAATCTGGTGCCTGCCATGTTTGCCGAAGCGATGCACGCCTGGCGCGCAGGCGATCTTGCCGCGCTTAGCCAGTTTCAGCAGCGCATCGGCAAACTGATGGCGATTTACAGCGTTGGCGATGATTTCGTTAGCGCCATCAAAACGGCGGTGTCACGTAAATTTGGCTATATGACGCCGCTGTCGCGCAATAGCGGCGGCGCCTTGAATGAAGCGCAGTGCGACGCCATTGATATGCTGTTCAGCTAACATCCGTAAAGCGGCGAAGCGGCTAACGCTGCGCCGCTTTATGCGCGGATGCGTTATCGTCCGCTGAGGCTTAGCTCTTTTTCACGAATTCGGATTTCAGCTTCATTGGGCCAAAGCCGTCGATCTTGCAATCGATATTGTGATCGCCTTCCACCAGGCGGATCCCTTTCACTTTAGTGCCGATCTTCAACGCGGAAGAGCTGCCTTTTACTTTAAGATCCTTAACCACCGTGACGCTATCGCCATCCGCGAGTTGGGTGCCGTTGACGTCGCGCACCACCAATCCTTCATCCTGCGCAGCATCCATCGCTTGTTGAGACCAGATATGGCCGCACTCAGGGCAGTTCAGCGCGTCGCCATCCTGCCAGGTATATTCGGAATGGCATTCGGGGCAAGAAGGTAAAGTCTGCATTACAACCTCATCAATAAGTACCCTGGCGGGTAAACAAAAAAGGCGGCCATTCTATAACCTTAATTTTGATGTGGATAGCCTTTCTTATGCACGATACGTTATTGAAGCGTTGCCGCCCGCGATGTTTTGCGAGCCGCGCCGAAAAAGCATGAGCGGAAATGGGGTAACGCTCCCTCTCCAGCGCTGCGCCTGTTAAGGTCGGGTAGCGCTTTAGATGCATTAACGATAGGATCCGCCTTAATACCCAGACCGCCGCTGATATCAACAGGAACACGCAAGTTGAGTGACATGACCGCAAAAGGATCAACAGATATGGATATTGGTAACCACACGCCAATGATGCAGCAATACCTTCGGCTGAAGGCGCAGCATCCTGACATCCTGCTGTTCTACCGCATGGGGGATTTCTACGAGCTGTTTTATGATGACGCGAAACGCGCCTCGCAGCTGCTCGATATCTCCCTGACAAAACGCGGCGCCTCCGCCGGTGAACCCATACCGATGGCGGGCGTGCCTTATCATGCCGTAGAAAACTATCTGGCCAGGCTGGTACAGCTGGGCGAGTCGGTAGCGCTTTGCGAACAGATCGGCGATCCGGCCCTGAGTAAAGGTCCGGTCGAGCGCAAAGTCGTACGCATCGTGACGCCTGGCACCATCAGCGATGAAGCGTTGCTGAACGAGCGTCAGGATAACCTGCTGGCGGCTATCTGGCAGGATTCGCGCGGCTTCGGCTACGCCACGCTGGATATCAGCTCCGGCCGCTTCCGCATTACAGAGCCTGCCGACCGCGAGGCGATGGCCGCTGAACTGCAACGCACCAATCCCGCAGAGCTGCTCTATCCTGAAGATTTCGCCGCGATGGATCTGATTGAAAACCGTCGCGGCATGCGCCGCCGCCCGCTGTGGGAATATGAGCTGGATACCGCGCGTCAGCAGCTTAACCTCCAGTTCGGCACGCGTGATTTAACCGGCTTCGGTGTCGAAAATGCGCATCTGGCGCTGCGCGCGGCAGGCTGCCTGTTGCAGTATGTAAAAGATACGCAGCGCACCTCCCTGCCCCATATCCGCTCCCTGACCATGGAACGTCAGCAGGACAGCATCATTATGGACGCCGCCACCCGACGTAATCTGGAGATTACGCAAAACCTGGCGGGCGGCGTGGACAATACCCTGGCGGCGGTGCTGGATAAAACCGTCACGCCGATGGGCAGCCGTATGCTGAAACGCTGGCTGCATACGCCGGTTCGTGACAGCCGCGTAATCGTTCAGCGGCAGGAAAGCATCGCCGCGCTACAGGATCTGAGCGGCGAGCTGCAGCCGGTGCTGCGTCAGGTGGGCGATCTGGAGCGTATTCTTGCGCGTCTGGCGCTGCGCACCGCACGTCCGCGCGATCTGGCGCGTATGCGTCATGCTTTTCAGCAGCTGCCGGAACTGAATGCGCAGCTGGAAGGCGTCGAGGCCGGCCATCTGCCCGCGCTGCGTCAGCAGATGGGACAATTTGACGAACTGCGCGAGCTGCTGGAACGGGCGATTATCGAAGCGCCGCCGGTGCTGGTGCGCGATGGCGGCGTTATCGCTCCCGGCTATAACGCTGAACTTGACGAGTGGCGCGCGCTGGCGGACGGCGCGACCGACTATCTCGACCGGCTGGAAATACGTGAGCGTGAAAAGCTGGGGCTGGATACCTTGAAGGTTGGCTTCAACGCGGTTCACGGCTATTACATTCAGGTCAGCCGTGGACAAAGTCATCTGGTGCCAATGCATTACGTGCGTCGTCAGACGCTGAAAAACGCTGAACGCTACATCATCCCGGAACTTAAAGAGTATGAGGACAAAGTTCTCACCTCGAAAGGCAAGGCGCTGGCGCTGGAAAAGGCGCTTTATGACGAGCTGTTCGATCTGCTGCTGCCGCATCTGGATGCGCTGCTGCAAAGCGCCGCGGCACTGGCCGAGCTGGACGTATTGACCAACCTGGCGGAGCGCGCCTGGACCTTAAACTATACGCGCCCGACCTTAAGCGACAAACCGGGCATTAAGCTCACCGGCGGGCGTCACCCGGTGGTGGAGCAGGTGTTGAAAGAGCCGTTTATCGCTAACCCGCTGGCGCTTTCCCCGCAGCGCCGCATGCTGGTGATTACCGGCCCGAACATGGGCGGTAAAAGCACCTATATGCGACAGACGGCGCTGATTGTGCTGCTGGCCTGTATCGGCAGCTTCGTGCCCGCGGAGCAGGCGACCATTGGTCCGGTCGATCGCATTTTCACCCGCGTCGGCGCGGCGGACGATCTCGCCTCCGGCCGTTCGACCTTTATGGTGGAGATGACCGAAACCGCTAATATCCTGCACAACGCTACAGAGCATAGCCTGGTGTTGATGGATGAAATCGGGCGCGGCACCTCCACCTATGACGGCCTTTCGCTCGCCTGGGCCTGCGCGGAAAGTCTCGCCAGCCGTATTAAAGCGATGACGCTGTTCGCCACGCACTATTTTGAACTGACCACGCTGGCGGAAAAAATGGAAGGCGTCGCCAATGTGCATCTGGACGCGGTAGAGCATGGCGATACCATCGCCTTTATGCACAGCGTGCAGGAAGGCGCGGCCAGCAAAAGCTACGGCCTGGCGGTGGCCGCGCTGGCCGGCGTGCCGAAAGAGGTGATCAAGCGGGCGCGTCAGAAATTGAAAGAGCTGGAAGCGCTGTCAGGCTCGGCAGCGGCAAGCAACGCCGATGGCCCGCAACTGCCGCTGCTGGTGGAAGAAACCTCGCCGGCTGTCGAAGCGCTGGAGGCGCTGGACCCTGATACGCTTTCGCCGCGTCAGGCGCTGGAGTGGATCTATCGACTGAAATCGCTGCTGTAATGTTGGGTCGGAGAGGCGGCGTCTTCCCTGCGGAGGGAAACCCTGCGGTTGTGGCAACGCGTTTAAAGCGGAGTTGACGAAGCGCCGTTTACATACGGCGCTTTTAATGGCGCGTTAACGAGAATCTGTCCAGCGAGAGTCCTCACCCAGCGGCGGCGCTGCTACTGTACTGCCCTCCAAAAGTTGGACAGAATAATCGAGGCATTAGAGAAAGAGTCCATGTATTCCATGGACTCTTTTTTGTTTCCTGCAAAAGCTAAATAAACTCTTCCACAGCCAAATTATCCATTCTGCTGCTCTTACTCCATGCGCTTCCCTGTTTCTCTGTTTCTACAACAACCTGTAATGCACCAGTCAATTGAGTAAGATCCGGTTCTGGTTATTCAGATCTTAGGTGAAGAAAAGATTAATTGAGGTATGTAGAGCATTTTTGCAGGTATCGCATGTGCACTTTTATCACTCCGAAGAAGTCGCATCTATACATATGCCAAACATCTGCATATACTTGGGATATGCTAAAACCAGTTGGTCAGGAGAAATACTATGAGAACCGTATCAATATTCAAAAACGGCAATAATCGCGCTATCCGTCTGCCCCGAGACCTGGATTTTGAGGGAGTGAGCGAACTGGAGATCATCCGGGAAGGTGACAGCATTATCCTTCGTCCCGTTCGCCCAACATGGGGTTCGTTTACTCAGCTCGAAAAAGCCGATTCAGACTTTATGGCCGAGCGTGGGGACGTCGTCAGCGATGAAGGACGGTTTGACCTGTGATCAAGACCTATATGCTGGACACCAACATTTGCTCCTTCATCATGCGTGAGCAGCCGGAAGCTGTCATTAAACGGCTGGAACAGGCAGTACTGCGCAATCATCGTATCGTGGTTTCGGCCATCACCTATGCCGAGATGCGTTTCGGTGCGATCGGAAAGAAGGCATCTCCCCGCCATGGCTTGCTCGTCGAAGCTTTCTGCGCCCGTCTCGATGCAATCCTCTCCTGGGATCGCGCCGCGGTGGACGCAACCACAGAGATTAAGGCCGCGCTGACTGCGGCCGGGACGCCAATCGGTCCGAACGACACGGCGATTGCCGGGCATGCCATCGCCGCCGGCGCCGTACTGGTGACGAACAACGTGCGAGAGTTTGAGCATGTGCCTGGGCTGGTTCTGGAAGACTGGGCTAACTGACGGCAGAAAGAATCTTGAAAACAGTAATATCCGCTTTGTGCCAGAGGCGGACATTGATAACTTTCAATTTTACTTCTGGCAAACTCCAGCCGCATAGTCTCAACAACGCGTGCCGAAGACAGTCCCGTGTGCCTTAAAACTCCCGTGATAACAGTGCAATTTACTTAGTTGATATGGGACGTAATACGTTACCGTACCCGACACACCTCTAAAATTTTCTCTCTAAGCCAGCGGTGCCCGGGATCCTTTTCCATTCTTGGGTGCCACATCTGCGACACCACAATGTTCCGGGTTTTGAATGGCAATTCAAAGACATGTAAATTTTCTGTCATTCGTTGGTTGCGCAAGTACAGCGCGGGAACCATGGCGATAAGGTCGGAGGCCAGTGCGACGGATAACGCAGTCGGAAAGCCTGGAACCACACTCACCACTTTGCGCGTGACGCCTAATGCCGCCAGGGCATCATCGACAAAACCATGTAACACCCCGTCGGGTGACGCCACCACATGTCCCCAGGCAATATAATCTTCAACGCTTATTCCCGGCTGTGATGCCAGCGGATGCTCCTTGCGCACCGCTCCAATAAAGCGATCCTGAAAGAGTCTCTGCACCCGAATTTCTGGCCCCATATTGCTCTGGACGCCAATCTCTAGGTCAACTAAACCCTCTCGAAGATAACGAGACGTTTTTTCAGGTTTCGGTGCAAAGCGTATGCAAATACCTGGGGCCGCTTCGGCTACGGCGGCAATGAGCAGTGGGCCAAATGCCACGACAAAACCATCATTGGCCCTGATGGTGAACAGCCGTTCGAGGTTTTCCACCTTGAGCATCCCGGATGAGGGCTGAAGTACTGCCCTCGCCTCATAGACCGCGCTTCTGGCACGATCCCGGGTTGCTTCAGCCCAAGGGGTGAGCACCATGTTACGTCCTGCTCGCACCAGAATTGGATCCCCCGTCACTTCACGTAGCCTGCTGAGTGTGCGGCTCATCGCTGAGGTACTCAGGTTTAAGCGTCGAGCTGCCCCCGCAACGCTGGCTTCTGCCAGCAAAAAGTCGAGCGCGACAAGCAAGTTAAAATCAGGGTCGGACATATTGGTTCCTACTAAGAATTCAGATATGGCGTCGAATGCAATTATACAGTGCAAATGCTGCATCTTCCGCCTTGACTCGCTGCTGATTATAGTTTTCGTATCCCTCCTTTCACAGGCATAAAGATGACAACGTTATTTTCAAATCAACCGGGCGATGAAGGCCTGCCGGGACAAGAGCGTGCATGCGTCATGGCCGCCGTGATGACCACGACGCTGATGGGCGTGTTTGACGGCACGATGATCAACATCGCCCTGCCATCCATGGCAAAAGCGATGCAGGTACCGGCGAATGTCTCGGTCTGGTTCGCCAACGGTTACCTGCTCTCCGCCGCCATGACGTTGGCTATCTTCGCTGCGCTGGCAGTACGCGTCGGTTACCGGCCAGTGTTTCTTTCAGGCCTTACCGTCTTTACGCTCACTTCACTGGGTTGTGCGCTGGCCAGTACCCCAGAGATGCTCATCGGAATGCGCATTATGCAAGGGATCGGCGGCTCAGCTACCCTGAGCATTGCCCCGGCGATACTGCGTTCTGTTTTCCCCGGCCGATTGCTTGGCCGTATTCTTGGACTACATGCCCTGCTTATTGCTTCAAGCTCGGCCATAGCGCCTGTGCTTGGCGGCACAGTGCTGGACATAATGAGCTGGAAATGGTTGTTCGCCATAAACGTGCTCCCTGGCACCGTTTCCCTGTTGCTGGTATTCAGGTCGCTGCCACGAAAACCGGCGTCCGATAGAACGCCGTTCGATACGCCAGGAGCTGTGCTTTCTGCAATACTTTTAGGCTCAATGGTGATGGCGGCAAACAGCTTCTCCTCAGACCATCACATCAGTGTCGAGGCTATCAACTGGAGTCTGCTCGCGATGCTCAGCGCCATAACATTTATCTGGCAGATCCGCCGGGTAACACATCCTTTATTACCACCCGTAATTTTCAAAAATGGACGCTTTACCTTGGCCGCTTTAACTTCGCTAGCCTGTTTTGTGAGCCAGGGAATTACCTTTATTGCGCTGCCATTTCTGTTTCAGAGCGTGTATGGCTACAGCCCTGTAGTTTCGGCGTTACTCTTTACGCCATGGCCGATCGGCATTGTGTTGATAGCTCCTCATGCAGGCCGTTGGGCCGACATATTTTCAGCGCCTCTGATTTCTACCGTTGGGTTAGCTCTTTTTGTTGTGGGTTTGATTTTGCTGGCCACGCTACCCGCCAGCCCTACGGCATGGGATATCTGTTTACGTAGCCTGTGGTGCGGCATCGGATTTGGTTGTTTCCAAAGCCCTAACAACCGGGAGATGCTCTCTAACGTATCCCGCGACTATGCCAGCTACGCATCAGGCGTATTGTCTATCGTCCGGACGTTCGGTCAATGCCTCGGTGCTGCTGTCATGGGGGCACTGCTGGCAATAAATGAACTACAGGCTGTCCATTATGCTCTGTGGATTGCTGTCGTCGCTTCTGCGGCATCAGTGGTATTGAGCGTGAGCCGGTTACGTAAAACAGGCCTGGCGGCAACCTGAACTCGCGTGCTCATTCTGTCTTGTAGCTGCGATTGCGAATGGATGGCACTCAGCTAAGGCATTTGAAGCTAATTATATTGATTTAGTTATGCTGACCGTAAAGCAGCCTGTATCAAAGGCTTTTTCTTCTTGCACGAAGTTAATGAGGAAGTAAATTCCCGTAAAGGACATTAACCTGATTTCGGTCCGCTTTGTGCCAGAAGCGGACGTTGCTAACAGCAGGGAATCTTTATCAACCGGGGGAGCAAGTCAATAATTTTAAAGTTTTACTTTATTGATGCCGATGAATGATGCTGAGGCACCTCAAATGATCTTGATAAGTGTATGGTTTTAAACAAAAAAACCATATAGGTAAGATATAAAACATTGACATTAAAAGACTCGGAAAAAGGATGGCGTATGGGTTTGTGGGATAGTATCAAAAATGCGGCACTAAAAGCTAAATGCACCATTGGTATTCACGGTGGTAGTTACAAAGTAATTGAGGGCGAAACTTGCAAATATTCAAAGGTATGCCCTGATTGCCATGAGACTATCAAGACTGAAAAACATCAGTTTGGAAATGCAGAGTATAAATTCGAATACAAATGCGTGACCGTTAAAAAATGCCTCAAGTGCGGTATAGAACAAGAGGGTGAAAAACACGAACAATATGTTGATATTGATGTTGATGACTATTGTAACGTCAAGCAACGTTGTATGCGCTGCCATTCAGAACGCGTCCATGGTAAGCAACATTCTTGGTTTTCAGATGGTTCAACCGATACCCATCACTTATATAAATGCTTGAAATGTGGAGCAAGCTCAGAAAAAAGAAAAGTAAATTTCAAGGCCCGTTAGCTTATTATTTATACGCTTCGTTTCAAACTTCTATATCCCTCATATGATAAAAAAGAGGGATTATAGATCATTGACTTATTCCCATGGTTCGAGATACTGATCTGCTCCCTGTTAATTAATACGCAACTACGTCAGCACAGCCCCCAGCTGCTTGCAAAACATCTGCAAACGTCCGCTATTCGCTCGAAGCGGACAGTCCGTCCGTATAAGGCTTCTTTGTATCAGAAGCAGACGTAGCGAACCATGCGCTTACCGTTATCCAGTAAGATTTTGATTTCATTAATGTCCAGGTTATGGATGGGATTAATCATCCAAAGGATGGTGGTGGTGGCGTTGTTGGGATTCTTTCCTACAAACCAGTAGATTCCTGAAAACAAGAGAGGTCCGGGCATCATTGGTAGCAACGCTGGAAAATGCCCGGACATAGGCTTTCTGGTTTTATCTGAGAGGCTTTTTCATTGAAGGTGAAGTGTGAGCCACAAAACCATTACGCTCATAAAATGGTATCGCCTGCGGTCGGGCATCGAGAACCACGAAGTTCATATCCCTGCTTTCTGATTCAGTGGTGGCAAAATCCAGCAGTTTTTTCCCTATTCCCATGCTTCTTGATGACTCATTCACGACCAAATCATCAATATGGAGATGTGACCCCCTGGCCAGGGTATGAACGGGACGGAAGCCCATCAGGCCAAGCATTTTCTCATCGCCAAATGCGCCAACAAGTTCATAACCGTTCATGGTCTGAATTCTGACGCTTTTGATGAATTTCTCTTTGGTAATATTGCGCAGCTGTGAAATCAGACTGTAAGCATGATCCCACTCAAGCGGCAGTAATTTTCTGATTGAGATGTTCATGTTGCCCTTATTTCCATATAGGTTTCTGATTTTATAAGCGTATGGGCCATGATTTGCAACAGGGTGTTATGTTTAATGTAATAGTAGCTTCAGTCGCTATGAGCGAAACGTCCGCTTTTCGCTCATAGCGGACATATTCCCCATTCATTTCAGACGTTGTTCAGGCTTGAGAACTGGATGACATTCTTAACACTATCATCAAAAATGTAAAAATCCTGCGCAAGCTGATTAAGCCTTATCATCATTTTCTTTATGGTGCTTCTTTGATGAAAATCACCACATCAAATCCGTAGCGGGTAGGTTTTCAGGCGATATTCAACCGGGCTGAGTCCGTTAAATTTAAGACTGATTCGGCGGGCGTTGTAGTAATGAATATAATCCTCAAGAACGACCTTCAGTTCGTCGACATCGTTGAATTTACGGATGTAAAAGCATTCTGATTTTAACGTCCCGAAAAAGCATTCCGCACAGGCATTATCCATACAGTTTCCTTTGCGGGACATACTTTGCAGAACCCCAAACTTCCGTAACTGATACTGATACCATCGATGCCGGTATTGCCAGCCCTGATCTGAGTGAAGAACTGGCGTGCTGTTTGCGTCCATTCTGGCGAATGCCTTAATCAACATGTCATCAATCATCGGCATTGTCGGGCGTTCTGAAATACTGTAGGAAATCACTTCGTTATTGAAGAGATTGATGATGGGAGAAAGATAGAGTTTGCGGCCGTTGACAGCGAACTCCGTGACGTCTGTTACCCATTTTTCATTGGGCCGGCTGGCTTTGAAGTTTCGTTGCAGGAGGTTGTCAGCAGTACATCCACGTTCGCCACGCCAGGAGGTGTAGCGCTTTACTTTGATAGCTGCTTTTAGGTCAAGGCCGTTCATCAGGCGTTGAACCACCTTATGGTTGATTACTCCCCCTCTCTTCTGAGCGCCAGCGTTACCCGTCGATAGCCATAGCGGCCCTGGTTTTCATCATATATCTCGCTGATTCGACAATTTATTTCATCGTATTTACCCGGAGACCGGAGCGCCCTGAGGTGATAGTAAACGTGCTCCTGGGTATCCGGGCAATACTCAGCAGCTGGTCAGGGGAATAATGCTGTCTTAATTCGTCGACAACGCAAACCTTATCTCTTACCGAACTAAGGCTTTCAGCTTTTGTAGATAAACTATCCGTAATTCAAGACGTTTGACTTTCCTTTCAAGTTCATGAATCCGTTGTTCTTTCGATCTTTCCTCTGCGGCTTCAATAAGTTCAGGGTGTTCAGCCATGTAAGATACCCTTTTTGTGCCTACCTTGAGTGAGCGAAGCCCTTCTTCACCATGCTCTTTGTACACTTTTAGCCATTTGGCCACAGATGATGCACCTGCAACATTGAATTTAGTCGCGGCCTGAGTCTGGGATATCTGACCGGAAAGCACGGCTTTTACAGCTTCAATTCTGATCTCAGGATCAATTGATACGCCCTTATCTCTGAGCCTTAATCCCTCTTCTCCATAAGCATCATAGGCTGCAACCCAGATTCTCACCTGGATTCTGAGTATGTTGAAACGGGCTGAAGTTAATCGATAGCCTTCATCGCTAACAAGATAGTGCATAACGACTTCAAGGCGTTCTTGAGGGTATATTTACGTCCGGGCATAGGACTTTCCAGTTTGAAAGTCCAACTAAATGGGTGCATTACATACTGAGGCTTTATCGCAGGCAATAAAAAAGCGGTGGTCACGGACCACCGCTTTTCGCATTACCTGTTCTTCAAACGCTATTACTCGCGGAACAGCGCTTCGATACTCAGGCCCTGCGCCTGCAGAATTTCACGCAGACGACGCAGACCTTCAACCTGAATCTGACGCACACGCTCACGGGTCAGACCGATTTCGCGGCCCACATCCTCAAGCGTTGCCGCTTCGTAACCTAACAGGCCGAAACGACGAGCCAGTACTTCACGCTGTTTGGCATTCAGTTCAAACAACCACTTAACGATGCTCTGCTTCATATCATCGTCCTGCGTGGTGTCTTCCGGGCCGTTATCCTTTTCATCGGCCAGGATATCCAACAGCGCTTTCTCAGAATCTCCGCCCAGCGGCGTATCAACTGAGGTAATGCGTTCGTTGAGACGCAACATACGGCTTACGTCATCAACCGGTTTATCCAGCTGTTCGGCGATCTCTTCCGCGCTCGGCTCATGATCAAGCTTGTGCGACAGTTCACGCGCGGTGCGCAGATAAACATTCAACTCCTTGACGATGTGAATCGGCAGGCGGATGGTACGGGTTTGATTCATTATCGCCCGTTCAATCGTCTGACGAATCCACCAGGTGGCGTACGTTGAGAAACGGAACCCACGCTCTGGGTCGAATTTTTCAACAGCACGAATCAAGCCAAGGTTACCCTCTTCAATCAGGTCCAACAGTGCCAGACCACGATTGCTGTAACGGCGAGCAATCTTCACCACCAGTCGTAAGTTACTTTCGATCATGCGACGACGAGATGGGATATCTCCTTTCAGTGCGCGGCGAGCGAAGAAAACTTCTTCCTCTGCCGTCAACAGCGGAGAATAACCAATTTCGCCGAGGTAAAGCTGCGTCGCATCTAAAACACGTTGCGTCGCACCCTGTGACAACAACTCTTCTTCTGCCAGTTCATTATCACCAGGGTCATTTTCAACAAGAGCCTTCTCGTCGAAAATCTCAGCTCCGTTCTCGTCGAATTCCGCATCTTCGTGTAACTCGTTAACTTTCAGCGTATTCTGGCTCATAAGCGGCTCCTACCCGTGATCCCTGGGCAGAACTTCAAGGCTCTGCCCGTTTATCGCTGCGGTAAATAACGCAACGGGTTGACGGATTTCCCCTTGTAACGAATTTCAAAATGCAATCTAACTGAACTGGTTCCGGTGCTACCCATGGTAGCTATCTTCTGCCCCGCCTTCACTTCTTGTTGTTCCCGGACCAGCATTGTGTCGTTATGGGCGTAGGCACTCAGGTAGTCATCATTATGTTTGATGATAATCAGGTTACCGTAACCGCGCAGCGCATTACCTGCATACACTACACGCCCGGACGCGGTGGCAACCACAGGTTGTCCTCGTGAACCGGCGATATCGATGCCTTTATTACCGCCTTCAGCAGCAGAGAAGTTATCGATAATCTTACCGTCGGTAGGCCAACGCCAACCAGCCACAGGGGTTGAACTGGACGTTGTACTGCTTACCGTCGGCGGTGCGGTAACCGGGGCTGTCGTCGTTGCAACAGTTGTTGTCCCCGTTGAAGGCAGCATTTTGCCTCCGCCTGATTTTCCTGAATCATCAGAATACGTAATAACAGGTTGCTGCGCAACTGTAGAAGTTTTGATTTGTGCAGAACCAGGAGAATTCGGAACGCCACCCTGCGTTGCATCAGCTACGGTGATCGCATTGCCGCCGGTAATCGGCGATCCTGAGCCATTACCAACCTGCAAAGCCTGACCTACATTGAGGTTGTAAGGCGCAGCGATATTATTTCGTTGGGCTAAATCACGAAAATCATTGCCGGTAATCCAGGCAATATAGAACAACGTGTCGCCTCGTTTTACTGTATATGTATCACCGCTGTAACTACCTTTCGGAATATTCTCATAACTGCGGTTGTAAACAATCCGACCATTTTGCGTAGTTACATTAGCATTGCTGCTGTTAGCTGAAGAAGAAAATACAGGTCTGGATGGCACTGAACCGTTCGTCATGCCGCCGCCTGAAGTGAGCATCCCACCGCCCCCAGACTGTGACTGGCTGCCAACAGTGCTAATCGGGGCCTGTGTGTTATCATCAGAAGTACAGCCCGCCAGCCAAAATCCAATCAGTGAAACAGCCGCAACGCGGCTCAACGTAAAAAGTGGGCTTCCCATGCTCATTTATCCCCCGTGATAACAAACCTGTGACGAGCTTTTAAAACTGTGGGCGTCATTTGTTACGCCCGGCTATCTGCTGCTGGCAGATGAAAAGGCTGATACTAACAACAACCTAATCCCGGTGCCATTAATCAGTTGTGAAGAAATGCGTAGTGCCTCAACGCCGGATCAGGCCAGATCGCCTTTCACCAGCGGAACAAAGCGCACCGGCTCAATCGTATCCACGACAAACTCGTCGCCCCGGCGACGGATGCGCTTCAGCTGCTGCAATTCCTCGCCTACCGGCAAAACCATAATGCCGCCGTCATCCAGCTGCGACATCAGAGCGACCGGAATTTCCGGCGGCGCCGCAGTAACGATGATGGCGTCAAAAGGGGCGCGTGCCGCCCATCCTTCCCAGCCATCGCCGTGACGCGTAGAAACGTTATGTAAATCAAGCTGCTTCAGGCGTCGTTTTGCCTGCCACTGTAACCCTTTGATGCGTTCGACGGAGCAGACGTGATCCACCAGATGCGCAAGTATAGCCGTCTGGTAGCCGGAGCCGGTGCCGATTTCCAGCACGCGCGACGCCGGCTTCAGCTCCAGCAACGAGGTCATCCTGGCTACCATATAGGGCTGCGAGATGGTCTGCCCGGAGCCGATGGGCAACGACATATTTTCCCAGGCCTTGTGCGCCAACGCCTCATCGACAAAACGTTCGCGCGGCACATCGCCGATCGCTTTCAGCAACAGCTCATCATCAATGCCCTGCTGACGTAGTTGATCCAGTAAAGCCTCGATGCGTCTGCTTACCATAGCGCCTCGACTCCGGCTTTGGTTAACCAACTGCCAACCACCTCTTGCGCCTGATGGGCGGTGAGATCGACATGCAGCGCGGTAACGGAAACATAGCCTTCATCGACCGCGGCGAAATCGGTGTCTGGCCCGGCGTCATGCTTGTCGCCCGGCGGACCGATCCAGTAAAGCGTATTGCCGCGCGGATCCTGCTGCGGAATAACCTTATCGGCGGGATGACGACTACCGCAGCGGGTGACGCGGATGCCTTTGATCTGTTCAAGCGGCAGGTCAGGCACGTTGATATTGAGGATGCGGCCGGTGCGCAGCGGTTCGCGTTGCAGCCCCTGCAAAATCGCGCAGGTGACGGCGGCGGCGGTAGCGTAATGCTGATGACCATCCAGCGAGACCGCGAGCGCCGGCAGTCCCAGATGGCGCCCTTCCATCGCCGCGGCCACCGTGCCGGAATAGATGACGTCGTCGCCGAGGTTAGGTCCGGCATTAATGCCAGAAACCACAATATCCGGTCGCGGATGCATTAGCGCGTTCACACCGAGGTAAACGCAATCGGTAGGCGTGCCCATCTGCACAGCAATATCGCCGTTAGGCCAGCTAAAGGTACGCAGCGGCGTTTCCAGCGTCAGCGAGTTGGAGGCGCCGCTGCGGTTGCGATCGGGCGCGACAATCTGCACCTCCGCAAACTCGCGTAACGCTTTCGCCAGCACCTGAATCCCTGGCGCCTGAATGCCGTCATCGTTACTCAGCAATATCCGCATCGTTACCTTCCTGTTCGAAAAGTTCCCTGACTATGCTGGTGGCGAAGCTACCTGCCGGCAACCAGAAACTGAGCGTCAGCGTAGCATCGTCGCTCCAGCTCCAGCGCATATCGCGCGGGATAACTAACATGGCGCGGCGGGCAGCGTCGACGCGCTCGCGCTCAAGCAGCGCAATCAGCGTCTCTTCGCCCGCCAGACTCTGCTGTTCAAACGCCAGCGCGGCGTCGCGGCTGCCCCACTCGCCGCTGCCGGGCAGCGGCGCGGTAATGCGCAGCTCATTATTATCGATACGCTGTTGCAGCTGCGGCAGCTCTTCCTGCGTCGCCACAAACCAGCTGCCGCGTCCGGTGAGCTGTAGCGCGTCGCCGGGCAGCGCCCGCGTCAGACCGCCCTGTTCCGCCAGCCGGTCGCTGACAACCTGATTGAACAGCGCGCTGCGCGCGGCGGAAAGCAGAAAGCTGCGTTTATTACGCTCGCGCACGCGGATTTCATTGCTGGCCCAGCGCTTCGCCTGATCGAGGTTATTGCCCTGAATGCCGAAGCGTTGCTGACCAAAATAGTTCGGCGCGCCGCTGACGCAGATGCGTTGCAGGCGCTCTTCCACCCTGGCGCGATCGCTGATCTGGCGCAGCACCAGTTTAAAGGCGTTGCCCGCCAGCGCGCCGGTGCGTAGCTTGCGCTTATGACGCGCCACCTGCAGAATTTCGCAGCCTTCCAACGAAAAGGCGGAAAAATCGGGCGTATCTTTACCAGGCAGACGCAGGCAGAGCGTCTGCTCCGTGACCGCATAGCGGTCTTTCATCCCGGCGAAGCTGACGTCGCGCGGATGGATTTTGGCGAACTTCGCCAGCGCGTCGGCAACAAAGCGGGTATTGCATCCGGTTTTGCGGATGCGCACCAGAAGATGCTCGCCTTCGCCGTCCGCCTCGTAGCCGAGATCCTCGATAACCTCGAAATCGTCCGGGCTGGCCTTAAGCTGCCCCTGAACGCCGGGCTTGCCGTACAGCCACTGCCATTCTGGTAACGCCATTACGCCTCCGCCCTTATCAATAGCGCCACCGCTTCGCAGGCGATGCCTTCGCCGCGGCCGGTAAAGCCCAGTTTTTCGGTCGTGGTGGCCTTCACGTTGACGTCGTCCATATGGCAGCCGAGATCTTCGGCGATATTGATGCGCATTTGCGGCACATGCGGCAGCATTTTCGGCGCCTGGGCGATGATCGTCACGTCGACGTTGCCTATACGGTAGCCCTTCGCCTGAATGCGGCGCCACGCTTCGCGCAGCAGGCCGCGACTGTCGGCGCCTTTAAATGCCGGATCGGTATCGGGAAAAAGCTTGCCGATATCGCCCAGCGCGGCGGCGCCCAGCAGCGCATCCGTCAGCGCATGCAGCGCGACGTCGCCGTCTGAATGCGCGATAAATCCATGGTCGAACGGAATCCGCACGCCGCCAATAATCAACGGGCCTTCGCCACCGAAAGCATGGACGTCAAAACCGTGACCAATACGCATCATGCGCACTCCTTGTTATGTAATTGAGTAAGGTAAAACGCCGCCAGCGCCAGGTCTTCAGGACGCGTGACCTTAATGTTATCGCTGCGGCCAGCCACCAGCTCAGGATGATAGCCGCAATATTCCAGCGCAGATGCTTCATCGGTGATGGTGGCGCCTTCGTTCAGCGCGCGCGTCAGGCACTGGCGCAACAGCGCAAGCGGAAACAGCTGCGGCGTCAGCGCGTGCCACAGCGCTTCGCGCTCTACCGTATGGGCAATCGCGTCTTTGCCTGGCTCGCTGCGCTTCATCGTATCGCGCACCGGCGCGGCCAAAATGCCGCCTACGCGGCTATGGCGGCTGATGGCTAACAAACGCTGTAAATCTTCCGCCGCCAGGCAGGGACGCGCTGCGTCATGCACCAGGACCCAGTCAGCGCGTTCGGCTGAGCTCAGTCCCGCCAGTACGGAATCGGCGCGCTGTTTTCCCCCAATGACCGGGAGAATGCGGCTATCGTTAGCCAGCGGCAGCTGTTGAAAATAGTTGTCTTCTGGACTGAGCGCAACAATCACCCGGTTAATCGCCGGATGCGCCAGCAGACTGGCGATGCTGTGTTCCAGAATGGTGGAGTGACCAATAGTCAGGTACTGCTTGGGGCGCCCGGATTGCATACGGCTGCCGATACCGGCAGCGGGCACCACGGCGATAATATCCGGCCAGGAGTCAGTTAATGTGGTCATTGCTATCGTTGTTGGTTCGGCAAGGCCTGCTGCCCGTTACGTTTATTTTGATCCGACACCAGGCGATAGAAGGTCTCGCCGGGTCTAATCATCCCCAGCTCATTACGTGCGCGCTCCTCAATCGCCTCCGAACCGCCGTTGAGATCGTCGATTTCGGCAAACAACTGATCGTTGCGCGCTTTTAATTTGGCATTGTTCGCCTGTTGTACCACGACGTCATCGCTGACGCGGGTGTAATCATGAATCCCATTCTTGCCCAGCCACAGCGAATATTGCAGCCAGGCCAGCAATGCAAGTAACAGCAGCGTCAGTTTTCCCATCCCCGCCCCCTGAAAAACGGCTCAATCATCCCACAACTTTTCGCCGGACTCCACTCTACAGGCGAAATTGCGCCGCATTCTCAGCGAGACGCCTGAAAATAGTGCTGCGGGTAAAGTTTTGTAACCTGCGGTCGCGTTTGATCATGCCCTGAACGGGGCTCGGCATCCGTCAGCCGCTTCGCTGAGCAGCCGCTCGTCGCGTCTTAAACAGAGCGCAGAGGGCTTACCAGCCGGTAAGCCAGGAGAAGAGCAGCCAGAAGAGGCAGACGACGGTGGCAAGGGTGAGCAGCAGCGTCCAGATAAGCTGACCGCGCAGCAGCAGGCCGAAGACGATGCCTGTCAGCACCGCAACCGGCAGCAGCGCAAGGAAAAAAGGCCAGGTATAGAGCAGAAAAAACAGCGTGTTGGAGCCATACAGCAGAAAGGGGATCGCTAGCGCGCACCAGTAAGAGATGAAACCGATAACGCCGCCAGGAAACGACCAGGCGCGTTCGTCCTGGTCATGATCGTTTTTACGGGCCAGCAGGGGTGTAACATTATGCATAGGTATCCTGTTGTTGCGCGTAGCGGCCTGCTCTCAGGCAGTTTGCCGCTGCAATCTCAGGCTTTGATAATATCGCGCCCGCGCAGCAGATCTAACAGTTGCGCCGTTAATTTTGTTACCAATTGTTCGCCATCAAGATGGATTTCCGGTAGCGAAGGCGCCTCATAAACCGCGTCGATACCGGTGAAATTACGCAGCTCGCCCGCGCGCGCTTTTTTATATAATCCTTTCGGATCGCGCGCCTCGCAGATCGCCAGCGGCGTATCGACAAACACCTCGATAAACTGCCCGTCGCCCAGCATTTCCCGCACCATCTGACGCTCTGCGCGATGCGGAGAGATAAAGGCGGTCAGCACCACCAGCCCGGCGTCTACCATCAGCCTGGCGACTTCGCCGACGCGGCGGATATTCTCCTTGCGATCCGCGTCGCTGAAGCCTAAATCGCTGCAAAGTCCGTGGCGCACGTTGTCGCCGTCAAGCAGATAGGTGCTGACGCCCAGCTGATGCAGCGCCTGTTCCAGCGCGCCCGCCACCGTGGACTTACCTGAGCCGGAAAGCCCGGTAAACCAGAGCACGACGCCCTGATGACCGTGCTGCCGCTCGCGATCGGCACGCGTCACCGCATGCGCGTGCCAGACCACATTCTCATCGTGCGCGGCCATCTTATTTCGCACCCAGATCGCGTAAGTCACGCGCTTCCCAGTGTGGGAAGTGACGACGGATCAGCGCGTTCAGCTCCAGCTCGAAGGCGGAGAAATCGCCGCGGCTGAGGCTGGCGTTCTGCTGCGGCTGACGGATCATGCCCGCGCCGACGGTGACATTGGAGAGGCGATCGATAAAGATCATCCCGCCGGTCACCGGATTCTGCTGATAGGGATCGATCACCATCGGTTCGTCAAAAGTCACGTTAACCAGACCGATGCCGTTCAGCGGCAGCGCGTCGACATCGCTGTTGTG
Source organism: Mixta calida (assembly GCF_002953215.1). Taxonomy (NCBI): domain Bacteria; kingdom Pseudomonadati; phylum Pseudomonadota; class Gammaproteobacteria; order Enterobacterales; family Erwiniaceae; genus Mixta; species Mixta calida. Next base: position 3,480,172 of record NZ_CP026378.1, read on the forward strand.
GGTCAGGTTATTGATATTGACCTGATAGTCGATGCTTTCGATGCGCGCGCGGGTTTTCTTGCCGGCGATTTTGACGTCGAAGCTCTGTCCCGGCGTCAGCGCCTGCTCCGCCATCCACACCACGTCGACCGCCGCGCCCTGCACCGCCTTCAGCGTCTCATCCGCCGCTACCAGCAGATCGCCGCGGCTGATATCGATTTCATCGCTCAGCACGATAGTGATCGCCTCGCCCGGCCCCGCTTCAGGCAGGTCGCCGTCAAAGGTGACGATGCGCGCGACGGAGGATTCCACGCCCGACGGCAGCGCTTTAATGCGCTGTCCGACGCGCAGGATGCCGGAGGCCAGCGTTCCGGCATAGCCGCGGAAATCGAGGTTGGGACGGCTGACATACTGCACCGGGAAGCGCATCGGCTGGCTTTCCACCACGCGGTTGACCTCAACAGTTTCCAGCACGTCCAGCAGCGTCGGGCCGCTGTACCAGTTCATCGTGCTACTCTGCGTCGCAACATTATCGCCTTCCAGCGCAGACATCGGCACGAAGCGAATATCAAGAGAGCCCGGCAGCTGTGCGGCGAAGTCCAGGTAGTCCTGTTTGATCTGCTCGTAGCGATCCTGGCTGTATTCCACCAGATCCATCTTATTAATCGCCACCACCAGATGCTTAATGCCCAGCAGCGTGGAGATAAAGCTGTGGCGACGCGTCTGATCCAGCACGCCTTTACGGGCGTCGATCAGCAGAATTGCCAGGTCGCAGGTGGACGCACCGGTGGCCATGTTGCGGGTGTACTGCTCGTGTCCCGGCGTGTCGGCGATAATAAACTTACGCTTTTCCGTGGAGAAATAGCGGTAGGCGACATCAATGGTAATGCCCTGCTCGCGCTCCGCCTGCAGGCCATCCACCAGCAGCGCCAGATCGAGCTTCTCGCCCTGGGTGCCGTGACGTTTGCTGTCGTTGTGCAGCGACGAGAGCTGATCTTCATAAATCTGGCGCGTGTCGTGCAGCAGACGCCCGATCAGCGTGCTTTTGCCGTCGTCGACGCTGCCGCAGGTGAGAAAACGCAGCAGGCTTTTATGCTGTTGCGCATGCAGCCAGGCTTCTACCCCGCCCTGTTCGGCGATCTGTTGTGCAATAACGGTATTCATCTGGCGTCTCCTCAGAAATAGCCCTGACGTTTCTTCAGCTCCATTGAGCCAGCCTGGTCGCGGTCAATCACGCGGCCCTGTCGCTCGCTGGTGGTGGAAACCAGCATCTCTTCAATGATCTCGGGCAGCGTCTGCGCAGAGGATTCTACCGCGCCGGTCAGCGGCCAGCAGCCCAGGGTACGGAAACGCACCATACGCTGTTTGATCTCTTCGCCCGGCTGAAGATCGATGCGATCGTCATCAATCACCATCAGCATGCCGTCGCGTTCCAGTACCGGACGCTCGGCCGCCAGATAAAGCGGCACGATGTCGATATTTTCCAGGAAGATGTACTGCCAGATATCCAGCTCGGTCCAGTTAGAGAGCGGAAACACGCGAATGCTTTCGCCTTTGTTGATCTGGCCGTTGTAGTTGTGCCACAGCTCCGGGCGCTGGTTTTTCGGGTCCCAGCGATGAAAGCGGTCGCGGAAAGAGTAGATGCGCTCTTTGGCACGCGACTTCTCTTCATCGCGCCGCGCGCCGCCGAACGCGGCGTCGAAACCATATTTGTTCAGCGCCTGCTTCAACCCTTCGGTTTTCATGATGTCGGTATGCTTGGCGCTGCCGTGCACGAACGGGTTGATGCCCATCGCCACTCCTTCCGGGTTGCGATGCACAATCAGCTCCGCGCCGATCTCTTTTACCGTGCGGTCGCGGAACGCGTACATATCGCGGAATTTCCAGCCGGTATCAACATGCAGCAGCGGGAACGGCAGCGTGCCGGGCCAGAAAGCTTTGCGCGCCAGGTGCAGCATTACCGATGAATCTTTGCCGATGGAGTAAAGCATCACCGGATTGCCAAATTCAGCCGCCACTTCGCGGATAATATGGATACTCTCCGCCTCCAGTTGACGCAGATGAGTCAGTCGTTTTTGATCCATAATGTTTCCTTAAGCCAAATTCACAACGGCGGAGTCGCGTCCCGCCTGCTGCGCTGAATGTTGAAACCAGGCCAGCTGCGCGTGCAGATTCACCACTTCGCCGATCACCAGCAGCGCAGGCGTCGGCGCCTGCTGAGCCAGCGTTTCCAGCTCGGCCAGCGTGCCGGTCAATACCTGCTGATCCTGCCGCGTGCCGCGTCCGATCACCGCGACCGGCGTCGTCGCTGCGCGGCCATGGGCGATGAGCTGCTGCGAAATTTCCGCCGCTTTCACCGTGCCCATATAGATGGCCAGCGTCTGGCGGGAACGCGCCAGCGACGGCCAGTCGATAGCGTCGCCGTCTGCGCGGCAGTGTCCGGTAATAAACAGCACGCTCTGCGCATAGTCGCGATGGGTCAGCGGAATGCCCGCATAGGCGGTAGCGCCTGACGCCGCCGTCACTCCCGGCACGACCTGGAACGGAATGCCCGCTTCCTGCGCCGCCTGCAACTCTTCGCCGCCGCGCCCGAAGATAAAGGGATCGCCGCCCTTCAGGCGCACTACGCGTTTCCCTTTGCTCGCCAGCTGGACCAGCAGGCGATTGGTCTCTTCCTGCGCCACCGAATGCGCGCCGGCGCGTTTGCCGACGCAGAGCCGGTCGGCGTCGCGGCGCACTAAATCAAGGATCTCGTCGCTGACCAGATGGTCATACAGCACCACGTCCGCCTGCTGCATGACCTGTAACGCGCGCAGCGTCAGCAGGCCCGCGTCGCCCGGACCGGCGCCGACTAAAATAATTTCGCCCTGCTGCGGCGGCGCATCCGTTAACTGCGCGTCCAGCGTCTGCTTTGCGCCCTGCACGTTGCCCGCCGCCATCTGGCTGGCGAACAGACCGTTGAACGCGCGCTCCCAAAAGCGACGACGATCGGACATTTTGCTGAAGCGCTGTTTGACCTTATCGCGCCACTCCCCCGCCACCTGCGCCATCTGCCCCAGGTTGGCGGGCAGCAGCGCCTCCAGCTTTTCGCGCAGCATACGCGCCAGCACCGGCGCGGTGCCGCTGGAGGAGATCGCCACCACCAGCGGCGAGCGATCGACAATGGACGGGAAGATAAAGGAGCATTTCGGCTGATCGTCGACCACGTTCGCCAGCAGGCGACGCTGGTTCGCCGCCTCGAACACGCGCGCGTTAAGCGCGCCGTCGTCGGTGGCGGCAATGACCAGGTAAACGCTATCCAGCTGGGCCTCGTCGAACGCTGTCGCCAGCCATTCCAGCTGCTGTTTGTCCGCCAGCTCCCGCAGCTCGGCGCAGAGTTCGCGTGCGGCAATCTGCACGCGCGCGCCCGCGCGACGCAGCAGCTCAATTTTTCGCGCCGCCACATCGCCGCCGCCAACAACCAGCACCGGCTTTGCTTTCAGATCGGCAAATATAGGGAGATAATCCACGTCGGCCTTACTTCAATAACAAAAAGTTAACGCGACTATACGACTGCTGCTTCAGGCAGATGAAATTACGAATTGGAATGAGTAGTTACCGAATGGAATAACGCCACGGCAGAGCTTCGAACAAAAGGTGCTTAACAAGTGATATTTCGGGCATTTAAGAACGATTGAAATTGTGCAATGCGCGTCACAATTTCATACTATCGGTGCAAAATTATTTCGCTTCAGCGTCATGGGATGACGTTTAAGGACTCAGGTATGTTTTCCTTCCTCCGCCTGACTGCGCTGGCCGCGCTGCTCAGCTGCGGTATCAGTCTGCCGGTCGGCGCCGCCGCGCCCGTGGCCGGCCAGTTTGCCGAACAGCAATTACGTCATATCGCCACCTGGTTCCCCGGCCGCATGGCGGGCAGCCCGGCGGAAATGCTTACTGCCGACTATCTCCAGCAGCTGTTTGCGGAGATGGGCTATCAAAGCGACAAGCGCAATTTTAATACCAAAGCGCCGTGGCGCGGCAACGACGGCAAAACGCACTGGCGCAATCTGACCGCCACCTCGGTTATCGCCGCCCGCGCCGGCGAGGTGCCGCAGGAGATTCTGGTGGTCGCCCATCTCGATACCTGGCGTCCGCTCAGTGAAGCCGAGGCGGAGAAAAACCTCGGCGGGTTACGTTTGCAGGGCGCGGATGATAACGCATCGGGTCTGGGCGTCATGCTGGAGCTGGCGCAGCAGCTGAGCCATACGCCGCTGCACTACGGTATTCGCTTTGTGGCGCTCAGCGCCTGGCAGGATGAGCTGCACGGCCGCGACGACTATATCGCGCGCATGAAAGCCGCCGATCGTAAAAATACCCTGCTGGTGATCGATCTGAATAGCCTGATCGTCGGCGACAAGCTCTACTTTAACAGCGGCAAGAATACCGCTTCGGCGGTGATCAAGCAGACGCGCGATCGGGCGCTTGATATCGCCCACCGCTACGGCATCAGCGCCGATAAGCGTCCGCCCCACAGCGTCGCCTCCCCTGAGTCGAATGCGTTCGACCAGGCCGGTTTTCCGCTGCTGACGGTGCGGGCCACCAACTGGGCGTTAGGCAAGAAAGACGGCGGCCAGCAGCGCGCCGTTTCCCGTCATTTCCCCCAGGGCACCAGCCATCATCAAACCGGGGTGGATAATTTGAACTATCTTGACCAATGGCTGCCAGGCCGCATCAGCGTCCGAACGCGGGACAGCGTGCGCATCCTGCTTCCTCTGATTAGCGAACTGGCTAATCCTCCCCGCGTAAAAAAGGAGACATAATGTACGTTATCAACCTGAGCTATCACCGACCGATGGAAGAGGTCGAGGCGCTGACGCCAGCGCATATCGACTGGGTAAAGCGCTATTTCGAAGCGGGCGTGTTTCTGGCCGCCGGCCGTAAAGATCCGCGTAACGGCGGCATGATCCTGGCGAAAGATATCGATCGCAATCGTCTGGATACCATTCTCGGCGAAGATCCGTTCGTGGCGGTGGCGCAGTACGAAGTGATTAAGGTCAACGTATCGATGACCACTGAAGCGCTGAAGGCGCTGGCGGAAGGGTAAGGCGCGCAGACCTGCGAAAAAGCTTGCGCAGGCATGACGTCATTCCCAAAGCGTTAAAATAAAACAGGCGGTCCGAAGACCGCCTGCTGCGTTTAAGCGCGGGTACGCCGCCTACTCATGCAGGCCGCATTCACGCTTCAGACCAAAGAAGCGCGTTTCTTCTTCCGCCATGCCCGGCTCCCACTTACGCGTGGTGTGGGTATCTCCCACCGAAAGGTAGCCTTCGTCCCACAGCGGATGATAATGCAGGCCGTGCTGCTGCAGGTACTGGTAAACCTGACGGTTGTCCCAGTCAATAATCGGCAGCACCTTGAATACGCCGCGCTGCACCGCCAGCACCGGCAGATTAGCGCGGCTGCCGGACTGTTCGCGCCGTAAACCCGCGAACCAGCTCTGCGCGCGCAGCGTTTCCAGCGCGCGGTTCATCGGCTCGACCTTATTGATTTCGTTATAGCGCTCAAGCCCTTCGACGCCCTGCTCCCACAGTTTGCCGTAGCGCGCCTCCTGCCATGCCGGAGACTGCTCGGCGCGGAATACCTTCAGGTTCAGGCTCAGCTTCTCCGTCAGCTCGTCGATAAAGCGATAGGTTTCCGGGAACAGGTAGCCGGTATCGGTCAGGATCACCGGCATGTCCGGCTTCTGGCGCGTGACCAGATGCAGCGATACCGCCGCCTGAATGCCGAAGCTGGAAGAGAGAACAAACTCGCCCGGCAGGTTCTCCAGCGCCCAGATCACGCGATCTTCGGCGGACAGCTTTTCCAGCTGCGTGTTGACGTCGGCTAACGCCATAACGCGGTCTATCTTGGGCAACGCATTCAGTGCTGCGAGATCGAGTACAGACATGCTCTCCTCCGTTTATTCCCAGAAATCCCGCGCCGGATCGACGATCGGTTTGACAATGCCGGCGCGCAGAGTGAAATCACCAAACTCTTCGCCCGGTGCGCGCTCCTGCGCCCAGCGTCCCACCAGTTCATCGATAACGGCGAGGATCTCATCTTCGGTAATGTTTTCGCGGTACATGCGCGGAATGCGCGTACCGATGCGGTTGCCGCCGAGATGCAGGTTGTAGCGGCCCGGCGCTTTGCCTACCAGCCCCAGTTCCGCCAGCATCGCGCGGCCGCAGCCGTTCGGACAGCCGGTAACGCGCAGTACGATATGCTCATCGCCGACGCCGTGCTTCGTCATGATCTCTTCGACGCGCGTAACAAAGGCAGGCAGAAAACGTTCCGCCTCGGCCATCGCCAGCGGGCAGGTTGGGAACGCTACGCAGGCCATGGAGTTTTCGCGCTGCGCAGTGACGTTTTCCATCAGGCCGTGCGCGCGGGCAATCGCTTCGATACGCTCTTTTTCGCTTTCCGGCACGCCAGCGACGATCAGGTTCTGGTTGGCGGTCAGGCGGAAGTCGCCCTGATGCACCTTCGCGATCTCCGCCACGCCGCTTTTCAGCGGACGTCCCGGATAATCCAGCAGGCGGCCATTTTCAATAAACAGCGTCAAATGCCACTTATTGTCGATCCCTTTCACCCAACCGAAACGATCGCCGCGGGTAGTGAATGTATACGGGCGGATCGGGCCGAAGGTCATCCCGGCGCGTTTTTCCACTTCCGCTTTAAAGGTCTCCACGCCGACGCGCTCAAGCGTATATTTGGTTTTGGCGTTTTTACGGTTAGTGCGATTGCCCCAGTCGCGCTGGGTCGTCACCACCGCCTCCGCCACCGCCAGGGTTTTATCCAGCGGCAGGAAACCAAACTCGCTGGCGGTGCGGGCGTAAGTCTCTTTGTTGCCGTGTTCTATAGAAAGGCCGCCGCCCACCAGCAGGTTAAAGCCGATCAACCTGCCGTTTTCCGCGATAGCGATAAAGTTCATATCGTTGGCGTGCAGGTCGACGTCATTATGCGGCGGCACTACGACGGTGGTTTTAAACTTACGCGGCAGATAGGTAGAGCTGAGGATCGGCTCCTCGTCGGTGGTCGCCGCCTTTTTCTCATCCAGCCAGATTTCCGCATAGGCGCGGGTACGCGGCAGCAGATGCTCGGAGATTTTCTTCGCCCACTCGTATGCTTCCTGATGCAGGGCAGACTCAATCGGGTTGGAACTGCACAGCACATTGCGGTTCATATCGTTGGCAGTGCCGATGGCGTCCAGCCCAACTTCGTGCAGCATCTGGTGCGCCGGCTTCACGTTCTTTTTCAGAATGCCGTGAAACTGGAAGGTTTGACGGTTGGTGAGACGCACGCTGCCGTACAGGGTGTTTTCCGCCGCGAATTTCTCAATCGCCAGCCACTGTTTCGGCGTGATGATGCCGCCGGGCAGACGACAGCGCAGCATCATGGCGTGACGCGGCTCCAGCTTCTGCTCGGCGCGTTCGGCGCGAATATCGCGATCATCCTGCTGATACATGCCGTGAAAGCGGATCAGCAGGAAGTTGTCGCCGCTAAAGCCGCCGGTCAGGCCATTCTGCAAATCTTCCGCGATGGTGCCGCGCAGAAAATTGCTCTCTTTTTTCATGCGCTCCGCATCGGAAAGCTTTCCTTCGACGACCAGCGGTCCAGGGTGTTTTTCACTCATCAGTAAACGTCTCGCTGATAACGGCGCTCAATGCGCAGCTCACTTAAAAATTCATCGGCCGATTCAAGGTCCATGCCGCCCTGTTCAGCCACCACTTCCAGTAATGCCTGCTCGACATCTTTCGCCATACGGTTGGCGTCGCCGCAGACATAAATGTGGGCGCCTTCCTGTAACCAGCGCCACACTTCCGCGCCTTTCTCGCGGATTTTGTCCTGTACGTAGATCTTATGCTGCTGGTCGCGCGACCAGGCTAAATCGATATTGGTCAGTAAGCCATCTTTGACATATCTCTGCCACTCCACCTGATAGAGGAAATCCTCGGTGAAGTGCGGGTTGCCGAAGAACAGCCAGTTTTTGCCGCCGGCGCCGTCGTTTTCACGTTGCTGCATAAAGGCGCGGAACGGCGCGATGCCGGTGCCCGGCCCGATCATGATCACCGGCGCGTCGGGATCGGCGGGCAGACGGAAGTTATCGTTGTGTTCGATAAACACCCGCACTTCGCCCTCTTCCTGCAGCCGATCGGCCAGATAGCTGGAGGCGCCGCCGGCGCGCTGACGGCCATCGATCTCATAACGCACCGCGCCGACGGTAATGTGGACTTCGCTCTCCGTCTCCGCCTGTGAAGAGGCGATGGAGTAAAGGCGCGGCGTTAGCGGACGCAACAGCGACAGCAGCTGCTCCGGGTTCAGCTCGCCAGGCGCCTGACGTACCATATCAACAATCGGCATCGTCTGCGCGTAGTGTTGCAGCTGCGCTTTATCCGCCGCCAGCGCCAGCAGACGCTCGTTGCGCACCAGCTTCGCATACTGTTCCACGATCTGCGGCGTGTTCACCGTCAGTTCAAAATGCTGCTGTAAAGCCAGCGACAGCGGCAGCGTCTGGCCTTTTACCTCGACGCTCTCATCGCCGCGCAGCCAGAGCAGCTCGGTCAGCTCTTTCACCAACGCCGGATCGTTTTCATACCAGACGCCAAGTGCGTCGCCCGGCTGATAGCGCAGCCCGGCGTCGCCCAGATCGATTTCAATATGGCGCACGTCTTTATCCGAACCACGACCGGTGATTTTCTGATTCACCGACAGCGTGGCCGTCAGCGGCTCATCACGCGTATAAGGCGTGGTGAAAACTTCGTTGACGCTGCCGCTCGCGGTGGCGGCGGCCTGGGCAGGCGTTTCCGTCGGCACGCGCTGTTGCAGCAGCGCGACGACCGCTTTACGCCACTTCTCCGCCTCGGCGGCGAATTCCACATCCGCGTCAACGCGCTCCAGCAGGCGCTCGCCGCCCAGCTCGGCCAGGCGGCTATCGAAATCTTTCCCGGCCTTGCTGAAAAATTCGTAGGAGGTATCGCCCAGACCGAAGACCGCAAATGCAGTATCGGTCAGCTTCGGCGCTTTTTTCGACATCAGATATTTATGCAGCGCGACCGCCTCTTCCGGCGGATCGCCTTCGCCCTGCGTCGAGGTGACGATCAGCAGCAGTTTCTCCTGCGCGATTTGCTTGAATTTATAGTCGCCGGCATTTACCAGCTTCACGTTCAGCTTCGCCGCCTGCAGATCATCGCGCAGCTGTTCCGCTACACGGCGCGCGTTGCCGGTCTGCGAGGCGGAGAGCAGCGTAATGGTCGGCGTCTCGGCGGGCGCGGCGATAAGCTGAGCGGCAGAGCCGACTTCAGGGGTCTGGTTGACCCGCCCCCAGAAATAGCCGGAGATCCATGCCAGCTGCGTAGTCGTTAAATCATTGGTCGCCGCCTGCAAGCGGGCGAGCTGCTCCGGGTTAAGCGGGAGCAAAGAACCTGGGGGTGCCTGAGTCGTCATTGCCTTGAGAATTCCAGTATCAATGGTTCCAAACCGTTCAGAGACGGGAGATGAGGTAGGTTACCGAGTCGCATATTAACCGGTAAATAAGGGTTAGAAATAATAAATAACCAAAACGCCTAAACACTTTTAGCGGTAATGCTTAACGTTTTAACTGTTTAAAAATAACGTTATCAATCAAAAGCTTAATCTTGGATGCATTTTTGAATGCACCTAAAAGGGGCCAGAGCGGGGAAACGGGTGCGAAAAATCTCGTTTTCCGGTAGACTTCGCCGGTTTTTGCAACAATTGAGACATCAAACATGGCAACCACGCTTTTTAAAGATTTCCAGTTCGAAGCCGCACACCGTCTGCCGCACGTACCTGAGGGCCACAAATGTGGACGTTTACACGGTCACTCATTCCTGGTGCGTCTTGAAATCACCGGCGACGTTGATCCCTATACCGGCTGGATTATGGATTTCGCCGAGCTGAAGGCCGCGTTCAAACCGCTCTACGATCGCCTGGACCACTACTACCTGAACGATATTCCGGGCCTGGAGAATCCTACCAGCGAAGTGCTGGCGCAGTGGATTTGGCAACAGATGAAGCCGGTCGTGCCGCTGCTGAGCGCGGTGATGATCAAAGAAACCTGCACCGCCGGCTGCGTCTATCGCGGCGAATAGCCGTCGCTTAACGCTCTTTTCTTCCTGTCCAGCGTTCTTTCAGCAGCGCGCCGTTGATCGCCATATCCAGTACAGGCGACGGGGGAAGCCAGTTGGCTTTGTCCAGCGCCTGCATCTGCGCGAGCAATGGATTATCTTCGCCTGCGACGTAATCCGCCAACAGAAGGCCCGCGATCGTCTGCTTTGAAATCCCCGCCCCGTTACAACCGCCAGCGGTGTAGAGAAAATCATTGATTTTTCCCCACTGCGGCGCACCGTTGCGCGTCACGCTAATGGTGCCCGACCAGCAATGACTGAAGGACAGATCGTGAAGCTGCGGATAGATTTTGCGAAATAGCTGCTGATGCAGACGGGCCGCCTGCCGCGTATGACGCGCGCTGATAACACCGTTCAGCGCCGGAATGACATGCTGGCGAATCAGGAACCGACGGTCCTGGGTAAAACGAAGCGTGGCGCCTGCTATCGCATTCACCGGCGTTAAGCCCCAGCTCGCCATTTTCGGCAGCCGGGCCAACTGCGCTTCGTTAAGCGGCGGCGTCAGGCTGGCAAAGGTGCCCATCGCCGCCTGACGACGGAGGCCGGGCAGCAGGTTGCCCGACAGGGCATTGGTCGCCAGAATCACCTTTTTCGCCCGTACCGCGCCCGTCGCGGTATACACCGTCACGCCGTGATGATAATCGATGGCGAGCGCCGGGCTGTGATACCAGAGCTTAACATTCTCAGGCAGCGTATCCGCCAGGCCGGCGATCAGTAGCGCTGGATTCACCAGTACCGTATCCGGCGTAAAAATGGCCTTGTGATAAAAGCGCGTACCCAGTTTTTCCTGTAAAGCGTCGGTATCGAGTTGTTGATACTCTTCCGCCATCTGCGCGAGACTGTCGCAGTAAGCCCGCAAAATTTTGTCCTGTCCTGGCGCGACCTGACAATGGTATTTTCCGGCGGCTTGCCATTCGCACTTGATGTGATGCTCATCCACCAGCGTCTTCAGCCACTGTATGCCCGCCTGCAACAACTGGCGATACGCATGGGCTTTTTTTAGCTCCGCCGTTGAACTGCCGATATTGTGCGGCAGGCCGATAATAAAACCGGAGTTTCTGCCGGATGCGCTGTCATAAGCCGTGCCGGCTTCCAGCACTGCGATTTTCCATGCCGGTTTCAGCATTGCCAGCCGTCGGGCGAAGGCCAGGCCGGCATAACCGGCGCCGATCACCACCCAGTCAGCCTCCGTCGTGGAGGTCAACGCAGGGAAAATGGCAGGCTGAGCGCGCTGGCTAAGCCAGCCGGAGACATTTTGATTAAGCGGCAGACGATTCATAACCCTTCCTTTGGTATGGATACTCCGAAAACAGGAGTGTACCACCCGCAGGTAAGGGCGTTAATCAGGCAATATTAAGGTATTTGTGGGTCTGCATGGAAAGACGCCAGTTGCGCGCGATGCAGGTCGCGATGCAGAGACGCGTCGCATCCTCTTTCTGACTGATCGGTTGCAGCGCGACGATACGCGCTTTTTCATCTTCAAGCCGCGCCAGCAGTTCATCCAGCGCATCGATATCGCGCTGACGTGCCACCGGATGTTTGATCTCATCGGCGCGCGCCAGCGCCTGATTCAGCACGTCATAGCCGCCGCGCATATTCACCTTCGGCGATACCGTCACCCAGGTTTCCGGCGAGCATTGCACCTCATGCGTGCCGCTGGTTTCAATCTGGCAGCTGAAGCCTGCCTGTTGCAGCGCGGCGGTCAGCGGCGTTAAGTCATGAATGCAGGGCTCGCCGCCGGTAATCACTACGTGACGCGCGGTCCACTGCTGACGCTTGATGGTCGCCAGCAGCGCGTCGGCATCGGCGGCGCCCCAGGCGTCGCTCTCTACGGTTTTTATCAGAATATCGCCCAGCGACGTTTCCCGATCGGCCAGCTTATCCCATGTATGTTTGGTATCGCACCAGCTGCAGCCAACCGGGCATCCCTGCAAGCGGATAAAAATTGCCGGAACGCCGGTATAAAAACCTTCGCCCTGCAACGTCTGGAACATTTCATTAATCGGGTACTGCATTACGCACTCACGTCAGGAGAAATAAGGGCGCAGATTATGGCAGATGAAACAAAGGACGCCAAATCTCCTCAGGAGAAAAGGCACAAACTGAAGATAAAAAATCAGGGTCTTATCGCCGAACAGGGCGCGGCGTCAGGTAATTTGGTAGGGGTCAGCGCGCACAAAGAAAAAGCGTTACCCTTATCGGCCTGTGGCGAAATATCTGCTGCCTGAAACGCAGTTAAAAAAAAGCCCCGTCAAAACGGGGCCTTTAGCTGAGCGGCGAAGTTATTCACCGCCAGTCGGTCAATTACTGACCTTTAACTTCTTTCAGACCGTTGAACGGCGCTTTAGCACCCAGCGCTTCTTCAATACGAATCAGCTGGTTGTATTTCGCTACGCGGTCAGAACGGCTCATAGAACCGGTTTTGATCTGGCCCGCTGCGGTACCTACCGCCAGGTCAGCAATGGTTGCGTCTTCGGTTTCGCCTGAACGGTGAGAGATAACGGCAGTGTAGCCAGCATCTTTCGCCATTTTGATTGCAGCCAGCGTTTCGCTCAGAGAACCGATCTGGTTGAATTTGATCAGGATGGAGTTAGCGATGCCTTTCTCGATGCCTTCTTTCAGGATCTTGGTGTTGGTTACGAACAGATCGTCGCCAACCAGCTGGATTTTGTCGCCCAGCACTTTGGTCTGGTAAGCGAAGCCTTCCCAGTCAGATTCGTCCAGGCCATCTTCGATGGAAACGATCGGATACTGTTTGGTCAGATCTTCCAGGAAGTGGGTGAACTCTTCAGAGGTGAACGCTTTGTTGCCTTCGCCAGCCAGAACGTATTTGCCGTCTTTGTAGAACTCAGAAGCCGCGCAGTCCATCGCCAGAGTGATGTCTTTGCCCAGCTCGTAGCCTGCCGCTTTTACCGCTTCAGCGATAACAGCCAGCGCTTCGGCGTTAGAGCCCAGGTTCGGCGCGTAGCCGCCTTCGTCGCCAACAGCGGTGTTCATGCCTTTGCCTTTCAGCACTTTCGCCAGATGATGGAAAACTTCAGAACCCATGCGAATCGCTTCTTTCACGGTTTTCGCGCCAACCGGCTGGATCATGAATTCCTGGATGTCGACGTTGTTATCGGCGTGCTCACCACCGTTGATGATGTTCATCATCGGCAGCGGCATAGAGAATTTGCCCGGCGTGCCGTTCAGTTCAGCAATGTGCTCATACAGCGGCATGCCTTTCGCTGCGGCTGCAGCTTTGGCGTTGGCCAGAGAAACCGCCAGAATCGCGTTAGCGCCGAAGTTGGATTTGTTTTCGGTGCCGTCCAGGTCGATCATGATTTTATCGATGTTCGCCTGATCTTTTGCATCTTTACCCAGAATAGCTTCAGCGATCGGGCCGTTTACTGCGGCTACCGCTTTGGTGACGCCTTTGCCCAGGAAACGTGATTTGTCGCCGTCACGCAGTTCCAGCGCTTCGCGAGAACCGGTGGAAGCGCCTGACGGCGCGGCAGCCATACCTACAAAACCGCCTTCCAGATGAACTTCAGCTTCAACAGTCGGGTTACCACGTGAGTCGATGATTTCACGACCGATGACTTTAACGATTTTGGACATTAGTTTTTCCTCAGTACAAGTTAAGCTAAAACTCAGACAAACAGCGCGCGGAAAGTTCGCGCGCTGTTATAAAAACGCTTACTTCACTTGATGCTTCTGGTACTCGCTTGCCGCTTTCACAAAGCCGGCAAAGAGCGGGTGACCATCGCGGGGCGTTGAGGTGAATTCCGGGTGGAATTGACACGCAACAAACCACGGGTGGTTCGGGTTTTCAATAATCTCAACCAGCTGATTGTCCCCTGAGCGACCCGCAACACGCAGCCCCGCCGCTTCGATGGGCTTCAGCAGCATGTTGTTAACTTCGTAGCGATGGCGATGACGTTCAACAATGGTGTCGGAGCCGTACATCTGGCGCACCAGGCTGTTTTCCGTCAGCTGGCACTGCTGGCTGCCGAGACGCATGGTGCCGCCCAGGTCGCTCTGTTCGCTACGCACTTCAACATTGCCGTTCTCATCACGCCATTCGGTGATTAACGCCACCACCGGATATTTACAGTCTGGCACAAATTCCGTCGAGTTGGCATCAGCCATGCCCGCAACGTTACGGGCGAACTCCATCAGCGCAACCTGCATCCCTAAGCAGATGCCCAGGTAAGGAATGTTGTTTTCGCGCGCATACTGAGCGGTCAGGATTTTGCCTTCGATACCGCGCGGGCCGAAGCCGCCCGGCACCAGGATCGCATCCAGATCTTTCAGCACTTCAACGCCGCGCGATTCCACATCCTGCGAGTCGATCAGCTTGATGTTCACCGTCACGCGGTTTTTCAGGCCGCCATGCTTCAGCGCTTCAATCACGGATTTGTAAGCGTCCGGCAGTTCGACATATTTGCCGACCATGCCAATAGTCACTTCGCCGCCCGGATTCGCTTCTTCATAAATGACCTGCTCCCATTCGGAGAGGTTCGCTTCCGGCACGTTCAGGCTGAATCGTTTACAAATATAATCGTCCAGCCCCTGAGATTTCAACAGGCCAGGAATCTTATAAATGGAATCAACATCTTTCAGCGAAATAACCGCTTTTTCCGGCACGTTGCAGAACAGCGCGATTTTTGCGCGTTCGTTAGCCGGCACGGCGCGGTCGGAACGGCAGATCAGCACGTCCGGCTGGATGCCGATAGAAAGCAGTTCTTTAACGGAATGCTGAGTCGGTTTGGTTTTGACTTCACCCGCCGCGGCCATATACGGCACAAGCGTCAGGTGCATATAGAGGGTATGTTCGCGTCCCACATCGACCGCCATCTGGCGGATCGCTTCAAGGAACGGCAGGGATTCGATATCACCGACGGTGCCGCCGATTTCCACCAGCACCACATCATGGCCTTCGCCGCCTTCGATGATGCGCTCTTTGATGGCGTTGGTGATATGTGGAATAACCTGAATGGTGGCGCCGAGATAATCGCCGCGACGCTCTTTGCGCAGCACCTCAGAATAGATGCGGCCAGTGGTAAAGTTATTGCGGCGCGTCATCCGGGTGCGGATAAAGCGCTCGTAGTGACCTAAATCCAGGTCGGTTTCAGCGCCGTCGTCGGTAACGAACACTTCACCGTGCTGAGTCGGGCTCATCGTGCCGGGATCCACGTTGATATACGGGTCCAGTTTCATGATGGTCACGTTCAGGCCACGCGCCTCAAGAATGGCTGCGAGGGAGGCTGCGGCAATGCCTTTACCCAGAGAGGATACGACCCCGCCGGTCACAAAAATATAGTTCGTTGTCATGCTGAACCTGAGAGTTGAGGTTTAAAGACGGTGGAATAACCAGGACGGGAAAACAGTATACCGGATTCACCTCTTAGCCACAATTGATCATTCTCCGCCGCCGCGACTGCTCGTGACGGCCTACCTTAGCGAAGCCTTACGCAAGAAGGGTTGATTTGCGTCATAGGGAGCGGAACTTTTTCACTAAAAGCTGAAACGAGTAAGCGGCGATCCACTTTTTAGTATATGAGCGCTAAGAGCCCATTGTTCGGCGTTTACTCGTTCAGAGATGGATTGACGACGCCTTTACGCAGCGGCCTTCGCCCTGCTGACGGCAGCGGGGCGGCTTTTAGGCCTCTGCTGCTGTTAACAGCCTGACGGCGCCGGTCATTCGAGGGGCGGGCCAACGGCGGAACGGCATGAATCCGTCCTGGAGCCTCCGCCCGCGCCTTCCCTGGCGCGGGAGGTCCGCCTTATGTCCCGTCCCTCTCCTTCCCCTGGACTTGGGCGCAAGAGACTTAACCTGCGGGGGTGCCTGAAAACGATTCAGACTGAAGCAGGAGAATAGACTTGAGAACAGATTTGAAGATTTTTCTGACAAACACCCCAAAGCCAGGGAAGCAGGGAGAAGGCTGCGGAGTAAAGCCTCCGCGTCAGGGATGACGCGGCGGAGTCTCCAGGGATGGATTGACGACGTCTTTACGCAGCGGCCTTCGCCCTGCTGACGGCAGCGGAGCGGCTTTTAAGCCCCTGCTGCTGTTAACAGCCTGACGGCGCCGGTCATCCGAGGGGCGGGCCAACGGCGGAACGGCATAAATCCGTCCTGGCGCCTCCGCCCTGCTGACGACAGCGGAGCGGTTGTAGGCAGGGCATTCACTCAGCTAGCCCGCCGCTTTTTCGCCCGCTTTCACCTGCTGCCAGGCGGCTTCCATCTGATCCAGCGTGGCGTCGCTCATGTTCATGCCCTGCGCGGCAATAATCTGTTCGACCTGCCGGAAACGGCGTTCGAATTTCACGTTCGCCTTTTGTAACGCCGTCTCCGCTTTGGTGCCGAGATGGCGCGCCAGATTGACGGTCGCGAACAGCAAATCGCCGACCTCTTCCTCCAGCTTCGCCTCATCCACCACCGCCTGCTGCGCCTCGTGCATCACCTCATCGATCTCTTCATGCACCTTGTCCACGACCGGCCCCAGCGTCGTCCAGTCAAAGCCGACGCTGCGGCAGCGCTTCTGGATTTTCTGCGCGCGCATCAACGCAGGCAGCGCCTGAGGAATATCATCCAGCGCCGAATGCTGCGCTTTCTCCGCCCGCTCCTGCTGCTTAATCTGCTCCCAGTTATGTAGCACCTCTTCGCTATCCTTCACCTGCGCATTGGCGAAAATATGGGGATGACGGCGCTCAAGCTTATCGGCGATGCCGTGACAAATGTCGTCGAAGGTAAAACGGCCTTCCTCGCGCGCTATCTGCGCATAAAACACCACCTGAAACAGCAGATCGCCCAGCTCACCGCGCAGATCGTCATAGTCCTCACGCTGAATGGCGTCAATGACCTCATAGGTCTCTTCCAGCGTATAGGGGGCGATCGTGGCGTAAGTTTGCTCGCGATCCCAGGGGCAGCCGTTCTGCGGATCGCGCAGGGTCTGCATAATTGTCAGCAGACGTTCAAGAGCAGTCATAGTAAAACCTTATTGAATAGAACAGGATACCGGCATAAACGCGTCGAAGGCGCTTATGCCGGTCAATCAGTGCAGACGACGAGCGTCGATAATGTCGGGAACCTGATTCAGGCGCGCCAGCACGCGGCCCAGCACCTGTTGGTTATAGATCTCGATATCCATATCGATGGTCGCCAGCTGCTTGCGCGTATCGCTGCGGCTGGAAACGCCCAGCACATTCACTTTTTCATTCGCGAGGATCGTGGTGATATCGCGCAGTAGTCCGCTGCGATCGTTGGCGGTGACGCGCACCACCAGCGAATAGCCGCTGGAGTAGCTCTCCCCCCAGACCGCATCGACAATCCGCTCCGGCGCATGAGACATCAGTTCAGCCAGCTGGTCGCAGTCGGCGCGGTGAATGGAAATGCCGCGACCCTGAGTGATAAAGCCGACAATATCGTCGCCCGGAATCGGCTGACAGCAGCGGGCGATATGGTGCATCAGGTTGCCCACCCCTTCCACCACCACGCGCCCGCTCTCCTTGCCGGAGCGCTGCGGCGTATGGCTTTTCTGCGTCAGCTGGCGCAGCGCTTCGCGATCTTCCTCCTCCGCGCTCGGCTTATTCAGCTTCGCCTGCAGGAAATTAACCATCTGATTAAGACGAATATCACCGCCGCCAATCGCCGCCAGCAGCTCGTCAAGCGTGGTGACGTTATAGCGCGGCAGCAGCAGCTTTTCCGCCTCTTTCAGGCTGATATCCAGCTGATTCAGCTCGTTATCCAGAATCTGACGGCCAGCGGCGATATTCTTGTCGCGATCCTGCTTGCGGAACCAGGCGTGGATCTTGGAGCGTCCCCGGCTGGTGGTGACGTAGCCCAGATTAGGGTTCAGCCAGTCACGGCTGGGGTTTGGCTGCTTCTGAGTGATGATCTCAATCTGATCGCCCATCTGCAGCTGATAGGTAAAGGGCACGATGCGGCCGCCGATTTTCGCGCCGATGCAGCGATGCCCGATATCGCTGTGGATATGATAGGCGAAATCGAGCGGCGTCGACCCGGCAGGCAGATCGACCACGTCGCCCTTCGGCGTAAACACATAAACGCGATCGTCGAACACCTGGCTGCGCACCTCTTCCAGCAGCTCGCCGGTATCCGCCATCTCCTCCTGCCAGGCGATCAGTTTGCGCAGCCAGGCGATGCGTTCCTCATGCCCCTGCGCGCCGCGCGCCTGGCCGCCGGTGCCGCCCTCTTTATATTTCCAGTGCGCGGCTACGCCCAGCTCCGCATCCTCATGCATCTGACGCGTGCGGATCTGAATTTCCACCGTCTTACCGCCGGGACCTAACACCACGGTATGAATCGACTGATAGCCATTCGGCTTGGGATTGGCGACGTAGTCGTCAAACTCGTCCGGCAGATGACGATAGAGCGTATGCACAATGCCCAGCGCGCCGTAGCAGTCCTGCAAGCGTTCGGCGACGATACGCACCGCGCGCACGTCAAACAGCTCGTCGAACGCCAGCGACTTCTTCTGCATTTTGCGCCAGATGCTGTAGATATGCTTCGGACGGCCATAGACCTCCGCCTTGACGCCTTCGCGCGTCATCTCGGTGCGCAGGCTCTCAACGAAGGATTCAATATACTGTTCGCGATCGATGCGGCGTTCGTGCAGTAGCCGGGCGATGCGTTTGTACTCATCAGGATGCAGATAGCGGAAGCAGAAATCCTCCAGCTCCCACTTGAGCTGCCCGATGCCGAGGCGGTTGGCTAACGGCGCGTAGATATTGGTGCACTCTTTCGCCGCCAGCACGCGCTCATCTTCCGGCGCATCTTTCATTTCGCGCAGATGGGCGATGCGTTCCGCCAGCTTAATCACCACGCAGCGGAAATCTTCTACCATCGCCAGCAGCATGCGACGTACATTATCCACCTGCTCCGAAGCCATCGAATCGTTATGGATGGCTTTCAGATGACGGATGGCGTCCATATCGCGCACGCCGTGTACCAGCGAAACGATCGCTTTGCCGAAGGTCTCCTCCAGCTTCTCTTCCGACACCACGTCGGCGTCCGCCAGCGGAAACACCAGCGCGGCGCGCAGCGTGTCGTTATCCATGCTGAGCATCGAAAGAATTTCGACCATTTCAATGCCGCGCCACAGCAGCAGCGACTGATCGGGATGTGACTGCGTAACGGTCTCACAATAGCGCCAGGTATCGGCCAGACGTTCACATGATTGCGGGTTAGCGATCCCCAAACTGGTGATCCACTGATCGAGCGCGAACTCGCCAGCCGTATTCAAATGTGCGCTTCTTACCGCAACCATAACCTCTCCTGGCAACCTGTAAAGATACTTACGTTTTACTGAATAGCACCATGGATTCAAGGTGGCCCGTATGCGGGAACATATCGAGCATCGCCACCCTCTCCAGCTGGTAACCGGCAGCCAGCAGCACCTGGCTGTCCCGGGCAAGTGTAGTCGGGTTACAGGAAACATAGACCACGCGTTGCGGCGCGAGTTTAGCAATATGCTGCATGACTCCGCCGGCACCCGCGCGCGCCGGGTCCAGTAACACCTTATCAAAACCTTGCGCCGCCCACGGCTGGCGCGTTACATCTTCTTCCAGGTTCTCATGAAAAAAAGTGATATTTTCAAGACCATTCAGCTTGGCATTATACGCACCTTGTGCTGCTAAAGCTGCTACCCCTTCCACACCCACGACATTTTGTACAAATTTTGCTGTTGGAAGCGTGAAGTTGCCCATCCCGCAAAAAAGGTCCAGCACGCGGTCGTTCGGTTGCAGGTCGAGCCATTCCAGCGCCTTCGCCACCATTTTCTGATTTACCGCATCGTTAACCTGAATAAAATCGCGCGGGCTAAACGTTAACTTCAGCTGATGGGACAGGTAGTAAGGCCGATCGCCAGTCACCTGTTCGGTGTGCTCGCTGTCAGGGGCGAGAAACAGCGCCAGCTGATGCTTATGCGAAAACTGTTCCAGTTTTTGGCGATCGCCGGCGCTCAGCGGATCGAGATGACGCAGCACCAGCACCGGGCCATTGTCCGCCAGCACCAGCTCGACATGTCCCAGCCGCCGCACCGCCTGCAACGAGGCGAGGCACACGCGCAGCGGCACCAGCAGCGTCTCCAGCTCAGGCTTCAAAATGGGGCAACAGTCGATCGAAACCAGGTCATTCGAGGCGGTTTTACGAAAGCCCATCTGCAACGTCTGCGTTTTAGGTTGATACTGCAACCCCAGACGAGCGCGTCGACGATAGCCGTAAGCGCTGTCGCCAATAACCTCATCCACCGCGATCTCGCGGCCGGTTTCGCGCGTCAGCAGATGCGCCAGCGCCTTCGCTTTGCTCTGCTGCTGCAATGATTGCGAGGCGTGCTGCTGCTGACAGCCGCCGCAGACGTTGAACCACGGGCAGCGCGGCGTGACTCGCTCCGGGCTGGGCTGCAAAATACGCTGCGCGCGGCCGCGCGCATATTGACGCTTATCCTCCAGCAGCATCACCTCGACCTGCTCGCCCGGCAGCGCGCCGCTGACAAACAGCGCCTTGCCCTGATGGCGCGCCACGCCCTGGCCGAAAGCATCAAGATCATGAATCGTGACGGTAATGGTTTGCCGGGTCGTCACACGCCGTTTTGCAGAGTAGAATTGCGCCATAGTGGAATAGAATCTCTGAATAATTGCTACGCGAAGTCACGCCTGCTTTGCAGCGTCACCGCCCGGCGCAATTGTCTCATACCGGACTACCATGACCAAATACAGCCTGCGGGCAAGGATGATGATTTTAATACTGGCGCCGACGCTGATGATCGGACTGCTGCTCAGCACCTTTTTCGTGGTGCATCGCTACAACGAGTTACAGCGGCAGCTGGTGGACGCGGGCGCCAATATTATCGAGCCATTGGCGGTCTCCAGTGAATATGGCATGACCTTTCACAGCCGCGAGTCGGTGCGTCAGCTGGTCAGCCTGCTGCATCGCCGTCACTCCGATATCGTGCGCGCCATTACGGTGTTTGATGATAAAAACCAGATTTTCGTCACCTCTAACTATCACCTTAATCAGGATCTGCTGCGCCTGCCGGACGGCGCTAAAGCGCCGAGCCTGACGGTGATTGAGCGTCGCGGCAATGTCATGGTGCTGCGTACGCCGGTGGTATCGGAAAGCTACTACCCTGACGAGTCGCCGGGACGCGACGCCAAGCCCACCGGCAATCCGCTCGGCTACGTGGCGATAGAGCTGGATCTGCAATCGGTCAGGCTACAGCAGTATAAAGAGGTGTTTGTCGCCACCCTGCTGCTGCTGTTCTGCCTCTGCATCGCCATGATGTTCGCCTATCGACTGATGCGCGACGTCACCGGCCCGATTCGCAATATGGTCAGCACGGTGGATCGCATTCGTCGCGGCCAGCTCGACAGTCGCGTCGAAGGCTATATGCTCGGCGAACTGGATATGTTGAAAAACGGCATCAATTCGATGGCGATGTCGCTTACCGCCTACCACGAAGAGATGCAGCAAAACATCGATCAGGCGACCTCCGACCTGCGCGAAACGCTGGAGCAGATGGAGATCCAGAACGTCGAGCTGGATCTGGCGAAGCGACGCGCGCAGGAAGCGGCGCGCATCAAGTCGGAATTTCTGGCGAATATGTCCCATGAATTGCGCACCCCGCTTAACGGCGTGATCGGCTTTACCCGTCAAACGCTGAAAACGCCGCTGACCTCTACGCAGCGCGATTACCTGCATACCATCGAGCGTTCGGCGAATAACCTGCTCAGCATCATCAACGACGTGCTCGACTTCTCGAAGCTGGAAGCGGGCAAGCTGGTGCTGGAATCGATCCCCTTCCCGCTGCGCGCCACGCTGGATGAAACCCTGGTGCTGCTGGCGCCTTCGGCCCACGATAAAGGGCTGGAGCTGACCATCAACGTGCAGGGCGAAGTACCGGACAACGTGATTGGCGATCCGCTGCGCCTGCAACAGATTCTCACCAACCTGATCGGCAACGCGGTGAAGTTCACCGAGCGCGGTAATATCGATATTCGCGTGGAAAAGCGCAGCCTGAGCAACAGCAGCGTCGAGCTGGAAGTGCAGGTGCACGATACCGGCATCGGCATCGCGGAAAAACAGCAGTCGCAGCTGTTTCAGGCGTTCCGCCAGGCGGACGCCAGCATCTCCCGTCGTCACGGCGGCACCGGGCTGGGTCTGGTGATTACGCAAAAACTGGTGAATGAGATGGGCGGCGAAATCGCCTTCCACAGCCGCCTTAATCAGGGATCGACCTTCTGGTTCCACGTCAGTCTGGCGCTGAACCCTAACGCCGCCAGCGATCCGCGCGCGCTGGACGGGCTGCGCGGCAAACGCCTCGCCTACATCGAAGCCAACCCGGCGGCGGCGCAGGCGACGCTGGATATGCTCGGCTCCACGCCGTTGCAGGTCAGCTACAGCCTGACGCTCGAAGGATTGACCTACGCGCGCTACGATATGCTGCTGGTCGGGATACCGATTAGTCAGCGCACCGATAACGTGCTGTCGCAGGCCTATATCAACAGCCTGAAGGCGCGCGCCGACTGCGTGATCGTCGCGCTGCCCAGCCAGATGCAGTTGCAGGCGGAGCTGCTGAAAACGCGCGGCATCGACGCCTGCCTGAGCAAGCCGGTAACGCGCACGCGCCTGCTGCCGATTATGCTCGATTTGCACGCGCGCAAACTCTACGATCTGCCGGTACGCGCTCGTCTGCCGCTGTCGGTGATGGCGGTAGACGACAACCCGGCCAACCTGAAACTGATCGGCGCGCTGCTGGAGGAACAGGTCGAGAATATCGTGCTGTGCGACAGCGGCGAAAAAGCGATTGATCTTGCGCAGCAGCAGTCGCTGGACATTATTCTGATGGATATTCAGATGCCGGAGATCGACGGCATTCGCGCCAGCGAGCTGATCCGCGAAATGCCGCAGCACGCCAACACGCCGATTATCGCCGTCACGGCGCACGCCATCGACGGCGAACGCGAGCACCTGATCAAAGCGGGCATGAACGACTATCTTGCCAAGCCGATCGATGAAGTGAAGCTAAGCCATCTGCTGGCGCGCTATTCGCCCTCGTTGCAACCGCAAGCGCAGGAGACGCCGCTGATTTCTCCGTCTCTCGACTGGCAGCTGGCGCTGCGTCAGGCCGCCAATAAGCCGGAGCTGGCGCGCGATCTGTTGCAGATGCTGCTCGATTTTCTGCCGGAGGTGCGGGAAAAAGTGGAGCAAAGTCTGGCGGACAACCGACAGTACGGGCTGCGCGAGATTATCCATAAGCTGCACGGCAGCGCCAGCTACAGCGGCGTGCCGCGCATGAAACAGCTGTGCCGCCAGATTGAACACAGCCTGCGCATCAGCGGCGATGTGGCGGCGCTGGAGCCGGAGCTGCTGGAACTGCTGGATGAGATGGATAATGTGGCGCAGGAGGCGCGCCACATTTTGAGTCAGTCCTGATTAAACGTCTGACCGACTTTTAAGGCGGCGGCGATATTGCGCGCCGTCATACGCACATTCTGTGCGGCATTATCCAGTGCCTCCTCCAGCGTGCAGATAGAGTAGATCACGCTAAACACCGCGTCGATACCGTGCTGATGCACCACGCCGACATCCGCCGTCAGGCTGCCGGCGATGCCGATCACCGGCTTGTTGTAGCGCTTCGCCACCTTCGCCACGCCAATCGGCACCTTGCCGTGAATGGTCTGGCTGTCGATACGGCCTTCGCCGGTAATCACCAGCGTCGCGTCCTTCACCAGGTCATCGAGGCCCAGCGCCTCGGTGACGATCTCAATGCCGCGCCGCAGCTCCGCCTGGCAGAAAGCGTGCAGCGCCGCGCCCATGCCGCCCGCCGCGCCGCCGCCGGGAATATGCAGCACGTCGATATCAAGATCGCGCTGAATCACCGCCGCATAGTGCGCGAGCGCGGCGTCCAGTTCGGCGACCAGTTCAGGCGTCGCGCCTTTCTGCGGGCCAAAAATCGCCGACGCGCCCTCTTCACCGGTCAGCGGATTGGTAACGTCACAGGCGACTTCAAAACGGCACTGTTGCAGGCGCGCGTCGAGCGCGCTGATATCGATACGCGCCAGCGTCGTCAGCGCGCTGCCGCCGTAACCGATCTGCTCGCCGTGTTGATTAAGCAGCCGTGCGCCCAGCGCCTGCACCATGCCAGCGCCGCCGTCATTGGTCGCGCTGCCGCCGATGCCGATAATAAAGTGCTGCACGCCGCGATCGAGCGCGTTGCGAATCAGCTCACCGGTGCCCCAGGAGGTGGTGACGCGCGGATCGCGCCGCGCGGCAGGCACCAGTTCCAGGCCGCTGGCCGCGGCCATCTCAATAAAGGCGCAGCTCTCATCGCCGGACAGACCATAAAAGGCTTCCACCGGTTCGCCAAGCGGCCCGGTGACGCGTAGCCTGACAATTTTGCCCTGCGTCGCCGCGACCATCGCCTCCACTGTTCCTTCGCCGCCATCCGCAACCGGCAGCTTGACGTATTGCGCGTCAGGAAAGATCGCACGAAAGCCGTTTTCAATCTCCGCTGCGACCTGCAGGGCGGATAAACTCTCTTTATACGAATCCGGTGCAATAACGATTTTCATAAATAGTCCGAGCGCTGTTGAGCTGGCCGCAGCCAGAAAACGAAGCCGGTCAGTCCGACCGGCGACATAACCGGTGCGGCTGGCTAGCGTGAAACTTCAACCTTCGCTAATTTTTCATAATAGCAGGCCAGCGCGCTGTGATCGGCTGTACCCATGCCATCCGCTTTCAGCGCCTGCATCATTTCCATGACGGCGGCGGTGAGCGGCAGCTGCGCGCCGATGCCGTGCGAGGTGTCCAGCGCGTTGCTGAGATCTTTGATATGCAGATCGATGCGGAAGCCCGGTTTAAAGTTACGATCCATCACCATCGGCGCTTTAGCGTCCAGCACCGTGCTGCCCGCGAGCCCGCCGCGAATCGCCTGATAAACCAGATCCGGGTTAACGCCCGCTTTGGTGGCGAGGGTTAACGCTTCGGACATCGCGGCGATATTCAGCGCCACGATTACCTGATTCGCCAGCTTAGTGACGTTGCCCGCGCCGATATCGCCGGTATGCACCACCGAACCCGCCATCGCCTTCATCAGATCGTAATGGGCGTCGAACACCGCTTTATCGCCGCCGACCATCACTGAAAGCGTGCCGTCGATCGCCTTCGGCTCGCCGCCGCTGACCGGCGCATCCAACATTTTGATGCCCTTCTCCGCCAGCGCCTGATGAATTTCCCGGCTCGCCAGCGGCGCGATAGAGCTCATATCAATCAGCACGGCGCCCGCTTTCGCGCCGTCGATAATGCCATTCTCGCCCAGCGCCACCTCTTTTACGTGCGGCGAGTTAGGCAGCATGGTGATGATCACGTCGCACTGCTCCGCCACCTCTTTCGGCGTTTTCGCCGCGGTAGCGCCCAGCTCCACCAGTTCCGCCTCGTTCTGCGGGTTGGAGTCGCGCACCACCAGCGTATAACCCGCTTTCAGCAGGTTTTTACTCATCGGTTTGCCCATGATGCCCAGGCCAATAAATCCTACTTTCATCGTTATTCTCCTGTTAATTTATTTTTTGAAACGATCGCACAGCGCCTGCGTCGCGCTGCGGAAAACGCCAAGATCGCTTCCCACCGCGACAAAGGTCGCGCCCCATTCCAGGTAGCGGCGCGCGTCCGCTTCTACCGGCGCCAGGATGCCGCTCGGTTTGCCGGCCGCTTTCGCGCGGGCGAAAATATGCTGAATCACCTTCAGCACTTCAGGATGGGCAGGCTGTCCCAGATAGCCGAGCGCGGCGGAAAGGTCGCCAGGGCCGACAAAGATGCCGTCTACGCCGTCAACCGCGATAATGCTGTCGAGGTTGTCCACGCCCTGCTGGCTTTCGATCTGCACCAGTACGCTGATGTTGCTGTTGATATCGAGGTTGTAGTCCGGCAGCGTGCCGTACATATTGCTGCGGTGCGACACCGACACGCCGCGAATGCCGGCGGGCGGATAGCGCGTCGAGGCGACCGCCAGGCGCGCTTCCTCTTCGCTTTCGACAAACGGGATCAGGAAGTTATAGAAGCCGATATCCAGCAGGCGCTTGATGATCACCGGCTCGTTGCAGGGCGGACGCACCACGGCGGCGCTTGGGCTGCCTTTCAGCGCCATCAGCTGCGGCACGAAAGTGGTGATATCGTTCGGCGCATGCTCGCCATCCAGCACCAGCCAGTCAAACCCGGCCAGCCCCAGAACTTCGGTAGTGATGGGGTTGGCCAGCGAACACCAGCTGCCAATCAGGGTTTCACCGCTCAGCAGGCGCTGACGAAAACGGTTGGGATAGCTCATTCTGTTTCCTCCTGGCCAGGCGCTGGCGACAACGGTTGGGACAGTTCATTCTGTTTCCTCCGGGTCAGGCGCTGACGAAAACGGTTGGGATAGCTCATTCTGTTTCCTCCTGGTCAGGCGCTTAGCGCACCAGGCAGGGCCGCTTATTATTGAAAGTCCAGTTGGGGATCAGATACTGCATCGCCTGCGCGTCGTCACGCGCGCCCAGTCCATGCTTCTGATAAAGTTCGTTCGCCTTCATCACCTGGTCCATATCCAGCTCCACGCCGAGGCCCGGCGTCTGCGGCACCTGCACCAGACCGCCCTTGATCTCCAGCGGCTGTTTAGTGAGGCGCTGATTGCCCTCCTGCCAGATCCAGTGGGTATCGATAGCGGTGATAGCGCCGGGCGCGGCGGCGGCGACGTGAGTAAACATCGCCAGCGAAATATCGAAGTGGTTATTGGAGTGGGAGCCCCAGGTCAGACCGAACTCATGGCACATCTGCGCGACGCGCACCGATCCCTGCATGGTCCAGAAGTGCGGATCGGCCAGCGGGATGTCCACCGACTGTAGCGAAAGGGTGTGGCCCATCTGGCGCCAGTCGGTGGCGATCATATTGGTGGCGGTCGGCAATCCGGTGGCGCGGCGGAATTCCGCCATCACCTCACGGCCGGAATAGCCCTGCTCCGCACCGCACGGATCTTCCGCATAGGCCAGCACGTTGCGCAGCTGTTTGCCCAGCCGGATCGACTCCTCCAGCGACCAGGCGCCGTTAGGATCGAGCGTGATGCGCGCCTCCGGGAAGCGTTTCGCCAGCGCGGTGACCGCTTCCGCCTCTTCGCTGCCCGCCAGCACGCCGCCCTTCAGTTTAAAATCGTTGAAGCCATACTTTTCATAAGCCGCTTCCGCCAGGCGCACCACGGTTTCCGGCGTCAGCGCCTCTTCATGGCGCAGGCGGTACCAGTCGCAGCGGGCGTCCGGCTCGCTCTGATAGGGCAACGAGGTTTTGCGGCGATCGCCGACGTAGAACAGGTAACCCAGCATTTCGACCTGATTGCGCTGCTGCCCTTCGCCCAACAGACTGGCGACATTCACGCCGAGGAACTGGCCGAGCAGGTCAAGCAGCGCCGCTTCGATGCCGGTAACCACATGGATAGTGGTGCGCAGGTCGAACGTCTGGGTGCCGCGACCGCCGGCGTCGCGGTCGGCAAACGTGGTGCGCACCTGGTTGAGCAGGTTTTTATACTCGCCCAGCGTATGACCGATAATCAGCGCCGCCGCCTCCTCCAGCGTCTGACGGATTTTTTCGCCGCCCGGAATTTCGCCGACGCCGGTATGTCCCGCGTTATCTTTGATAATCACAATATTGCGGGTGAAAAAAGGCGCGTGCGCGCCGCTCAGGTTGAGCAGCATGCTGTCGTAACCGGCGACCGGGATGACCTGCATCGCGGTAATTTTCGGCGTGGCGTTCTGTTGGCTCATGGTCAGATTCCTTATGCTTACCTGCGCCCGAACACCGGGCGCTTGCGATCGAATGTCCAGCCGGGGATCAGATACTGCATGGCGGTGGCGTCATTGCGTGCGCCGCCCGGCAAGGTTTTATAGAGTTCATGCGCCTGTTGCAGGCGCGCCCAGTCAAGCTCGATGCCGAGACCGGGCTTGTCCGGCACGGCGATCTTGCCCTGACGGATCTGCAACGGCTCCCTGGTGAGGCGCTGATCGCCCTCCTGCCAGATCCAGTGGGTGTCGATGGCGGTCGGTTTGCCCGGCGCGGCGGCGCCGACGTGGGTAAACATCGCCAGCGAAATATCGAAATGGTTATTAGAGTGGCAGCCCCAGGTGAGACCCCAGTCATCGCACAGCTGAGCGACGCGCACCGCGCCGCTCAGCGTCCAGAAGTGCGGATCGGCCAGCGGGATATCGACGGCGTTCAGCATTACTGCATGCTGCATCTCACGCCAGTTGGTGGCGATCATATTGGTCGCCACCGGCAGTCCGGTGGCGCGGCGAAACTCCGCCATCACCTCACGGCCGGAGTAGCCCTGCTCCGCGCCGCAGGGGTCTTCGGCGTAGGTCAACACATCCTGCATTCCTTTGCAGAGCGCGATCGCTTCGTCCAGCAGCCAGGCGCCGTTGGGATCGACGGTGATGCGCGCGTCGGGAAAACGCTTTTTCAACGCGCACGCGGTGTCGATCTCATCTTCGCCCGGCAGAACGCCGCCTTTCAGCTTGAAATCTTTAAAGCCGTAGCGATCCTGCGCCGCTTCCGCCAGCCGTACCACCGCGTCGCTGTCCAGCGCCTGCTGATGGCGCAGACGATACCAGTCATGGCTCGCCCCGTCGCCGCTGAGATAAGGCAGATCGGTTTTTTGACGATCGCCGATATAGAACAGGTAGCCTAAAACCGTCACCTCGTCGCGCTGCTGGCCGGGGCCGAGCAGCTCCGCCACCGGCACGCCGAGAAACTGGCCGAGCAGATCGAGCAACGCCGATTCCAGCGCCGCCACCGCGTTGATGCGCAGCTCAAAGGTCCAGGCGCCCTTGCCGAACGTATCGAAATCAGCGTGCTGATTGCCCTTATGCACCTGCTGCACCAGCCGGTTCATGCGCGCCACTTCATGCCCCACCACCTGCGGAATGGCGGCGGTCAGCGTCTGATAAATGGTTTCGCCGCCCGGCGCTTCGCCAAGGCCGGTATGGCCGGCGCTGTCGGTCAGCACCACGATATTGCGGGTGAAGAAGGCGCTGTGCGCGCCGCCGATATTCAGCAGCATGCTGTCGTAACCGGCGACCGGCACCACCTTCATATCGGTAATCACGGGCGTATAGGTGTTCATCACCGCTCCTTACGTTGTCTTTTTCAGTTCGATGCGTTTGATGTCGCCCACCAGCACCAGGTAGCTCAGCACCGCCACCAGCGCATGAATGCCGACATAGATCAGCGCGCCGTTGTAGGAGCCGGTCACCGCGATGATGTAGCCGATAGCGATTGGCGTAACGATGCCGGAGATATTGCCGAACATATTGAACAGACCGCCGCTAAGGCCACTGATCTCTTTCGGCGCCGTATCCGCCATCACCGCCCAGCCCAGCGCGCCGATGCCTTTGCCAAAGAACGCGGTCGCCATAAAGAACACCACCACCCATTCGGTTTCGACATAGTTACAGGTCACCATCGAGATGGAGAGCAACATCCCCAGTACGATAGGCGTCTTGCGGGCAATATTCAGCGAGCCGGTTTTACGCATCAGCCAGTCGGAGATGACGCCGCCCAGCACGCCGCCAAGGAAGCCGCAGATCGCCGGGATAGAGGCGATAAAGCCCGCTTTCAGAATCGACATGCCGCGCGCCTGCACCAGGTAAACCGGGAACCAGGTAATAAAGAAGTAGGTCAACGCATTGATACAGTACTGGCCGAGATAGATGCCGAGCATCATGCGCGAGGTGATCAGCTGACGAATCTGGCCCCACTTCTCGCGCCCGCTGACTTTCTCCTGCGCCTTTTTCGCATCCATATTGATCAGCGCGCCGCCCTGCTCCATATACTCCAGCTCGGCGCGGTTGACGCCCGGATGGTCGTTAGGATCGTGGATCACCTTCAGCCAGACGAAGCTGAGGATGATCCCCAGGCCGCCCATAAACCAGAAGACGTGCGCCCAGCCCACCTGCGCGGTCAGCCAGCCCATAATGGGCGCGAAGATCACGGTGGCGAAATATTGCGCCGAGTTGAATATCGCCACGGCGGTGCCGCGCTCCTGCGCCGGGAACCAGGCGGCGACGATACGGCTGTTGCCGGGGAAAGAAGGCGCCTCCGCCAGCCCCACCAGAAAACGCAGCATGAACAGCGCGACGATAACGGTAAAGCCTTCGAAGAGGTCGACGAAGCCCTGCAACAGGGTAAACAGCGACCAGATGAAGATGCTCCAGAAATAGACGCGCTTCGAGCCGAAACGGTCGAGCAGCCAGCCGCCGGGGATCTGGCCAATCACGTAAGCCCATGAGAAGGCGGAGAAGATATAGCCCATGCCGACCGGATCGAGCCCAATATCTTTCGCCATCGACGAGCCGGCGATCGAGAGGGTGGCGCGGTCGCCATAGTTAAACGAAGTGACGATAAACAGCATCACTACGATCCAGTATCGCGCGTTAGTTCTTTTTTCTACGGAACTTTCCGCCTGGCTGTATGAATTCATGATGCACTCCTGAAATATAGCGGTACGCTACTTTCCACTCTGACTGCATACACATCGCGTTGGGTATCAGAATGAGGTTGGGTTAAACATGGCGATTATTATTCATTAGCAAAAACATTTATTACGCAGCGCGGCTGCTTCACCTGTCGTCAAACTTGAGCAAAAAGTATATGGAGCGCATCGGCGCAATTCACTGGAAGAAAGCCCTATATTATGTGTCGCTAAGCGCTTAATTTATGGCGATTGCACAACCTGCTGCGGCATCGCTCACGGAATCGTTTTTTTCAGGCCGTCACGCAGCACACCGCGCCGCTCAGGGATCGGCTTTGTGAGCCTCTTCACTTGCACTTGTTCCAACGCCTGAAAATCGCCTGAATCAAAAGGATAAAATCGGACATCTGCATAATGCCGCCGCGATTGCCCCTCCTTATACTCTCTACAGCAAAAACAGAAGACGCGTTTCACCTGCGCCATCCCCTTTTCCACTCTTTTCCGTTTACTGGAAGCCGATGCAATGAAAACGATTCGTGAAGAGACACCGCGATATATTCGCGTACACGAAGCCGATAATGTCGCTATCGTGGTGAATGACAATGGCCTGACTGCGGGATCGGTTTTTCCCTGCGGGCTGCGGCTGATCGAGCATATTCCTCAGGGGCATAAAGTGGCGCTGGCGCCCATTGCGCGCGGCGAGGCGATCCGCCGCTACGGCGAGGTGATTGGCTATGCCCTGCGTGATATTCCTCAGGGCAGCTGGGTTGAGGAGTCGCTGGTGGCGCTGCCTGAGGCGCCGCCGCTGGAGAGCCTACCGCTGGCGACGCGCGTGCCGGAAACGCTGCCGCCGCTGGAAGGCTACACCTTTGAAGGCTACCGCAACGCCGACGGCAGCGTCGGCACGCGCAACCTGCTGGGTATCACCACCAGCGTTCATTGCGTGGCGGGCGTGGTGGATTACGTGGTCAACATTATCGAGCGCGAACTGCTGCCGCGTTACCCTAACGTCGACGGCGTGGTGGCGCTGAATCATCTCTACGGCTGCGGCGTGGCGATCAACGCGCCGGCGGCGGTGGTGCCGATCCGCACTATTCATAACCTGGCGCTGAACGCCAATTTCGGCGGCGAAGTGATGGTGGTTAGTCTCGGCTGTGAAAAACTCCAGCCGGAGCGGCTGCTGGCCGCCAACGGCGACGACGTGCAGGCGATCGCCATCGGCGATGAGGATATTGTGCGTTTGCAGGATGAGCGTCATGTCGGCTTTGAGGCGATGGTGCAGGAAATTCTGCGCGTGGCGGACCGCCATTTGCAGCGCCTTAACCAGCGTCAGCGGGAAACCTGCCCCGCCTCCGACCTGATTGTCGGCATGCAGTGCGGCGGCAGTGACGCCTTTTCCGGCGTTACGGCTAACCCGGCGGTCGGCTTCGCCTCCGATCTGCTGGTGCGCTGCGGCGCGACGGTGATGTTTTCCGAAGTGACCGAGGTGCGCGACGCGATTCACCTGCTGACGCCGCGCGTGGTGGACGAAGCGACGGGAAAACGTCTGCTGGAGGAGATGGCCTGGTATGACGACTACCTGAGCCAGGGCCAGACTGACCGCAGCGCTAACCCTTCGCCGGGCAATAAAAAAGGCGGGCTGGCGAACGTAGTGGAAAAAGCGCTCGGCTCCATCGCCAAGTCAGGGCGCAGCGCCATCGTCGAGGTGCTCTCGCCCGGACAGCGCCCTACCAGGCGCGGGTTAATCTATGCGGCGACGCCCGCCAGCGATTTCGTCTGCGGCACACAGCAGATGGCGTCCGGCATCACCTTACAGGTCTTTACCACCGGACGCGGCACGCCTTATGGCCTGGCGGCGATTCCGGTGATCAAAATGGCGACGCGCACCGCGCTGGCGACACGCTGGCACGATCTAATGGATATCAATGCGGGAACCATTGCGACGGGAGAAGAGACCATTGAGCAGGTGGGCTGGCGGCTGTTTGAACTGATTCTGGATATCGCCAGCGGCCGCCAGCAAACCTGGTCTGACCGCTGGGGCATTCGCAACGCGCTGGCGGTCTTTAATCCGGCGCCGGTCACCTGACGCCGGACTTTACTGCGTTACCGTGGCGCTACAGCAGTTTGCCCCAGTTTTCCACCCAGGGTGTGCTGACGCTTTCCGGCTCCGGTGATTCCATAGCGTCTACCAGCAACACCTCGCCGACGCGCGTTGCGCCCTGCTCCTGCAACTGCGCGTCGAACGTTTTTCCGGCGCCGCAGAAGTTTTCATAGCTACTGTCGCCCAGCGCAATAACGCCGTAGCGCAGCTGAGGCTGATGGCCCAGCTTATCTTTAACGTCGTGATACAGCCCGGCGATGCTGTCTGGAAAGTCGCCGTGACCGGTGGTCGAGGTGACGACCAGCGCCACTTTATCGCTGTACTGCTGCCAGTCGCTGAGGCGCGGATCTTCAAAAATCTTTACCTCATGCCCCTGCGCCTGCAGAACAGGCTCAGCCTCTTCCGCCACCAGCAATGCGTTGCCGTAAACCGTGCCGACGAAAATACCAATCTGCGCCATAAACTTCTCCCTTATTGTGGTGCCTTATCCTGACCTGGCTGCGGGTCAAACTCAACCCTGGGAAGATCGGGGAGAAGGTGCTGCCAGCCAAACTGCTGCATCATGCGCTGCCAGTACCGATCGAGCCCGGCGCGAATCAACAGCGGCTCGCCCGTGACCGGATGGTTCAGCGCCAGGCTGCTGGCGTGCAGCATTAAACGTTCGCAGCCGAAATGCTGCGCCGCGCCGCGGTTTTGCCGCAGATCGCCATGCGTGGTGTCGCCGATGATCGGATGGCGCAGATGGGCGAGATGACGACGCAGCTGATGCTTGCGTCCGGTTGCCGGTTGCAGTTCGATCAGGCTGTAGCGCGCAGTAGGGTAGCGGCCGATGGCGACCGGCTGCTCGGTGATCGCCAGCCCCTGCCAGTCGGTCACAGCAGGCTGCGGCCCTTTATCCGGCGAGGCGTATTTATCGGCGATCTTATCCAGCTCCTCGGTCAGCGGATAGTCAAGGCGGTCCGCGCCCTCCAGCCAGCCGCGCACAACGGCGTGGTAGGTTTTGCTCATCTGATGCAGTTCAAACTGCTGCGACAGCAGGCGTCCCACCTCGCTGGAAAGCCCCATCAGCAATACGCCGGAAGTGGGCCTGTCAAGGCGATGCGCGGTAAAAACGTGTTGTCCGATCTGGTCGCGCACCGTCTGCATCACCACCACTTTTTCTTTGCGATCCAGCCAGCTGCGATGCACCAGCCAGCCAGCCGGTTTGTTGACCGCCACCAGCCATTGATCCTGATAGATAATTTCCAGCATCAGCGGCCTGCAGCGACAAACAGCGCATCAAGCGCGTTAAGGTGGGTCAGCAGCGCGCTGCGTCCTGGCGTATCCGCCTCAAGCGCCACTTCATAGTAGGGGGCGATAGCGAAATTTTGCGGAAGCTGAGCGCCCACATCCAGCAACGCGTGCATACGCGGAATCAGCACCCACTGTAGCCACTCCAGCGGCTGCATCGTATCGAGGAAAAAAGGCTGCGTACTGTCGAATGCCGCCGTATCGGGCGCTTCGCTGCGCCACAGCGCATGCTTTTTAAGCAAGGCTTCAACCGCCAGCAACCCCTGGCGAACCTGGTGTTCTCGGTGCATGGGCATCCTCACAACGGGTGAAATTTTAAGGGCGGCAAGCATAGCATTCGCGGAGGCGGGGGAAAACGCGCGGCATAAAAAAAGGGGGCACTGTTATACAGTGCCCCCGGTTCGTTTGCAGCTATCCGGCTACTTCAACGCTCCCTGCTCGTCCTTGAAAACTTTTCCCTGCTGTCTTCCTGACATTCTCGCCTTCCTGACGATTTTCCTTTAGCGTCCTGGCCCGCCAGTCATCCTGTCTGGCTCTCATTCTCCTTCCTGGAGGTGTCCCTTTATTCCATCCTGGAACTTTTTGCTTCATCCTGAAGCAATCCTGTTTGCGCCTCTTCCTGTGCGCGAAACATCATCCTGATGAACGTCTTCCTGACGTTATCCATTCCCCGGCTTCCCTTTCCGATATTGAGCAGTTTGCCTGACTCAGCGAAGGAAACAAGCTACCTTTTCCTTTAACTGTTAAGCCTGGCGTAAATCTTAAAACCCTTTCATCACTAAGTTTATGATTTACATTATCTTCACAAAAAAGACTTCTTTTTTTCTGCGTATTATCCTGGCGATCTCTCACAGACAATGTGAGATATATCTTACATCGCAGCGGGACAATCTCTTAAGCGTTAACTAACCGGTTGTAAAATATTAAGAAATGTCTGTATATCGGGCGCGAGCACCTTGCGTTGCGGCGTACCCAGCTTTTCCAGCACCACTTCGCCACTCAGATTGCACAGCGAAACCACATCCAGATCAGAATCGGTCGTTGCGATAAACAGGGTCGGAGTTTGTTTTAAACGCCTTTTCATTACCAGGTGCCCGATCAGGTTTTCCTGTACGCGCACAAAGTCATCTTCGCTCCATACCTGCAGCAGCGTAATGGATTGTCTATCGAACATGGCCTGCATATCGCCTGCATATTGCGTAGTATAATAACCCACCGCCGCGGGCTGCAGCTGAAGATCCAGCGCCCTTTCCACCGCCGCCAGATGGGGCTCTGCGTCGAAGGGCCGCGGCTGCCATAATACGACATCGTTGCGGCTTTCCACTACGCAGGGCGACGGGATGCCGTAGAGATCGGCGCTGGCGGGCAGATGTCCATGCTGGTGCTGCCATTGCTCACAGTAACGCTGCGTGAAGCCCCTTAACGCGGTGGCGATATGATCATTCATTTTTATTTACTCCAGGCTGCCTGAGTTACACTACAGCCTTTATTTATTGTTTCTTTATCACAGAAAAGACGTTGCTCGCCTTTCCGGGCGGGTCTGAGGTTATGTTATGTCTTCTTATGAACATCATCAGGCGCTTGCCGGCCTGACGCTGGGCAAGCCCACCGCCTACCAGGATCGCTACGATCCCGCATTGCTGCAGGCGGTGCCCCGTTCGCTCAATCGCGAACCGCTTGGGCTTTATCCCGACAACCTGCCTTTTCACGGCGCAGATATCTGGACATTGTATGAACTCTCCTGGCTGAATGCTAAAGGCGTGCCGCAGGTCGCCGTCGGCGAGGTGGTATTACAGGCGGACAGCATTAATCTGATCGAATCGAAGAGTTTCAAGCTCTATCTTAACAGCTTTAACCAAACGCGTTTCGCCGACTGGGGCGAGGTGCGTCAGACGCTGGAGCGCGATTTAAGCGCCTGCGCGCAGGGCGACGTCAGCGTGGCCCTGTTCCGTCTGCAGGAGATCGAAGCGCAGCCGATCGGCCACTTCGAAGGCATCTGCATTGACGAGCAGGATATCAGCATCGACAACTATCAGTTCAATGTCGATTATCTGGCCGACGCCGCTGGCGACGACATCGTGGAAGAGACGCTGACCAGCCATCTGCTGAAATCCAATTGCCTGATCACCCATCAGCCGGATTGGGGCTCGGTGCAGATCCGCTATCGCGGGCCGCGCATCAATCGCGAGGCGCTGCTGCGCTATTTGGTCTCTTTTCGTCATCACAACGAGTTTCATGAGCAGTGCGTAGAGCGTATCTTCAACGATCTGCTGCGCTTCTGCCGCCCGGAAACGCTGTCGGTCTATGCCCGCTACACGCGACGCGGCGGCCTGGACATCAATCCGTGGCGCAGCAACACCGATTTCCAGCCGGGTCGTTCACGCCTGGTGCGTCAGTAAACTGCGGCGCGGCTCGCAGGACAACGTTCTGTTACAGGAATCGGTTGAGAAACCACGCAGGAGAAGGCTACTCTGAGAAGCAGCGGTGGCATGGCCCCACCGCTCAGGGATTTTCTCGTCACCGCGCGGCTGACGTCGCGGCGCGGTGTCATTTGTCACCCTGGCGGGTGTAAAGGAGTTCACTTGATTACACATATCAGCCCACTCGGCTCGATGGATCTGCTCTCGCAACTGGAAGTCGACATGCTGAAGCGCACGGCCAGCAGTGACCTCTACCAGCTGTTTCGCAACTGTTCTCTCGCCGTGCTCAATTCCGGCAGTCAGACCGACAGCAGCCATGAGCTGCTCTCCCGCTTCGAAAACTTTGACATCAACGTGCTGCGTCGCGAACGCGGCGTGAAGCTGGAGCTGATCAATCCGCCGGAAGAAGCCTTTGTTGACGGACGTATTATCCGCTCGCTGCAGGCCAACCTGTTTGCCGTGCTGCGCGATATCCTGTTTGTAAACGGCCAGCTGGCCGCCGGCGGCCGCTTTCATCAGCAGGTAGATGTTAAAAATTCCGCGCATATCACCAACCTGGTTTTCTCGATTCTGCGCAACGCGCGGGCGCTGCACGTCGGCGAATATCCCAATATGGTGGTTTGCTGGGGCGGCCATTCGATTAACGCGACTGAATATCAATACTGCCGCAACGTCGGCACCCAGCTCGGCCTGCGCGAACTGAATATCTGCACCGGCTGCGGGCCCGGCGTGATGGAAGCGCCGATAAAAGGCGCCGCGGTGGGACATGCGCAGCAGCGCTACCGCGAAAGCCGTTTTATCGGCCTGACCGAACCGTCGATTATTGCCGCAGAGCCGCCTAACCCGCTGGTGAATGAACTGATTATCATGCCGGACATTGAAAAACGTCTGGAAGCCTTTGTTCGCATCGCGCACGGCATCATCATTTTCCCTGGTGGCGTGGGCACGGCGGAAGAGTTGCTCTATCTGCTGGGCATCCTGATGAATCCGGAAAACAACGATCAGGTGCTGCCGCTGATCCTGACCGGCCCGAAAGAGAGCGCCGATTATTTCCGCGTGCTGGATGAGTTTATCGTCAATACCGTCGGCGAGCAGGCCCGCCGCCACTACACCATTATTATTGACGATGCGGCCGAAGTGGCGCGCCAGATGAAAAAAGCGATGCCGCAGGTGAAAGAGAACCGTCGTGAAAGCGGCGACGCCTACAGCTTTAACTGGTCGCTGCGCATTGAGCCGGATCTACAGGTGCCTTTCCTGCCGACTCACGACAATATGGCCAACCTCAATCTCTATCCTGACCAGCCGCCGGAGAAACTGGCCGCCGCGCTGCGTCGCGCCTTCTCCGGCATCGTGGCGGGCAACGTGAAAGAGATGGGGATCCGCGAAATTCGTCAGAAAGGCCCTTACAAACTGCACGGCGATCCGGCCATCATGCGCCGTATGGACGATCTGCTGCAGGGCTTTGTCGCGCAGCACCGCATGAAGCTGCCGGGCACCGCCTATATCCCGTGCTACGAAATCATTAAATAAACGACCAGACGGGCGGCATGTAGCCGCCCGAATTCTATGATGACAATTCATTTACTTATTGTTGACGCGCTTAACCTTATTCGCCGCATTCATGCCGTGCAGGGCAGTCCCTGCCAGGAGCGCTGCGCCGCCGCGCTGCAACAACTATTAGGCCATACCCATCCGACTCACGCCGTGGCGGTTTTTGATGATGAGCTGCGTCGTGAAGGCTGGCGGCACCAGCTGCTGCCGGACTATAAGGCGGGCCGTCCGCCGATGCCGGAAGATTTGCAGCTGGAGATGCCGCAGATCCAGGCGGCGTTTCGTCAGGCCGGGGTCGCCTGCTGGACTGCCGAAGGCGATGAGGCAGATGATTTGGCCGCCACGCTGGCGGTTAAGGTGGCGCAGAGCGGGCATCAGGCAACCATCGTCTCGACGGATAAAGGCTATTGTCAGCTGCTGGCACCGACAATTCGCATCCGCGATTACTTTCAGAAGCGCTGGCTGGATCAGCCTTTTATTGATGCCGAATTTGGCGTGGCGCCGGCGCAGCTGCCCGATTATTGGGGCCTGGCGGGCATCAGCAGCAGCAAAATTCCGGGCGTCGCCGGCATCGGGCCAAAAAGCGCCAGCCAGCTGCTGCAACAGTTCGGCTCGCTGGAAACGCTCTTTCAGCAGCTTGATGCGGTGCCGGATAAATGGCGTAAGAAACTGGCTGAACAACGGGAGTTGGCTTTTATCAGCCAACGCGTCGCTACGCTACGCACCGATCTTCAGCTTAACGGCAACTTAAAAGATCTGCGTTTGCCTGCGCGCTAATATATTTAACGCCTTAATAAGCGCAATATATTGCTGCAAAAAATTTAATTAGCGAAGAAATTAATTAATAAAAATGCTGGCCTTTAGGCCAGCATTACGCCATATAAAACGGTCTTGCTGTATAAAACCGTTTTGCTATTAGCGGTTAGCGGTCAACAGGGCCGCAGCCGCCGATGATTTTAGAAACTGAGATGGCGGGATGAAGCAGATAGTCGTAGTCGCAATTCTTTTCTTTATTATAAACGCTGCCGGTACAGCCAGACAGGGTTGCGACAACGGCAGCCAACAGAGCGACTTTAATTGCTTTTTTCATTAAGAGTTCCTTTTAAACGTCATTCCATATAAGACAACGCGGCGCCAGAATAATGGCGCCGGGGATAATAGAACGACAATTATAAAAAGGTGTCAACGGCGGATGTGAATAAATATAATCGAGGTCATAATTAAGTTTGTTAATTGCCGGAGCGAAGAATAAATTCTGTGATTCAGATTTTATCTGTGCCCGGCTTCAACGGGCGTTAACCTATTCTGTATCCTTAACGGGATGAGAAACAGATCTTAGTCACTTTTCTACCGACAGGATTGTGCCGCTCAATCCAGGCTGCAAGTTCAGGTAAAACTAAAATCCAGAGACGCGGGCGTAAAATTAAAGCGCCGCCTCATTTCTGAAGCGGCGTTATCTAAATCCCGCGCCGCGCCCTGTGCCTGGCGGCATGGCTAACGCAGGCTATGGCTATGGCTATGGCTATGGCTATGGCTATGGCTATGGCTATGGCTATGGCTATGGCTATGGCTATGGCTATGGCTATGGCAAGACAGCGTAACACTTCGGCTTCGGCTTCGGCTTCGGCTTCGGCTTCGGCTTCGGCTTCGGCTTCGGCTTCGGCTTCGGCTTCGGCTTCGGCAGCCAGCTTTACATCTCCGCTATCCGCCACGCCAGCGTAAACTGTTCCTTAACGCTCGTCGCGGCGGCCCGGCGCCGCACCCCAGATGCGACGAATATGCACTGTCACTTCTTCGCGATCGTGATAGAGCTGGCGCGCCTGAATCTGGGCGTTAATGCCATTTTCACGCAGCTTTTCCTGAATCATCGTCAGGTTCTGCGAAACCTCTTCGTAGCGCTTTTTCATCGGCAGCTTGAGGTTGAAAATCGCTTCGCGACACCAGCCGTTAATCAGCCATTCCGCCATCAGATTGGCGACGCGCACCGGTTTTTCCACCATATCGCAAACCAGCCAGCTGATATTGCTGCGCGTCGGGCGATATTTAAAGCCATCCTCACGGTGGTGCATCACCTGTCCGGTATCCATCAGGCTCGGCGCCATCGGGCCGTTATCTACCGCATGCACCATCATGCTGCGTTTCACCAGCTGATACGTCCAGCCGCCGGGACAGGCACCCAGATCGACCGCATACATACCGCTCGCCAGACGTTCATCCCACTCGTCGGCGGGAATAAAGACGTGAAACGCCTCTTCCAGCTTTAGCGTAGAGCGGCTGGGCGCGTCGGCCGGGAATTTAAGGCGCGGAATGCCCATAAAAAACGGCGAGTTATTATCAGGATAAGAATAGCCCACGTAGCAGTGGCCGGAAGCGATAAAGAAAACGTGAATCACCGGCCGCTTCGCGCTTTCATAATTCAGCAGGCTGTTTTGCTGGCGCAGCGCCGCGCGCAATGGAACGGTAAACTTACGGCAGAATTTCAGCAGCTCTTTCGCTTCGTTGGTATCCGGCACCTCCACCCGCAGCTCGCCGCCCTTCTCCACCACGCCGTTCAGCATGCCGGCAATCGGCGAGATGCGATCTTCAGGCGGCAGGTCGCGCAGCAGCTCGCCTGCCACCACCATCTGACGAGCAAAAATCAGCTCGCTGAACGGCAGCTCGCGCGCCAGCTTGTCGGCGTCCGTCGCTTCGTAGCATTCAAACAGCACGTAGCCGGCGTTCTCTTTCACCCGCGCGAAGCCATACACGCCGCGCTGCGCCGCTTTATCGGTAATTTCCGCCGCGCACTCTTTTTCAAAGCCGGAGCGGCAGTACAACAACACTTTATTCATGGCGATCTGCCTTTCTCTTCAGACGCAGCGCGCCAATTAACATTAAAACCCAACCAATCAGGAAACAGGTGCCGCCCACTGGCGTTACGAAAACCCACATTTTCAAATGGGAGAGCGCCAGACAGTAAAGGCTGCCGCTAAACAGCACCACGCCCAAAGCCAGAAACGCGCTGCTCCAGTAAAACCAGATATTGGCGCGACGCAGCATTGCGGCGGCCAGGCCGATAATCGCCAGCGTATGCCAGGCCTGATAATCGAGCCCGGTATGAATCCAGGCCATCTCCGTCGGGCCGAGAGACTGACTAAGTACGTGCGCACCAAATGCGCCGAAAGCGACAAAGAAAAAGCCGCTGATGGCGGAAAAAATCAACATTGCACGACTGGACATCGAACGATCCTCGTTAACATAACGCGCCGGGTCACTCCGTCGCGGATAAATAGGTTAATTAGCGTAGCGGAAGCGGAATTTCTCTTGCTCGCTTGCCGCTTTCGCCAGAATCCACTGTCGAAAGGCGGCTATTTTACCCAGTTCTGCCTGACTGTCATGACAAACCAGATAAAAAGCGTTCTTACTGACTAACACGTCATTAAAAGGACAGACCAGGCGGCCCGCCTCGATCTCGCTTTGCGCCATCACGTTGTTAGCCAACGCCACGCCCTGCCCATGGATCGCCGCCTGCAAAACCATGGCGCTGTGGCTGAAAATCGGACCCTGCTGCACATTGATGTGCTGCAAGCCTAGCTGACGGGTATAGGATTGCCAGTCGCGGCGCGACGCGTCATGCAAAAGCGTCACATGCGCCAGATCGGCGGGCGTTTTCAATGGCTTATCCCCAGTCAGCAGCTGCGGCGAACAGACGGGCAGCAGATATTCGGCGTAGAGTTTTTCCACTCGCAGCCCCGGCCAGTTGCCGCGGCCGTAGAAAATCGCCACATCCACATCGTCGGCCAGCTTCTCCTCTTCGCGGTCAACCGCCTGGATACGCACATCAATGCCCGGATAAGCTGAGTTAAAGCTGGAGAGACGCGGCACCAGCCACTGAATGGCGAAGCTCGGCAGCAGACTGACGGTCAAGGCGCCCTTGGCGCTGCGCGCCTGCAGTTTGCGCGTGGCGTCGTTGAGCGCGGAGAAAATCTCCTTAATATCCAGATAGTAGCTTTGACCTTCTTCGGTCAACAATAACGAACGATTACGCCGCCGAAACAGCTTAAGGCCCAGAAAATCTTCCAGAGATTTTATCTGGTGGCTTACGGCTGCCTGCGTAACAAACAGCTCTTCAGCCGCTTTTGTAAAGCTGAGATGGCGCGCTGCCGCATCAAAAACGCGCAACGCATTTAAGGGTGGAAGACGTTTTGACATGATTCCCAAGTCTTGGCTGAAACACTTTGACGCAAGCGGTAAACGGCGCGTTACGTATTAGATTTTTTTATCCGAGCCATTATAAATTGTCCGTTGAGGAAGCTCCAGCAAATACCTATAGTTGCCGCACTTCCTGAGCCGGAACGAAAAGTTTTCAGAATTGGTGGGAAACTGCTGATTTCAGAAGGCTTTTGGCTTGTGGTCGTGATGTTGTGTTTGCAAATTGATCTGACGCTTTTCAGATCGGGTAGCTCAGCTACCGTTTATTCCTGTAGATTTACCCTGTCTGTCCATAGTGATTTTAACAGCACCGCAAACTGCGGTGCTTTTTTTTGCCTGCGATTACTGCCCCATCTCCACCATCTCTTTAACGTCAGAGCGGTTGATCTGCTGTTCATGGCCATAGGCATCTTTGTAGCTGATCATACCGGTATCTTCGTCTACCATAGGCTTACCATCGGCAACAATGGTGCGGCCGTCATTGGTGTGCATCACGTAGTTGCTGGAGCAGGCTGCTAAAGTAAACGTCATGGCGCAGGCGGCCAGTACTGCGGCGAGTTTTTTCATTTTTTATCTCCTTGCAGATTAAATGCGATAAACCATCCGTCTGAATCAGCCTGCGCGAATACCGTGAAAGCCGTATCCGACATGACGTGACAGGCGGTGAACAGTTTACACCTTGCCTTTTGAGCATAACGTGTTTTTGCTGCTTCGCCAGAAGGTTAGCGACTTTTCAGCCTGCTCCAGGCCAGGATTGCCACACAATTATTGCAACGAGAACAGCATGACCCTATTTAATCCCGCCCAGTTTCGCCAGCAGTTCCCGGCGCTGGCCGATGCGGGCGTCTACCTGGACAGCGCCGCTACCGCGCTTAAGCCGCAGGCGGTGATCGAAGCGACGCAGCACTACTACAGTCTGAGCGCCGGCACCGTCCACCGCAGCCAGTATCTTGCCGCGCGTAAGCTGACCGAGCGCTACGAACAGGCGCGTTCGCAGGTCGCTCGCCTGCT
This sequence comes from Mixta calida, assembly GCF_002953215.1. NCBI lineage: Bacteria > Pseudomonadati > Pseudomonadota > Gammaproteobacteria > Enterobacterales > Erwiniaceae > Mixta > Mixta calida. Next base: position 3,523,367 of record NZ_CP026378.1, read on the forward strand.
CAACGCGCCGCATGCGCATAATATTATCTGGACGCGCGGCACGACCGAAGCGATTAACCTGGTGGCGCAAAGCGCGCTGCGTCCGCTGCTACAGCCGGGCGATGAAATTCTGGTGAGCGAGGCGGAACACCACGCCAACCTGGTGCCGTGGCTGATTGTCGCGGAGCAGACCGGCGCGCGCGTGGTGAAATGGCCGCTGGGCGCGGATCGGCTGCCGGATATGGCGCAGTTGCCCGTGCTGCTGAATGAAAAAACGCGCCTGCTGGCGCTGGGGCAGATGTCCAACGTTACCGGCGGCTGTCCCGATCTGGCGCAGGCGATCGCTCTCGCCCACGCCGTCGGCGCAAAAGTGATGATCGACGGCGCGCAGGGCGTGGTGCATTGTCCACCCGATGTGCAGGCGCTGGATATTGATTTCTACGCCTTCTCCGGCCATAAGCTCTACGGTCCAATGGGCATCGGCGCGCTGTACGGCAAGACGGCGCTGCTGGAGGCGATGCCCCCTGGCAGGGCGGCGGCAAAATGTTGACCCAGGTCGATTTCAGCGGCTTTACGCCGCAGCCGGTTCCGTGGCGCTTTGAGGCGGGCACGCCGAACGTCGCGGGCGTTATCGGCCTGAGCGCGGCGCTGGAGTGGCTGGAGGGCGTTGATATTACGGCCGCCGAGCGCTGGAGCGGCAGCCTGGCGTCGCTGGCGGAAGATCGGCTGCAAAGCGTGCCCGGCTTTCGCAGCTTCCGCTGCGGTGAGTCAAGCCTGCTGTCGTTTGATATCGCCGGCGTGCATCACAGCGACGTCGTGACGATATTGGCAGAGAGCGGCGTCGCGGTGCGCGCCGGTCAGCATTGCGCCCAGCCGCTAATGGCGGCGCTGGGCGTCAGCGGCACGCTGCGCGCCTCGTTTGCGCCTTATAATACGTTACAGGATGTCGATGCGCTGGTGCGCGCCATCCATAACGCCATCACTTTACTGGCCGAGTAACCACTATGACGCTTATCGCCCCGCATCCCTTTGCCGAACTGATTACCGTATCGTCGCTGAAAGAGAAATTCGCCGCCTGCCATGGCTGGGAGGAACGCTATCGCCAGCTGATCCTGCTGGGCAAACAGCTACCGCCGCTGCCGGAGGCGTTAAAAAGCGCGGAGATTGAACTGAGCGGCTGTGAAAACCGCGTCTGGCTGGGCCATCAGCGGCTCGCTGACGGCACGCTGCATTTTTACGGCGACAGCGAAGGCCGCATCGTGCGCGGGCTGCTGGCGGTGCTGTTGACCGCCGTAGAGCGGCAGCCGCCGCAGCAGCTGTTGATGCAGGATCCGCTGGCGCTGTTCGATGAGTTGGGGCTGCGCGAACAGCTTAGCGCCTCGCGCAGCAGCGGACTGGACGCGCTGGCCCGCGCGGTGCGGACCGCGGCGGCTACCCCTGACGCGCCGCCTTCGCCATCATCTTCTTAAGGACGTGCGACACCGCCATAAAACCGAAGGTGGCCGTCACCATGGTGGCGGCGCCGAAACCGGAGGCGCAGTCCATCCGTTTTGGGCCTTCCGCAGTGCTGCGCGAGGCGCAGACGCTGCCGTCCGGCTGCGGATAGACCAGCGCTTCGGTAGAAAATACGCAGTCGATGCCCAGCTTGCCCTTACTGTTCTTCACCACGTTGAAATCGTGCTTCAGGCGCTCGCGCAGCTTCGCCGCCAGCGGATCCTGAATGGTTTTCGCCAGGTCGGCGACCTGAATCTGGCTGGGATCGATCTGCCCGCCGGCGCCGCCGGTAGTCACCACCGGGATCTTATTGCGGCGGCACCAGGCGAGCAGCGCCGCTTTCGGACGTACGCTGTCGATCGCATCGATAACGTAGCTGTAGCCCGCGCCCATCAGTTCGGCGGTATTGTCAGGCGTAATAAAATCGTCCACGCAGTTCACCGTGCATTCCGGGTTGATCGCCAGAATGCGTTCCGCCATCACCTCGGTTTTCGCCTTGCCGACGTTGCCCTGCAACGCATGAATCTGCCGGTTGGTGTTGGTGATGCAGACATCATCCATATCGATCAGCGTTATCGTGCCGATGCCGGTGCGCGCCAGCGCTTCCGCCGCCCAGGAACCGACGCCGCCGATGCCGATCACGCAGATATGCGCGTCGGCAAAAAGCTGTAATGCGTCCTGACCGTAGAGACGCGCCGTACCGCCAAAGCGTTGCCGCCAGGCGTCAGAGAGAACTCTCATGCAATAACCTTTGTTGAGTGTCGACAGCGGGCCAGAACGGCCCGCGACGGAGAAGTTTACCGGCTGGCGCTGACCAGCATTGAACCATTATGGTCGTTTTGCGCATTGCTGAACAGCGTGCCGCCGGTGCCGGGCGCGGCGCGCAGCACCCAGACGCGGCCATAGTGATTAAAGAAGCCTGCCATATGGCCCGCTTCCGGGCCGATGCCCTGATAGATATCGAAATGCTGGCCTTTAATCGCGCCGCCCACGTCCAGCGCCACCATCAGGCGCATTTCATATTTGCCGCTGAACTTGCCTTTCTGGTTCAGCAAGGGCACCTCCGCCAGCAGCACGGTGCCCGGCGGGATCAGCGAACGGTCCGCCGCTACTGACGCTTTGGCGATCAGCGGCACCGCGCTGGCGCCGCGCACCGGCGTGAAATTTTCCGGCTTAAAGAAGACGAAGGAGTTGTTGGTCTCCAGCAGCTCGCGCACTTCTGCCGGGCTGTGCTTGTCGGCCCACTCGCGGATCGCCTGCATCGACATATCTTCGCGCTTCACTTCGCCGCGATCGATCAGTTCTTTGCCGACGCTGTGGTAAGCCCAGCCGTTTTTACCGCCATAGCCGAAAAACATCAGCGGACGGCCATCGCCGAAGTCGACATAGCCGCTGCCCTGCACGTCCATAATGAAGTTATCCATCAGCGAGTTGCTGTAGCCGATGACATAGCGGTCGTCCAGTGCGCCGCTGTAGATCTGCGCGCGGCTCGGCAGCTTGCGGCCTTTACTGCGCGGCGGCATGCGGTAGAGCGGATACTGGAACTCGCCCTGACGCGTATAGCGCGCCTGGATCACCGGCGTATAGTAGCCGGTAAACTGCACGTTGCCGTAGTTGTCCACCCCTTCCATCTGATACGCGTCCAGACCAAAGGTGCGCAGCTGGCGCGTATCGCCGCCGGCAAGCAGCCAGTTCTCAATCGCGCTATAGGTGTTGCTTTGCCTGCCATATAAAGAAGAAGAGGCGAAGCGAATCTCGCTGACCTGATCGCCGAAATCTTTGCCGTTAACCGGACGCCCTTTGGCGTTCGGCTGGTTGACCAGCGTCAGAGGCTGATCGATCTTGCCGTCTTTATATTGTTGACCGCGATCGGTCGGTTTAGAGGAACATCCCGCCAGCAGCGCCAACAGCGCGCCGGTCACCCAATACTTTGTCCAACGTCCTTTCATTACACTCTCACCTCAGCTGCCTGCAGGGGAAGATAGCAAAGGGGTAATGAGAATGAAATGCGTTGCCAGAAAAAGAGTCGGCCGTTTTGTTTAAGGAATCAGCAATACGCAGCGATATTCAACAACAGCCGGAATAAAGCTCACTAATTTTCAAAAAAGGGTTGCATCATAAATCGGTAAGAGTATAGTGCGCTTCCACGGACGCGGGATGGAGCAGCCTGGTAGCTCGTCGGGCTCATAACCCGAAGGTCGTCGGTTCAAATCCGGCTCCCGCAACCAATTAAGTAAGAAGCTTTGTCGTGACGGAAGCGACAACACCCGGACGCGGGGTGGAGCAGCCTGGTAGCTCGTCGGGCTCATAACCCGAAGGTCGTCGGTTCAAATCCGGCCCCCGCAACCAACATTAAAGCACCCTCAAGGGTGTTTTTTTGTATCTGGCGTTTGGTAAAACGCGCCGGAGTCAGACGTCACCGCCCTTCCCCGGCCAGCCTTACTTATGAGGCGCCAGCGCCGCCCCTTTTGAAAAATAGGCCTTGATGCCGTTCAGAATCGCCTCGGCCACCTGCTGCTGATAGCGCGCCGTACGCAGCTTACGCTCCTCTGTCGGATTGCTGATAAAAGCGGTTTCAACCAGAATCGACGGAATATCGGGCGCCTTCAGCACCGCAAAGCCCGCCTGATCCACGCTGCGCTTATGCAGATGGTTGATCTTTCCTATTCGGGTCAGCACTTCCTTGCCAAACTTCAGGCTGTCATTGATGGTCCGGCTCTGCACCATATCGAACATGGTATGGTCGAGATAGCGATCGCCGCTCTTGCTGACGCCGCCGATCAAATCCGATTCGTTCTGCGTCTGGGCGAGAAAGCGCGCCGCCGCCGAGGTGGCGCCTTTGGTCGAGAGGGCGAACACCGATGAGCCACGCGCCGCGCGGCTGGTAAAGGCGTCGGCGTGAATGGAAATAAACAGATCGGCCCGCTGCTTGCGCGCCTTCGCCACGCGCACTTTCAGCGGAATAAACACATCCTCGTTACGCGTCATATAAGCGCGCATGTTGGGCTCTTTATCGATCAGCGCCTTCAGACGTCGACCAATCTTCAGCACGATATCTTTCTCGCGCGTCTTATGCAGCCCGTGCGCGCCGGGATCTTCCCCGCCATGCCCCGGATCGATCATGATCACAATCGGCCGATCGCGTCCCGCCTTGCCCGGCAGCGGCGCCTCCGTCGGCTGGGTGCGCTCCAGATCGCCCTGGTTGTAATCTTTCAGCAGCGCCAGCAGCGGATCGTCCTGCGTGTCGTGCGCCGAATAGAGATCGACCACCAGACGGTGCTTAAAACCGGCGACCGGCGCCAGGGTAAACAGGCGCGGCGCTACGTTCTGCTTCAGCTCCAGCACAATACGCACGGTATTACGATCGAACTGGCCGACGCGCGCGCTTTTGATGTAAGGGTCGTTTTTTTGCACCAGCTGCCCCACGCCTTTCAGCACGCGGTTCAGGTGCAGATTCTCGATATCGATCACCACCCGCTCAGGATGGCTGAGGGCGAACTGTTTATATTTAAGCGCCACGCTTGATTCGATAGTCAGGCGGGAATAGCTGGAAGAAGGCCAGATGCGCACCGCGACAATATGGCTGCTGGCCGCCAGCCCTACCCCACTGACGCTCAGCAACCACATCGCACCGGCGCCCTGCAGCAGCCGACGGCGGCTGATAACGGGATTAGATTCGGACATGCCGCTCCAGATACTGTGTTATACCCGTCATACTTCACGTTGCATGTGCGTTGGCTGCGCTCGTTCACCCCAGTCACTTACGTTAGTAAGCTCCTGGGGATTCGCTTCCTTGCCGCCTTCCTGCAACTCGAATTATTTAGGGTATATGTCTAAAAAGTGCCAATAAAAAATGAAGCGAAAACTTTAACCTAATCGCTTTTACACTGTCACCCGGAAAAAGCCATAAAATGCAGCCTGTTAACCTTATTAGCCGTTTGTAAAAGGTGATAGCCGCCTGTAAAAGCCACTTGCACTCTTCGCCGCAAAGAATAAAAATACAAAAAAATCGAATAGTCATGCAAAGAGGGTTTGCCGTGAAGGAACGTAGCACCGCACTGGTTCAGGGTTTTCGTCATTCCGTTCCCTATATCAATGCCCACCGAGGTAAAACCTTTGTCATCATGCTGGGCGGCGAAGCCATTGAGCATGAGAACTTCTCCGGCATCGTCAACGACATCGGGCTGCTGCACAGTCTCGGCATCCGGCTGGTGGTAGTGTACGGCGCGCGGCCGCAGATCGACGCCAGCCTGGCGGAGCATCAGCTGGAGCCGATGTACCATAAGCATACGCGCGTTACCGACGCGCAGTCGCTGGAACTGGTGAAGCAGGCCGCGGGCCGCCTGCAGCTCGATATTACCGCGCGCCTGTCGATGAGCCTGAGCAATACGCCGCTACAGGGCGCGCATATTAATGTGGTCAGCGGCAACTTTATTATTTCGCAGCCGCTGGGCGTCGATGACGGCGTCGACTACTGCCACAGCGGACGCATTCGCCGTATTGATGATGAAGCGATTCACCGCCAGCTCGACAATAACGCCATCGTGCTGATCGGCCCGGTAGCGGTCTCGGTCACCGGCGAAAGCTTTAACCTCACTTCGGAAGAGGTGGCGACCCAGCTGGCGATCAAGCTGAAGGCGGAGAAGATGATCGGTTTCTGCTCCGAACAGGGCGCAACCGACGACGACGGCAATATTATCTCCGAGCTGTTCCCCAACGATGCGCAGGCGCGCATTGAAACGCTGGAACAGCGCGGCGATTACCTGTCGGGCACGGTGCGTTTTCTGCGCGGCGCGGTAAAAGCGTGCCGCAGCGGCGTGCGTCGCAGCCACCTGATCAGCTATCAGGAAGATGGCGCGCTGTTGCAGGAGCTCTTCTCGCGCGACGGCATCGGCACGCAGATCGTGATGGAGTCGGCAGAGCAGATCCGCCGCGCCACCATTAACGATATCGGCGGCATCCTGGAGCTTATCCGCCCGCTGGAGCAGCAGGGCATACTGGTGCGCCGCTCACGCGAGCAGCTGGAGATGGAGATTGATAAGTTCACGATTATCGAGCGCGACAACCTGACTATCGCCTGCGCGGCGCTCTATCCCTTCCCCGATGAGCAGATCGGCGAGATGGCGTGCGTGGCGGTGCACCCGGACTACCGCAGCTCGGCGCGCGGCGAGATGTTGTTACAGCGCATCGCGTTACAGGCGCGTCAGCTGGGGCTGAAAAAGCTGTTTGTGTTGACTACGCGCAGCATTCACTGGTTCCAGGAGCGCGGCTTTACGCCGGTGGATATTGAGCTGCTGCCGGAAAGCAAAAAGCAAATGTATAACTACCAGCGTCGTTCAAAGGTGCTGATGGCTGACCTGACGTAACGAGCGACAGAAAATAAAAAGCCCGGCGTTGGCCGGGCTTTTTATTGCGGATAAACGCAAAAGCAGGCGACGCGGCGGTCAGAGAAAGATCTCCTTGTGCGGCGCGCTTAAGCGCTCTACCAGACCGCTGCGGCGCAGCGTGCGCACCGCCACCGCGCGGGCGAAAATTTGCCGGTCGGTATAGAGCGTCAACTGACGCCGCGCGCGTGTGATGGCGGTATAGACCAGCTCGCGCGTCAGTACCGGCAGGTAGTGATTAGGCAGCACCAGCGCGGTATGATCAAACTCCGACCCCTGAGATTTATGCACCGTCATCGCCCAGGCGGTATCGTGCGGCGGCAGGCGGCTTGGCTGCACCGCTTTAATTGAACCGTCCGGCAGTGGGAAAAAGACTTTCAGCGCGCCGCCAACGTCGTTCATCGCCACGCCGATATCGCCGTTGAATAACCCCAGCGCGCTGTCGTTACGCGCGATCATCACCGGTCGGCCAATATACCAGCGGCTCTGCGCCAGCGGTCGACGAATGCGCCGCTGTTTTAACAGCAGGCGTTCGATGCGCTCATTCAGCCCCGCCACGCCGAACGGCCCTTCGCGCAGCGCGCACAGCAGACGGTAGCGGGCGAAAGCGGCCAGCACTTCATCCGGCGCCGCATCGCGTTGCAGCAGCGTCAGATAGTCGTCATAGCCCGCCACGCCCTGCTCCAGCAGTTGCTGATAGTGCTCTGCGCTGCTCAGTTCGCTGCGGCAGATATCGTCAAACCCGGCGCGGAATACTTTTTCCGCCGCCTGCGCGTCGCCAGCGTTCACCGCCTGCGCCAGCTGGCCGATGCCGGATCGCGCGTCGAAACGGTAGCTTTTGCGCAGCAGGCAGATGCTGTCGCGCACGTCAGGCATCCCCTCGCCGTCCGCGCCGTCCAGCTGGCAGCCCGTCAGCTGCCGCAGCTGCATGGCGCGCGCCACGCTGTAACCCGCTTCGGCGCAGCGGCAAATATCGCCCAGCACCGCGCCCGCCTCCACCGAGGCGAGCTGATCGCGATCGCCGAGAAAAATCACCCGCGCGTGCGGCGGCAGCGCGGCGATCAGGTTCGACATCATCGGCAGATCGACCATCGACGCCTCATCCACGACCAGCACGTCAAGATGCAGCGGGTTGCCGGCATGGTAACGCAGACGCTGGCTGTTGGGCTGCGCGCCCAGCAGACGGTGCAGCGTGGTCGCCTCCTCCGGGAACGCGGCGCGCTCCTCCTCGCTTAGCGTCAGCGCCTGTAACGCCTTGCCCAGCGACTCCGTCAGACGCGCCGCCGCTTTGCCGGTCGGCGCCGCCAGCCGGATGCGCATCTTCTGGCGCGACAGGCGAATCAGCGCCGCCAGCAGCTTCGCGACGGTGGTGGTTTTACCGGTGCCCGGCCCGCCGGAAATGACGGAGATATGGCGAGTGATGGCGACGGCGGCGGCGATCTTCTGCCAGTCGTCGGGGCGATCGCCGAACAGCTCGTTTAGCACGCGCTGCAGATCGGCGTCGTCAAAGGCGGGCGCGGGCTGCTCGGCGGCGATAAAGCGCGCCACGCTGCCTTCGCCGCGCCACATGCGATGCAGATAAAGCCGCTGCTGCGCCACGACCAGCGGCGTCGGCTTCGAGCCGTCGCTGACCGCATGGCTCTGCAACAGCAGACGCTGCCACTCTTTCGGCTGCCCCGCCGCCTGCCAGATCTCCGATGCCAGCTCCGGCTGTCGGCCATCAAACAGCTGACCGTCATGAAAATGGTCGAGCGGAAGGCAGACATGCCCCTCTCCCGCTTCGGCGCTGACGCAGGCCGCCGCCAGCATCAGCGCCGGTTGTTCATCGTCCGCCAGCATATGGGCGAACTGCAAATCCAGCGGCCGTATCAGACGTTTTTCTACCGCTTCGCGCAGCAACTCGCTCATTTTTCTCATTTCGATTCCACCTGGTCTCCGGTAAACAGGCTATCCAGCGCCCTGACAAAATCGATGGAGGGACGGTGATGAAACACGCCGTTTTCGCTGGCGCTGCCGTCCATCCCACGTAAAAACAGATAGAACACGCCGCCGAAGTGACGCTCGTAATCGTAGTCCGCTACACGATGCCGCAAATAGCGATGCAGCGCCAGCGTATAAAGCTGATACTGCAAATCGTAGCGGTGACCGATCATCGCCTCCGCCATCGCCTGCGGCGTATAGGCGCTGCTCTCTTCGCCCAGCCAGTTCGACTTATAATCCAGCAGATAATATTTGCCCTGCCAGCAGAAAACGAGGTCGATAAAGCCTTTGAGCATCCCCTGCACCTGCTGGAAATTCAGCTCCGGCGCGCGCGCCGACAGCGGATCGTGTCGGCGCATCACCGCATCGAGCGCCGGTGCGGTCAGCAACTGGTGCATCGGCAGATAAAATTCCAGCTCCACAAGGTATTGCCCCGGCATCAGCTGCGCCAGGCTTACGCCGTTCTGATGCAGCGGCGTTTGCAGCACGCGGCTGAGCCAGTCAACGAGCATCGGCAGCCACTGATCGCCGAAGCCCGCCAGCTGCAATTGTTCCGCCAGCCACGCCTCATCCGGCGGCTGGCTGAAATCGAGCGTTTCAAACAGGCCGTGCAGGAAGGTGCCCGGCGAGGCGCCGCGCGGAAAGGTATGCGGCGTCAGCGCGGGCGTAGCGACCTCAGCCGTCTCGCCAGCGGCGTCGATATCAAAGCGCGGCGTCAGATCGAGCGCCACCGACGGGCCGTGCTGTTGCAGGCCGGTGTAGCTGGTGACGCGCCAGTTATCCTGTAAGGGACGGGAGATCGCCGGGCTTGCCAGTTCCGGCATCCGTTCGCCTTCCGGCTGCCAGCGTCCTTCCGCTGTTCCCTCCGGCGTCGCCACGTCCACCGCCTCGTTGCATAAACCGTGCAGCGCCTCCTGCAAACCGCTGGCGTTCATCGCCTCGCCGCGCTGGATCAGATAGCCGACCGCGCTTTTATGCAGGTCGCTGTTGCCCTCTTTCTTGCGGTTGCCCTTGATCAGCGGCGCGATGCCGATGCTGCAATGATAAACGGAACGAGTCAGGGCGACGTAAAGCAGACGCAGGTCTTCCGCCAGACGCTCCTGCTCCGCCAGCGCCAGGCTCTCCTCATCGTCGCTGAGATCCAGCAGCGCCTGAAAGGTTTCCCTGTCGTGATAAAGCCCCTGCGCCGCCTCGCGGTAGTTCGCCGCAAACGGCAGCCACACCAGTGGATACTCCAGCCCTTTCGATTTATGAATCGTAACGATCTGCACCAGATGGCGATCGCTCTCCAGACGCAGCTGCTGGCTGGCGGCCTGATGATTGGGCTGGGCGACCTGCTGCGCCAGCCAGCGCACCAGTGCATGTTCGCTGTCGAGCTGGGCGGCCGCCTCCTGCAACAGTTCGCCAAGATGCAACAGATCGGTCAGCCGCCGCTCGCCGCTCTCCGACGCCAGCAGGTTTTCAGCGATATGGCGTTGCTTCATCAGTTCGCGCAGCATCGGCAGCACGCCGCGCTGCTGCCAGCGCTGACGATAGGCGGCGAATTCATCTACCAGCGCGTCCCAGCGATCTTCATCCTGGCTCATGGCGTCGATGGTGGCGGCGTCCAGACCAAGAATACTGGTCGCCAGCGCGCTGCGCAGCGTGCGCTCCAGTTCCGGCGCCAGCACCGCCTGCAACAGCCAGAGCAGTTCGCGCGCCTCCGGCGTAGTAAATACGCTGTCGCGGTTGGAGAGATAAACCGAAGGGATATTAAGCGCGTTGAGCGCCTCGCGTATTACTGCCGCCTCGTTGCGGCTGCGCACCAGCACGGTGATATCGGCGGCGCTCACCGGGCGCATATCGCCCTCTTTGCCCACCCGCGCCTCTCCACGCAGTCCGGCCTGTAGCCAGTGCAGGATCTCCGCGGCGCACTGGTTCGCCATCCATTGCTGGTACTCACTTACCCCAACGCCTTCGCCAGGCTGTAGCCAGAAACGCAGCGCCGGCTGCGCAGCGCCATCAAGATGAAAAGCGCGCGTTTCGTTGGGCGGCGCAGCGTTCACCTTGATAAAGGGAATTTGGTTAAAGAGAAACGGGTTATCCAGCCGGGAAAAGAGCTGGTTAACGCTGGCGACCATCGCTGGCGACGAACGCCAGTTAGTGTCCAGCGTATAGTGAGCGCTGACTTCACCACGCGCGCGCATATAGGTGAAAATATCCGCGCCGCGAAAGGCGTAAATCGCCTGCTTGGGATCGCCAATCAGCAGCAGCGCGTTCTCCGGCTGCCCTACGTAGAGACGGCGGAAAATGCGGTACTGCTGCGGATCGGTGTCCTGGAATTCATCGATCAGCGCCACCGGATAGCGTGCGCGGATCGCTTCGGCGAGCATCTCGCCGCCAGGCTGATGCAGCGCCTCGTCGAGACGGCTGAGCAGATCGTCAAAGCCCAGCAGCGCGCGCAGCCTTTTCTCACGGCGCGTCGCCAGGCGAATCTCTTCCAGCGCGCGGGCGATCACCAAATCGCGCAGCGACAGCGGTTCGGCCAGGAAAGCGTCGACGGCGTCGAACAGCGCATGACGCGGCGGTTCGCCCTTTTTGGTTTTCTCCAGCAGCACGCTCTGACGAAAGCGCGCCAGGTCCTTCGGCACCGTATAGCCCTGCGTTTCTTCCGCTACCCAGACCGCAATACTGTCCAGCCAGTTAGGTAAGTGCTTACTGCTGTAGCTGCGCTTATCCACGCCCGATTTTTCAATCAGTTCGCGCAGTTCAGGCGCGGCGGCGCGCCACTGCGCCTTTAGCGCGTCAATGCGCGCGATGATTTTCTCATGGCGCTGCGCCAGCGTCTCTTCGCCGTCGGGCGCATACTTCAGCGCCGGGGACTCGCCATGCAGCCAGGGCGTCAGCGTTGAGAGCAGCTGTTCCGGCCCGGTCCACTCCTGCGCGATAACTCTCGCAATGGTCAGCGGCAGCGGATAGCAGTGGCGACGCCAGAAATCGGCGGCGGCCTGACGGCGCAGCGCCGACTCATCCTCAATCAGCTGCTGTTCAAACAGCATGCCGGATTCAAAGGCGTTGAGATTGAGCATGCGCTGACAGAAACCGTGAATGGTGAAGATCGCCGCCTCATCCATCTGACGTTCAGCCGCCAGCAGCAGCGCCGCAGCGTCGGCGGGGTCCGGGATCTCTTGCAACAGCGCCGTCAACACCGGATTGCCGCTGCTGCCGCGCACGCAGGCCAGCCGCAGCTCATGAATATTCTGTCGTATGCGCCCGCGCAGCTCGGCGGTCGCCGCTTCGGTAAAGGTGACGACCAGAATCTCTTCTACCGAAAGCGGTCGATGAAAGGCATGACGCTGCCCAAGGCCGAGCAACAGCCTCAGATAGAGTATGCCGATAGTAAAGGTTTTGCCGGTTCCCGCGGACGCCTCGATAAGCCGCTCCCCCTGGAGCGGCAACGTTAGCGGATCGAGCCGCTGCGGATTGTTTTCACTCATTTTTTCTCGCTTGTCACCGGCAGCGACTGCTGCAGGCTGCTGACGTTCGGCCAGGTTTTCCAGCCTTGCGGCGATGCGTAGTCAGCTTTACCATGCTGGCCGCCGGAAATCTGCGACAGCATCGCCATACCCTGTTTAGCAATCACCGCCCGGTGGAAATAGTCCGCCAGGCTTTGCGGCGTCAGCGTTTTAATTTGTTCAATGACCTTGTCGCGCGTATCAAACGCGTAATTTTCCCGGTCGAAATCTTTGCTGTAGCGTCCCGCCTCTTCATCCAGCGTTTGCGGACGCTGCTGCAATTCACCGATCAACGCAGCCTGATACTGGGCGAAATCCTGCTGGCTCATGGCGCGCAGGCGACGCTCCGCCTCAGGATAGAAGGCTTCGTAGCGCTTCAGCAGCAACGCAGGCTGCTTGCTGTTGCTTTGCAGCAGGAAGCCGATGCCCCACTGACGGCCTACCGGGATCTGGAAGGTGAACACGGCGTAGCCAAGCTGCTCCTGCGTACGCAGTTGGTTATAGAACCACGGCTGAATAATCTGGCTCAGCAGCATGCCGTTGGCAATGCCCTGGTATTCGCTATAGCCGGTCGGCACGTAAACCGCCGCCAGCGCCGAATCGCTGCTGCTGCCCGCTTTCTGCAGGTTGGCGCGCAGCGGCGTTTTGATGGTGACATATTCGCTGTGCCACCAGCTTTCGCCCTGGCAGTTCAGCTGCTGTTTTACCGCACGCGCCAGCGATTCTACCGCCTGCGGCGTCATATTGCCTACTACCAGTATCTCCGGCGTCGCCCGCTCCAGCAGCATGCGACGGTAGTCGATCAGCTCCTGCGGCGTGATGGATGCCAGCAGTTTACGCCGCTCGCTGCGCTCGGTATAAGGAAGCTGCGACAGCATCTGCACCGGCTGGATCGCCTGCTCGAAGGCTTTGCCCTTCTCCGCCGCGTCCAGGCGCTCGTTATACCAGGATTTCGCCTGCGCCAGCAGATCTTCCGTCGGGGTGTAGCTGGCGTAGCCATGCAGCAACGTGGTCAGCAGTTTAGGCAGATGCTGGGTAAAACCGCTGGCGGAGATTGACACGCCGTCATTTTCGCTGGTGGAGAAGCTGATGCCGCCCACCGACGCCTGCGAACTCAGCTCGTCCAGCGCCACGCCCGCCAGATAGTCGTTCAGGGCGAACAGCACCTGATTGCGCGCGCTGTTCATCGCCGCCTTGTTGCGCAGCGCCAGCGTAATATTGGCTTTCGGCTCGGTGGCGTAATAGTGGCTCGGCATGTAGAACACGCGCAGCCCCGGCTCGTTCACCAGCTGCTGCGGATGCGTCGCCGCTTTATCGGCCGCCGGAATCAGGCTGAAGTCATCGGGAATGTAAGGGTTAAGCGTCGGCAGCGCCAGCGCGATCTCCGCCGCGCTCTGCTGCCAGCGCTTATACAAATCAGCGTCGATTTTATCTACCTGGTAAGGCGCGTCGACGAAGTAAGCGGTTTTGTTATGCGGCTCTTTCGGGCTGATATACCAGATACGGGCGTTCTGCGGCGTCATGCCGTCAAGACGTGCGCGAATCTCTGCCGGATCGTAGCGGTCGGCGAGATAAGGCGCATCCAGCGTATGCTCCACCGGCACGCGCAGCATGGTGTCCACCAGCCATTCGATATAGTCCATATTGCGTGTAATCGAGGGGTAGCGGTAATCCAGGTTCAGCACATGGGCCATTTCATCGAAATAGCGCTTGTCGATGCCCTTCTGACGCAGCATATCGAGATAGCTGAAAATCGCCGCGACGACCCGATCGCGCTGCGCCAGCCCTTTGTCCGTCAGCGATACGTTGATGGCGAAGACGCCGCCGTTGCGCACGATCGCCGGATCGGCGCCCGCATCGACGGAGTCAGCCAGCCCCTGACTTTGCAGCCAGTCAGAGAGCGTATCCTTGCTGCGGTTACTGATTAAATAGCCGATCAGAGTGTCGGTTTTGCTGCGGAAGCGATCGCTGTTGTTATCAATGCGAAACTCGATCCTCAGCTGCTTGCGCGGCTGCGCCGGCACGTAGTGGATAATGATCCCTTTCTGCTGGTCGGTTACTACCGGCACGTCGATGGTCGGCACGCTGGCGTCGCGGTTTTGTACGCGGCCAAAGGTCTGCGCCGCAATAGCCGCCAGCTCAGGCAGCGGCTTGTTGCTGTAAATCACCGCCTTCATCAGATTGGCGGAGTAGTGCTGCTGATAAAAAGCGCGTAACGCATCGTGCAGCTTGCTGCCCGGCTTGTCGCGCAGCGTCTCCAGATTGCCGCCGGAAAAGCGCGCGGCCGGATGCGCGGGGTTCAGCGTTTCCGCCCCCACCTGCGCCATGCGGTGACCGTCGCGCGAACGCGCCATGGTCATTTCAGCATTGACCGCATGCCGTTCGCGATCGGCATTGACCGGATCGAGCAACGGCTCCGCTATCGCGTCCGCCAGACGATCGACCGCCGGCGCCAGCGCATCGTTCTCCACCTCCAGATAGTAGGCCGTGCGGTAGGAAGCGGTGCTGGCGTTATGGCTGCCTCCGTGCTTTTTCAGGAACTCGGCCAGATTGTCGGGCTGCGGATAGCGCTTCGATCCCATCAGCACCATATGCTCAAGGTAATGGGCCAGCCCCAGCTGCTGGTTGGGATCGTCCAGCGAACCAATCGGCAGCGTCAGCGCGGCCAGCGATTTTGTTGCCTGCGGATCGGAAACCAGCAATACCGTCATCGCGTTATCCAGCCGGATGGCCTGATACTGACGGGGATCCTTATCGCTTTTATTGATGGTCTGTTCGATGGGCTGCCAACCCTGATCCGCGCGGGCGGCTTGATTAAAAACGGTGAAAAGCAGTAATAAACTGGCTGTCCAGACAGCGTACTTTCGCATGCATACCCCTTGAGTTTTATCCTTTCCTTTTCCAACACTGTGTCCGCTGGCTAAAGCAACTGGCGAAAATTAACAGATAATGTGGCGATATTACCGGCGTGGCGATCGCTTCCCTTCCTCTGGTTACGCCACGCTATTCGTCGTTTTTCTGCGTATCGCCGCGGTTAAAGCGCAGCAGCGGCAGCAGCCACTGCTCGGCGGCGGAGCAGATAGCGTCAAGATGCGTCGCCTCCAGCGTGCGGAACAGCCGCTGCAGATAGGGATCGCTCCCTTCTCCCTCCAGCTGATAGTTCCCTTGCCAGGCGGTGAGCAGCTTCGCGCGCGCTTTCGCCTGGGTCGCCTCATCCATCAGCATGATATCGTTTTTGGCGTCGTAGCTCGCCTCCAGCCAGGCGCCGCCGGTTTTCGGCAGCAGCAGCAGCGGCGAGCACATGCCGTCACGATAGCCTTCAACATAACGGGTTAGCCAGCTTCGCGCCTGCTCCGCGTCGATCGCGTCGAAGCACCAGCGGCTCTCTTTGCGTCCCAGCATGCGGCTCTGCCCCTGACCGCCCATGGCGCACCAGGCGAGATGCTCCAGCCAGAGCGCCAGGCCATCGGTGAAGTTCAGCACGCCTGGCCGCCAGCGCAGCAGCCCGCTTTCCTGCACCTGCGGCAGCCAGCCGTTGAGCCTGACGTCCGCGATCGTCAGGTCGATCTCTACGCTGCGGCTCTCGTCGCGCAGCTCCCGAACCTGCTCCGCCAGCGGCGCCATCTCTTCCTGCTGCGTTTGCCAGAACAGCTCGCCGAAGGCGCCGTAGGGCAGTACGCCCGCCGCGCGATGATGATGGAACAGCCGCTGGGTGTCTTCTTCCTCAATCAGTGCGTTCAGTAGCTGCGCGTTGATCTGATAACGGTCAAGCGCGTCCAGCACGAAAGGTTCGGCGTCCGGCAGCTCCGTCTGCTCCAGCGCGAAACTGACGCCGAGGCGCAGCGTAAAAAACGCGCGCACCGGATGACGCCAGAAGCGCAGCAGCTGTTCAAAGCTCAGTTCGTTGAGCGGCAACGGCGGCAACGGCTGCATAAACGGCGGATGCGGCTCGCCGCTGCCGCGCGCCGCAGGCAGCCACTCATGGGCGAAGCTGCGATATTCCGACTGCGGCGCGAAGTTCTGCGGATCAAAAGGCATCCGGCTGTGCAGACAGTGCAGATGATCCAACACGCGCCGGGCGCTGCTGTCGACGTCCAACGCTTCGTCGCCGGGCAGATGAAAACGTTGCGCGATGTAATCCACCAGTTCAGTGACCAGCACCGAGGGATATCGTTCCGTATTGTCCTGAATCGAGCGGCCAATATAGCTGATATAAAGACGCTGCTGCGCCGACAGCAACGCCTCAAGAAACAGAAAACGGTCATCGTCGCGGCGGCTGCGGTCCCCTTTTTGCGGCTGCTGCGCCATCAGATCGAAGCCCAGCGGCGGCAGCGTACGCGGGTAAACGCCGTCGTTCATACCCAGCAGGCAGACCACGCGGAACGGCACCGAGCGCATCGGCATCAGGGTGCAGAAGTTGACCGGCCCCGCCAGAAAACGCTGGCTGATGCGCTGCTGATCCAGGCGGGCGGCCAGCTCATCGCGCAACAACGCCGCCGGCACCGCGTCGTCGTAACGCGCCTGCAAACCCCAGGTCATCACCTGCTGCCACTGCTCTTCAATCAGCATCAGCGCGGCGTCGGTATTTACGTCGGCGGCGAAAAACGCCTGTAACATCTCCCGACACAGCGGCTGCCAGTCGGTCAGCGCGCGCGGTCGCGCCAGTACCTGACGCCAGTGGTTAAGCTGCATCAGCAGCTCCGCCAGGTTGCCCGCCAGCTCGGCGATCAGACCGCTGGATTCATCGTAAGGCAGGATGCCGTCCCAGTGGCCATGTTCGCTCTCCATCGCATAGCCAAGCAGCATGCGAGTAATACCGAAGCGCCAGGTGTGCTGGCCGGTCGGCGGCAGCTCCAGCTCGCGCACATTATCGTCATCCAGCCCCCAGCGGATGCCCGACTCCTCGACCCACATCCGCAGGCGGCGCAACCCTTCTTCATCAATGGCGAAGCGTGCCGCCAGCGCCGGCACCTCCAGCAGCGCCAGCACCTCTTCGCAGGCGAAGCGGCTTTCCGGCAGGCCCAGTAAGTTGATAAAGGCCATGATCGCCGGATGGGCGAAGCTGGCGCGGCGATCTGAAATGGCGAACGGCAGATAACGATCCGTAGGCGCATTGCCAAATACCGCCTGAATATAGGGTGTGTAGGCGTCGATATCGGCCACCATCACGATAATATCGCGCGGCGTCAGCGACGGGTCCGCCTCCATCATCGCCAGCAGCTGATCCTGCAACACCTCCACTTCACGCTGAGGACTGTGGCAGACATGCACCACCACGGAACGATCCTGCGGATCGAGCAGGCGTTTCTTATGGCTGCTGTTCAGCTCTTCGGCGTTCAGGCCGATTACCGCGTTATCCTCCAGCTCCAGCAGATCGTGCTGCATCGCCCGCAGCAGCGTGTCGTCCGGCACCTCGACAAACGCGTCGATTTCGCGCGCCTCCATCTGCGCCAGCAGATAGAGATTGTCGCGTCCCAGCTTGCCCCAGGAGGCGAGCAGCGGATTGGTCAGCTGCTGTTCGCCCTCGTCGTTAAACAGGGAAGAAGCCTCATCCGGGTCGCGGAACAGCGCGATCTCCTGCTGCTGCTGATGGTGGCGACGGCGGCGACTTTGCAGCTTCGCCAGAAAAGCGTAGTCCTGAATGTCGCCCCAGTAGTGGCGACAGGGATTAGTGAACAGCAGATGAATGTCGATATGCTTGCCCAGCGCCTGCAGCGCCTGCAGGTAGACCGGCGGCAGCGCCGAAATGCCGCAGATAAAGACGCGATCGGGCAGCCCCGCCGGACGCTCGGCGCTGTTTTCCAGCTTTTGAATAAAGCGGGCGTAGAGATTGGCGCGATGCCACTCCGGCTGCCCCAGCTCGCGCGTATATTCCACCAGCCTGGCCCAGAGCGGCGCCTGCCACTGCTGCGCTTCGCCCAGTCCGTCGATGGTTTGGCCCTGCTGCCAGCTGTTGAGCCATTCAGGGCGGTAGACCAGATACTGGTCATAAAGATCGGCGACGCGCGAGGCGAGCTGAAACAGCTTGCGCTTATCGTCGTCGTCGTTGAGATAGTGCTGCAACGGGCGAAACGCCTCTTCGCGCAGCAGGTTCGGCAGCAGCGTCATCAGCTTCCAACTCATGCTGGATTTATTAAAGGCGCTTTCTTTGGGAATGCCGGGCAGCACGCGCACGAACATATCCCAAATAAAGGTGGCGGGCAGCGGAAAGGCGATATTGGCGGCGATGCCGAACTGCTGCGCCAGCTGCATTTGCAGCCACTGCGCCATGCCAGGGCTTTGCACCAGCACCACTTCAGACTGGAAAGGATCGCGTAACGGTTCGTTTTCAATCAGATACGCCGCCAGCGATTTGAGGATATCGAGCTGGTTGGAGTGATAAACCGTAAACATAGTGGCTCCTGTTCAGTGCTGCTACTGCGCGTCAGCGCGGGGACACTCTACCCCTTAAATCGGCTAATGCAACCGCGATGCGAAAAAAGCGCGAAAATCACTCATCGCAGCGCAGCTGACTCAGCGTTATCAGCGGCAGCGCGGGCCGCGCAACGCTTGTCTGCCACAGCTGACACCCCTCCGGCCCCTGCAGCGTTTGCAGCGTGGCGGCCCAGCCTTCGCTCTCTTCTCCCTGCAGGCGCAGCGCCGCAATGCGCCACGCCTCCTGCTGCTGCCACTGACGATAAAAGCCCTGCGTCAGCGCCTGCTGATAGTGCAGCAGCGCGGTTAAACCAATGGCGAACAACAGCAGCGCCAGCAGCGTCTCTACTACGCTGAAGCCGCGATCAGCGCGCATCGGGCGTACAGGCCTCAGGACGGGAAAGCGGGCAGAAGTCGAGCCAGCCGTGCGCCTGCGGTCGCCAGCGCTTGCCCTCCTCCAGCCGCAGCCACTGCCACAGCGCCAGCGCGTCGGCATCCGCCAGCGCGGAGCCGCGCAGCAGCGCCTCGCCGTTATCCAGCGACAGCAGGCAGGCGCGCCAGCCGAACTGCGTCTGCTGCTGACAGCGCCATCCCTGTCGCAGCGGCCAGATCAGACGCTGCCCCCAGGCGAGCGCCGAGAGCGCCTGATGGTAATCGATCAGGTATTGACGCTCATCGACCACCTGCGACAGCGCCGCGCCGAGCTGCTGCCGCGTCGCATTCAGCAGCGCCGAGCCAAGCAGCAAAACCAGCAGCACCATGGCGATCGCCACCCCGCCGCGCTGCTTCAGCGCTGATTCCATGTATTGACGACGCTGCGCAGCGTCACCGACACGGCGGGGAAGCGCGCCGACGCGCCGCTGAACGTCAGCGCCACCTGCGCGCCGCGGCGGGCAAACGCCAGTCCGTTGATAGTCACGCTTGCCGGATCGGAAAGGCTTTCCCAGCCGCCGCCCTCGCAGCTCTCTGCGCCGCGCTGCATCTCCAGCCGTCGATCGCGCAGCCGGTATCCGTACCATTCGCTTTCCTCCTGATTCGGCCCTTCCCAGCGGCCATTGCCGTTTTCATCCCAGCGCGCCAGCAGACAACCCTGTCGCAGCGTTAGCGGCGCGCCTTCGCAATCACCGCGGCAGTAACCGGCGCGGCGGATCGCCTTCTCCAGCGTGTTGAGCATAAGCTGCAAATCCGCCTGTAACCACACCTGGCTTTGCAAATGCAAATTTTGTCGTTGCAGATGCGGCAGCAAACGCAGCGCGCCCAGCATTAAAATGCCGCTCAGCGCCATCGCCACCAGCATCTCCATCAGGGTGAAGCCAGCGTTTTTTACGGACATATGCTCGCCTCGCAGAGACGGATGCGGCCGCGCGCGGAAATAATCATATGCCAGCGCAGCGTTTCATCACCGAAGGCGATATGGCCTGCGCGCGCCACGTTGCGCCTGCCGTAAAAGCCGGGACTGCCCTCAATGGCGAGAATAGCGACCTGCGGATGCGGCGCCAGCAGCTGTAAGCGTCGGTTAGCCTGACAGCCTGAGACGGGCTTCGGCCCGCTGCCGAGGCACCAGCGCTCCCCCGCCAGCAGCCACAGCGGCTGTTCGCTGTTATGCCAGTTGGCCCAGGCGCGTGCGCCAGAGAGAAACTGTTGCAGCTGCTGCGCGGTATCGCGCATGCGCTGGCGTTGCTGCCACTGCTGCCAGCCGTTCAGCGAAGCCATGCTCAGCAGGCTGACCACCATTAATACCAGCAGCAGCTCCAGCAGCGTAAAGCCGTATGCGGAAGTTTTTTTCATGCGGCTATTGTGCCGCGTCGCTTGCTCATCGCCAGCGTTCCGCCTGTTCTCTGCGCATTGGCTTCCAGGCTTTTGGACGCCGTTTCATACGCAGCCAAACGCAATGTGACCCGCCTCGCAGCAGCGGCGGCATCCAGGAGAGGAGAGTCCCGACTGCACCAGAAATGGGCGATGCTGCACATTTGTTGAGCTTTTGTTAAGACATAATCGCCGCAATGCCGCTGTTAAACGTGCTGCGCGCCGCTTCCCGCTTCGCGTAAACCTGGCATGACTTCTGCTTTGTTAAATAACTAACAGGCCGCTCGCTGATGACAGCGAACTAACATAAGGTTGCCAGAATGGTGAAGCCCACGCTGATCGCCCGTATCGAAAGCACCTTCGGCCAGCAGACGCCCAGCGGCAAACGCATCGCCGGATGGCTGCTGACCCATACGGGACAGATTCCGTTTGAAACCGCCGACAGCATCGCGCGCGCCACCGGCACCAGCGGCATTACCGTAGGCCGCTATCTGCGACGGCTGGGCTACCGCAATCTTGATGATCTCAGGCAGAGCCTGCGCGATACGCCGCAGATCGACTATAAGCCCTGGGGCGTTATCGACCGCCTCGACTCCTGGCAGCAGCAGAAGCATTTGCCGGATCGCTACGCGCAGTCGCTGGAACTGGAGCTGGACGCCATCACGCAGGTTTATCGCCTGGCGCAGAGCGAGGTGTTTCAACGCATCAGTCAGCGGTTGGCGAACGCCGACGCGGTATTTGTATTGGGGATTCAGTCGACACGCGGCATCGCCAACGCCTTTTTCAGCCATCTGGAGTACCTCCGCCCGCACGTCAGCTATGTAGACGGGCTTTCCGGCACCTGGGTGGAAACGCTTAATTCAGAATTTCAGTCGCCCTATGTAGTGGTGACCGATACTCGCGCCTACTCCACTATCGCCCGGCAGTTTTGCCGCGTCGCCTGCGAGCGGCAGATCCCGCTGGCGCTGGTGACCGATGTCTGGTGCCCGTGGGCGCGCGACTATCCGCTCGATTTACTGCAGGTGAAGACCGATACCGGCCACTTCTGGGATTCTCTGGCGCCGCTGAGCTGCCTGTTTAACCTGCTGCTTTCGGCGGTGGTGGAGCAGCTTGGCGAACGACTGGCAGCAAGGTTGGCCGTTAATCGCCAGCTTCAGCAGGAGTTTGGTCAATTTGAACGTTAACCGAGGGAAAAGTACATGACGCAAGAAGCTGAGCTGGTCGACCTGGCGGACCTGTTTCCACAGCTGGAGATCGATCTGAAGTACGCCACGCCCGATAATATCACCGGCTACGCCATCTATCAGGAGGCGCGCTGCCTGCTGCATCCCGACGCGGCGAAAGCGCTGGCGCGCAGCGTGATGGTGGCGCGCCTGGCCGGGCTAACGCTGGTGGTATACGACGCTTATCGCCCTCAGCTGGCGCAGCAGCATCTCTGGCTCGCCTGCCCCGATCCGCAGTATGTAGTAGCGGTGTCGCTCGGCTCCAACCACAGCCGCGGCACGGCGATCGACGTTACGCTGCGCGATGAGGCGGGCCACATCCTTGATATGGGCGCAGGGTTTGATGAGATGCATCCGCGATCGCACCTCTGGAACCCGGAGGTGCCGCCTGCGGCGCAGCGCAATCGCCTGCTGCTGAACGCCATTATGCAGGCCGGCGGCTTCGTCGGCATCAACAGCGAGTGGTGGCATTTTGAACTGCCCGACTCGGTGCGCTATCCCCTGTTAACCGATCGTTTTAGCTGTGCCGCTCTGCCTTCTATAACAACAACACATTCACTTTAACCAGGAGCCTGCTATGAAAACTTCTCCCGCATCCTGCCTGCTGCGCCCGACGCTGCTGGCGTTGGCGCTGAGCGCCGCGTCGCTCTCTGCGCTGGCGGCGGTGCCAAAAGATATGCTGACGATCGGCAAAGCCGCCGATCCGCAAACGCTCGATCCGGCGGTCACCATCGATAACAACGACTGGACGGTGGTCTATCCCGCTTATCAACGGCTGGTGCAGTATAAAACCGCGGGCGGCAAAGGATCGACCGAGGTGGAAGGCGATCTGGCGACGAGCTGGCAGGCCTCCGACGATCAAAAGGTCTGGACCTTTAAGCTGAATCCGGCGGCGAAATTCTCCGACGGCGCGCCGGTTACCGCCGCAGCGGTCAAGGCCTCTTTCGAGCGCCTGCTGAAAATCGCCCAGGGGCCATCGGAAGCGTTTCCGAAAGACCTGAAGGTCGAGGCGCCTGACGAACAGACCGTGCGTTTTACCCTCGGCACCCCCTTCGCGCCGTTTCTGAATACGCTGGCCAACGACGGCGCCGCGATTATCAATCCAGCGGTGCTGAAACAGCACGCGGCCGACGACGCGCGCGGCTGGCTGGCGGAGCATACCGCCGGTTCCGGCCCTTTTATGCTGCAACGCTGGCAAAAAGGCCAGCAGCTGGTGCTGGTGCCCAACCCGCACTACAGCGGCAAACGCCCCGCCTTTAAGCGCGTGGCGATAAAAATCATCGGCGAAAGCGCCACGCGCCGTCTGCAACTGACGCGCGGCGATATCGACATCGCCGAATCGTTACCGGTTGATCAGCTCGGCGCGCTAAAGCAGGAAGGGAAAGTGACCGTGGCGGAATACCCTTCGCTGCGCGTGACCTATCTCTATCTGAATAACGCAAAGCCGCCGTTGAATCAGGTCGATCTGCGCCGCGCCATCTCCTGGTCCACCGACTATCAGGGGCTGGTGAAGGGTATCCTGGCGGGGAACGGCAAACAGATGCGCGGGCCGATACCGGACGGAATGTGGGGCTTCGATCCGCAGGCGATGCAGTACAGTAACGATCCGACACAGGCGAAGGCCGCCTGGGAGAAGGTGGCGGATAAGCCGAAAACCCTTACCTTCCTCTATTCCGACAGCGATCCCAACTGGGAGCCGATCGCCCTCTCTACCCAGGCGAGCCTGAACGCGCTCGGCATCAGCGTCAAGCTGGAGAAGCTGGCGAACGCCACAATGCGTGACCGCATCGGCAAAGGCGATTATGACATCGCCATCGGCAACTGGAGTCCCGACTTCGCCGATCCCTATATGTATATGAACTACTGGTTCCAGTCCGATAAGAAAGGGCTGCCGGGCAACCGCGCTTTCTACGCCAATCCGCAGGTAGACGCCCTGCTGAAGCAGGCGATCTCTACCACCGACCAGGCGGCGCGCACCCGCGACTACCAGGCGGCGCAGAAAATCGTGATTGATGAAGCGGCCTACGTCTACCTGTTCCAGAAGAACTATCAGGTGGCAATGAATAAGGCGGTGCAGGGGTTCGTCTACAACCCAATGCTGGAACAGGTGTTTAACGTCGCCAGCATGAGCAAGTAACGGCGGCTCTCTTTCCTGACCGGCGTCGCCCAGGCGGCGCCTGATACCGAGGCTCAGGCTATGACTGTGTGGAGCATACTGCGGCAGCGCTGCTGGGGGCTGTTGCTGGTAATGGCGGGCGTATGCGTCATCACCTTTATTATTTCCCACCTCATCCCTGGCGATCCGGCGCGCCTGCTGGCTGGCGACCGCGCCAGCGATGAGATGGTGCGGCATATTCGTCAGCAGCTGGGGCTGGATCTGCCGCTGTGGCAGCAGTTTATTCATTATGTCGGCGATCTGTTGCAGGGCGATCTCGGCACCTCGATCCGCACCGGCAGGCCGGTGCTGGCGGATATCGCCGTCTTCTTTCCGGCGACGCTGGAGCTGGCGCTGTGCGCCCTGCTGCTGGCGCTGCTGGCGGGCGTGCCGCTCGGCGTGCTGTCGGCGGTCTGGCGCAATCGCTGGCTCGATCACCTGGTGCGCCTGCTGGCGATTACCGGCATCTCGACGCCCGCCTTCTGGCTGGGGCTGGGAGCGATCGTGCTGTTTTACGGCCATCTTAACCTGCTGCCCGGCGGCGGACGGCTGGACGACTGGCTCGATCCGCCGACGCACGTCACAGGGCTCTACCTGATCGACGCGCTGCTGGCAGGAGACGGCGAGGTCTTTTTCAACAGCCTGGAACATCTGATCCTGCCCGCGCTGACGCTGGCCTTTGTGCATCTCGGCATCGTGGCGCGTCAGATCCGTTCGGCGATGCTGGAGCAGCTAAGCGAAGATTATATTCGCACCGCGCGCGCCAGCGGCCTGCCCGCCTGGCGCATTATTCTCGGCCACGCCCTGCCCAACGCGCTGATCCCGTCGATCACCGTGCTGGGGCTGGCGCTGGGCGACCTGCTGTATGGCGCGGTGCTGACGGAGACCGTTTTCTCCTGGCCCGGCATGGGCGCCTGGGTGGTGGCGTCGATTCAGGCGCTCGACTTCCCGGCGGTGATGGGCTTCGCCGTGGTGGTGTCGTTCGCCTACGTGTTAGTGAACCTCGTTGTGGATTTGCTCTATCTGTGGATCGATCCGCGCATCGGTCGGGGAGGCGCCGTATGACCGTCAGTGAACAAACCGATCTTAACCCAATAAAAATGTCCGTACGCCGTCGCGGCGGCAAGGCGTTCTGGCTGCTGAAGCAGAGTCCGCTGACGCTGATCGGCGGCGCGATTATGGCGCTGATGCTGCTGCTGATGCTGTTTTCGCCCTGGCTGACGCCGCTCGATCCCAACGCTGTCGATCTGGCGGCGCGCTTGCAGCCGCCTTCGTCGGCGCACTGGTTCGGCACCGACGAAGTGGGACGCGATCTTTTCAGCCGAGTACTGATCGGCAGCCAGCAGTCGATGGCCGCCGGGCTGGCGGTAGTGATTGTCGCGGGCGGCATCGGCTCGCTGCTCGGCTGCTTTTCCGGCGTGCTGGGCGGCTGGGCGGACGCGGTGATTATGCGGGTGATGGATATTATGCTGTCGATCCCGTCGCTGGTGCTGACGATGGCGCTGGCGGCGGCGCTCGGCCCCAGCCTGTTTAACGCCATGCTGGCGATCGCCATCGTGCGCATCCCGTTCTACGTGCGGCTGGCGCGCGGTCAGACGCTGGTGGTACGCCAGTTCGCCTATGTGCAGGCGGCGCGCACCTTCGGCGCCACGCGCTGGCATCTGATCGTCTGGCATGTGCTGCGCAACGCCATGCCGCCGCTGGTGGTGCAGGCCTCCCTTGATATCGGCACCGCGATCCTGATGGCGGCGACGCTGGGCTTTATCGGCCTCGGCGCGCAGCAGCCCACAGCGGAATGGGGCGCGATGGTCGCCAATGGCCGCAACTATGTGCTGGATCAGTGGTGGTACTGCGCCTTTCCCGGCGCCGCCATTCTGATCACCGCCGTTGGCTTTAACCTGTTTGGCGACGGTCTGCGTGACCTGCTCGATCCGAAAAGCGGAGGACGTCACTGATGAGCGAACCCCTGTTGGCTATTGACGATTTACGCCTCAGCTTCCCGATTTTTCAGGGCGAGGTGCATGCTCTTAATCGCGTCTCGCTGAGCGTCAACCGCGGCGAAATCGTCGGCGTGGTGGGTGAATCGGGCTCCGGCAAATCGGTGACCGCCATGCTGGCAATGCGCCTGCTGCCCGCCGACAGCTACCGTATTCTCGGCGGCGGCGTGCGGCTACTGGGCGAGGATATACTGCGCGCCAGCGAGAAGCAGATGCGGCAGCTGCGCGGCGCGAAGGTGGCGATGATTTTTCAGGAGCCGATGACCGCGCTGAACCCGACGCGCCGCATCGGGCAGCTGATGACTGAGGTTATCCGCCAGCATCAGCGG
Organism: Mixta calida; assembly: GCF_002953215.1. NCBI lineage: Bacteria > Pseudomonadati > Pseudomonadota > Gammaproteobacteria > Enterobacterales > Erwiniaceae > Mixta > Mixta calida. The sequence continues at coordinate 3,549,622 of NZ_CP026378.1, forward strand.
CTTTCGGCGCGTGAGGCGCAGCAAAAAGCGATCGCCCTGCTGACAGAGATGCAGATCGCCGATGCGCCGCAGGTGATGAAGCGCTACCCGTTCGAACTCTCCGGCGGCATGCGTCAGCGGGTGATGATCGCGCTGGCTTTCTCCTGCGAGCCGGAACTGATTATCGCCGACGAGCCGACCACCGCGCTGGATGTGACGGTGCAGCGTCAGGTGCTGCGTCTGCTGAAGCAGAAAGCGCGTGCCAGCAACACCGCCGTGCTGTTTATCAGTCACGATATGGCGGTGGTGTCGCAGCTGTGCGATCGCCTGTATGTGATGTACGCCGGCGCGGTGATCGAAAGCGGCCCGACCCGGCAGCTGATCGACCGACCGGCGCATCCCTATTCGCTGGGCCTGCTGCGCTGCGCGCCGGAAGCGAGCGCGCCGCGTGCCGAGCTGCCCGCCATCCCTGGCACAGTGCCCAACCTGACGCAGCCGCCGGTCGGCTGCGCCTTCCGCGAGCGCTGCTTCGCCGCCGACGCCCGCTGTCTGCACACGCCTTCACTCAGCCCGTGCGGCGCCGACGAACAGCTGGCCGCCTGCTGGCATCCGCAACTGGAGCAACGCCATGTCTGACATCCTGCTGGAACTGGAAAACGTTCACGTTAATTTCCCGGCGCGCACCAACTGGCGCGGTAAGGTCACCGAGCGCGTGCATGCGCTGAACGGTCTGGACTTACAAATCGCCCGCGGCGAAACGTTGGGCATCGTCGGTGAATCGGGCTGCGGCAAAAGCACGCTGGCGCAGCTGCTGATGGGAATGATCGCTCCCGCCAGCGGCGTCTGCCATCGCGCCCGCACGCCCGGATCCTGGCTGGGCAGCGGCATGCAGATGGTGTTTCAGGACCCGCTCTCTTCGCTCGATCCGCGCCTGCCGGTGTGGCGCATTATCACCGAGCCGGTGTTTATCCAGCAGCGCAGCAGCGAGGCGCAGCGTCGTATGCTGGCGCGCGATCTGGCGCTGCTGACCGGCATTCGCCCCGAATATCTCGACCGCCAGCCGCACGCCTTTTCCGGCGGTCAGCGACAGCGCATAGCCATCGCTCGCGCGCTCTCGGCGCAGCCCGATATCATCGTGCTGGATGAACCGACCTCGGCGCTTGATATTTCAGTGCAGGCGCAGATCCTCAACCTGCTGGTGCGGCTCCAGCGCGAGCGACAGCTCACCTACGTATTGATTTCGCATAACGTGTCGGTGGTGCGCCATATGAGCGATCGGGTAGCGGTGATGTATCTGGGGCAGATTGTGGAGCTGGGCGCGACGGAACAGGTGCTGACGCAGCCGCGTCATCCTTATACGCGTCTGCTGCTCGACTCGGTGCCGCGCGTGGATCGTTCGCTGGAGGGAGAGCTGGCGGACCGCAAAGGCGACCTGCCGGGGAATCGAAAGCTGCCGCAGGGCTGCTTTTTTCACGACCGCTGTCCGCTGGCGGTACAGGGCTGTCAGCAGCCGCAGCCGTTAAGGATGGACGCCAGCGGCGCAGGGGTGCGCTGCTGGCGTGCCGGGGTTATATCGCCACCGGCGCCTTGATGGCCGGGTGCGGATCGTAGCCTTCGATCTCAAAATCCTCGAAGCGGTAGTCAAACAGCGAGGCGGGCTTGCGTTTGATTACCAGCTTCGGCTGCGGACGCGGCTCGCGGGTCAGCTGCAGGCGCGCCTGCTCCAGATGGTTGCTGTAGAGATGCGTGTCGCCGCCGGTCCAGACGAAATCGCCCGGCTCCAGATCGCACTGCTGCGCCATCATATGCACCAGCAGCGCGTAGCTGGCGATGTTGAACGGCAGGCCGAGGAACACATCGCAGGAGCGCTGATAGAGCTGGCAGGAGAGCTTGCCGTCCGCGACGTAGAACTGGAAGAAGGCGTGGCACGGCGCCAGCGCCATCTGGTCCAGCTCGCCGACGTTCCAGGCAGAGACGATAATGCGGCGCGAATCAGGATCGTTTTTCAGCTGATCCAACACCTTCGCCAGCTGGTCGATCTGACGGCCATCCGCCGCGCCCCAGCTGCGCCACTGCTTACCGTAGACCGGCCCCAGATCGCCATTTTCGTCGGCCCACTCGTCCCAAATCGAGACGTTGTTTTCTTTGAGGTACGCGATATTGGTATCGCCATTCAGGAACCAGAGCAGTTCATGAATAATTGAGCGCAGATGACAGCGCTTGGTAGTGACCAGCGGAAAACCTTCCTGCAAATTGAAACGCATCTGGTGGCCGAAAATCGACAGCGTGCCGGTGCCGGTGCGATCGTTTTTCGGCGTGCCCTCATTCAGCACTTTTTCCATTAACGCCAGATACTGCTTCATTTTTGTTCACCTGTTTGTAGCTGCGGACGACGACGGTACGCCCAAATCATCATAATCACGCCGGCCAGAATCATCGGCACCGACAGAATTTGTCCCATGCTGATACCTCCGAACAGGCCCAGCTGGGCATCGGGCTGACGGAAGAACTCCACGATAATGCGGAACGCGCCGTAGCCGATTAAGAACAGACCGGAAACGCTGCCCATTGGGCGCGGCTTGCGGATAAACAGGTTAAGGATGGTGAACAGCACCACACCTTCCAGCGCCAGCTCATAGAGCTGCGAAGGGTGACGCGGCAGCACGCCGTACGTCGCCAGCAGCGACTGCCATTCAGGATGGGTCGCTACCAGCGCCACATCTTCGCTGCGCGAGCCGGGAAACAGCATCGCCCAGGAGAGGTCCGGCGCCACGCGGCCCCAGAGTTCACCATTGATAAAGTTGCCCAGTCGACCGGCGCCCAGCCCGAACGGGATCAGCGGCGCGATAAAGTCGGAGACCTGGAAGAAGTTGCGTTTGGTGCGGTGCGCGAACCACAGCATCACGACGATCACGCCAATCAGGCCGCCGTGGAACGACATGCCGCCATCCCAGACTTTAAACAGATAGAGCGGGTTATCAAGAAACAGCGGCAGGTTGTAAAACAGCACATAGCCGATGCGTCCGCCAAGGAACACGCCAAGGAAGCCCGCATAGAGCAGGTTTTCCACTTCCTCTTTTTTCCAGCCGCTGCCGGGCTTGTTGGCACGTCGTACCGCCAGCCACATCGCAAACACGAACCCGACCAGATACATCAGGCCGTACCAGTGCAGGGAGAGGGGTCCGATGGAGAAGATCACCGGATCGAATTGGGGGAAAGCCAGGTAGCTATTCATCTTTCACCATTATTGTCATCCGTCCATGGGCTGGACGATGGATAGTTCACTCCATGCGCGCCGCGAAAAGCGCAGCGCCTCTCAGCCAGGAAAAACCGGCCGGGCATGATAGCATAGCCGTTTTCCGGCAGGTTTATGGAAATGTAAACGCGGATAAATCGCCTCAGCGACCGCCGCGGATTAGCCCGCCCAGACCGCGCCTTTCCATAAAGGCGGCGACCTGATGACGCACTTCGGTGGCGGTTTGCGCCTGCAGGCTGCGTTCGCTTAGCGCCTGCGCCTCTTCACGCTCGATATGGCGCAGCAGATACTTCACGCGCGGCACGTTTTTGCCGTTCATGCTCAGATGGTGATAGCCGAGTCCGACCAGCAGCACCACGCACATCGGATCGCCCGCCATCTCGCCGCACAGACAGAGGTCAATCTGTGCCTGGCGCGCCGATTCGGCGATCGATTTCAGCGCGTGAAGCATCGCCGGATGCAGCGAATCGTAGAGATTCGCCACGCGCGTGTTGTTGCGATCCACCGCCAGCAGATACTGCGTCAGATCGTTGGTGCCGACCGAGACGAAATCAACGCGCGACGCCAGGTGCGGGATCATAAACAGCATGGAAGGCACCTCGATCATAATGCCGATGCGCGGTCGGGGGATGTCGTAGCCGAGCATCTCCTCCACTTCCTGCCCGGCGCGATCGATCAGGCGTCGCGCCTCGTCGATCTCGTCGATGCTGGTGATCATCGGCAGCAGAATGCTGAGGTTGCCGCTGGCGGCGTTGGCGCGCAGCATGGCGCGCACCTGCACGAGAAAAATCTCCGGCTGGTCGAGCGTCAGGCGGATGCCGCGCCAACCCAGACAGGGGTTCTCCTCGCTGATCGGCATATAGGGCAGCTGCTTGTCGGCGCCGATATCGAGCGTGCGCAGCGTCACCGGCTTATTCAGAAACAGCTGTAGCATTCCCTGATACTGAGCCACCTGCTCCTCTTCCGACGGGAAGCCGTTTTGCAGCATAAAAGGGATTTCGGTGCGGTAGAGGCCGATGCCGTCCACCCAGTTGTCCATCGCCTGCTCATGTTCGGCGCTGAGGCCCGCGTTCAGCATCACCTGAATACGTTCGCCGCTTTTCAGCTCGGCAGGCTGTTCGACGTCATCTTCCGCCAGCCGGCTTAGCGCGTTCTCCTCACTGACCAGCCGCTGATACTCATGGATCAGCACCGGTTCAGGATCGATCAGCAGTTCGCCGCGGTAGCCGTCGACGATCAGCAACCGCTTATCGAGCATTTCCGGCAGAATATCGGCGCCCATCACCGTCGGGATGCCCATCGCGCGCACCAGGATCGCGGCATGCGAGTTGGCGGCACCGTCGCGCACCACCACGCCCGCCAGACGCTCCTGCGGCAGCTCCGCCAGCGTGGTGGCCGTCAGCTCGTCCGCCACCAGCACAAAGCGCTCCGGCCAGGCATTGGTGCCCTGTAACGTATCATCAAGGTGGAACAGCAGGCGCTGACCCAGCACGCGCAAATCGCCCGCGCGCTCGCGCAGGTAGCTGTCCTGCAGGCTGGCGAACTGCGCAGCGAACTTCTCAATAACCTTTTTCACCGCCCATTCAGCGACCGATCCGCCCTCGATCTCGGCAAAGAGATCCTGTTTCAGGCGCGCGTCGCTAAGCAGGTGGGAGTAAAGATCGAAAATGGCGGCGCTCTCTTTCTGCACGCTGGCGCTGAAGCGCTTGCTGAAGCGGCGGAATTCATTGCTCGCCTCGCCCATCGCCAGCGATAGCCGCTCGCGCTCGCGCGCGACATCCAGCGTCGAGGCGGCGAACACATGCTCCAGAGAAGGCTGAGTATTGTCGACCCAGCCGGGCGCGACCGCGACCCCAGGCGCCGCCGCCAGCGCGCGCACGCGCTTCTGACGGAAGTGGCCGAACAGCTGGCTGAGCTGGGACTGAGTGATCAGCGTGGCCATCTGCGTGGCGAGCGTCACCAGAAAAGATTCTTCGCTTTCGTCAAACTGACGATGTTCGCGCTGCTGCACTACCAGCACGCCAAGCAGCTGGCGGCGCGTAATGATCGGCACGCCGAGGAAGGAGCGGAAACGTTCCTCTTTAACCGAAGGAATGAATTTGAAGCTGGGATGACTCTGCGCGTCGGCGAGGTTGATCGGTTCCGCCAGTCGCCCTACCAGCCCGACGATGCCCTGATCGAATGCCAGCGTGACGATCTTGCCGCGCGGCTTTTTCAGCCCGCGCGTCGCCATGAGGTAATAGCAACGACGATCGTGATCGGCGAGATAAATAGAGCAGACTTCGGTTTCCATGGCGAAACAGATTTCGTTCACCAGGATCTCCAACGCCTCATCCAGACGCGGCGCGGCCGCCACTTTCTCTACAATCTCACGCAACTGAGTCAGCATCATCAGCGTGGCTTAACCTCTTTTTCGTCGATAAGCAGGCGAATTGCGCTGCGTTGCACTCTCCTGCAGCGGCATGACGACGCTGGCAAACTCTTTCATTACGCGGCGGTAAACATCGCGCTTAAACGAGACCACCTGACGAACAGGATACCAAAAGCTGACCCAGCGCCAGCCGTCAAATTCCGGCGTGCTGCTGGTTTGCATGTTGATATCGGCGTCATTGCACATCAACTGCAGAAGAAACCACTTCTGTTTCTGGCCGATACATACCGGCTTCGTGTCCCAACGCACCAAACGTTTTGGCAACTTATAACGTAACCAGTTTCGGGTAGAAGCAAGCAGGCGGACATCTTTACGGTGCAAACCGACTTCTTCAAAGAGTTCACGGTACATAGCCTGTTCCGCAGTTTCTCCTGGATTGATGCCCCCCTGCGGGAACTGCCAGGAATGCTGTCCGAAACGCCGGGCCCATAATACCTGCCCCTGCCTGTTACAGATTACAATACCAACATTTGGGCGGTAGCCATCATCGTCGATCACGGGACTACCTCAAACTGAAATTCAGATAGTCTGATTGTTTCATACTCCTTACAGGCGGTAAACCACTGCTTGCGGCTGTGCATAACGCATAACATTGGGATAACTCACAGATTTCATCATAGTTATAAACAGAGACCGGCTAAAACATCCCATTTTATTCACTTTTTCTGTGGATAGCTTTGTGCAGAACATGGTAAACGGCCGGGAAAAGCTGCAAAAAACCGTCATTGCCCGCCGTAAGATCTTCTATAAAATAGATTTAATATCAATAAATTAAATATCAAACCCAGGCCGTGATCGATTCCCGACCCGGCTTCAAAAGATAAAAAGATCCTTTACTGGCGAAAGATCAAACACCGATGTTTTTATCCACAGAATATGCCATAAAGTTACGCACAAAATGGCCTCACCCAGCAAAAAGAGCCTCCGTCAAGGCTGTAAATGGAACCAGTATGTGCGAAAAAACTGAGTTATCCCAGTTTTCTGTGGATAACTACGGGTAAGATCCTGTTCATTGTCGGTGACAATGTGGGTAAAACAGTACGGCCCTTTGCCGCGTCGCAGGATCGTCCAGATAAAAACCCAAGGGTAATCATGCTATTATTCCCCCGCTTTTTCTTCTGTGAGACCGCCGCCGACAGGCAAAACAGAGATGGTTATTTTTTGATCAACTAACAGGCTTTTTATGACGACACGGTTTTTATCAGCGCCACCCGAAAATGAAGCGGAACTGCTGACGCGCGCGCAGGCGCTGGCTGGCTATACGCTGAGCGAGCTGGCCCAGCAGGCGGGCATTCCAACGCCCGCCGATTTGCGCCGCGATAAAGGGTGGGTCGGCATGCTGCTGGAGATACATTTAGGCGCCAGCGCCGGCAGCAAGCCGGAACGCGATTTCGCCCATCTTGGCGTAGAGTTGAAAACCATTCCTGTTGACGCGCAGGGCCGTCCGCTGGAGACCACCTTCGTCTGCGTCGCGCCGCTCACCGGCAACAGCGGGGTCACCTGGGAGAACAGTCATGTACGCCATAAGCTGGCGCGCGTGTTGTGGATTCCGGTTGAGGGAGATCGCGCGCTGCCGCTGGCGACGCGCCGCGTCGGCGCGCCGCTGCTCTGGAGCCCCTCGCCGGAAGAGGAAGATCTGCTGCGGCGCGACTGGGAAGAATTGATGGATATGATGGTGCTCGGTCAGGTAGAGCGCATCACCGCCCGCCACGGCGAAGTGTTGCAGATACGTCCGAAAGCGGCCAACAGCAAAGCGCTGACCGAAGGTATCGGTGAACATGGCGAACCAATCATGACGCTGCCGCGCGGCTTTTATCTGAAGAAAAGCTTTACCGCCCCGCTGCTGGCGCGCCATTTTTTGCTTTAACATTTCCCAGACGAAAGACGATGCGTATAATCATCGTTTATCTTTCGTTTAGGATGCGATGTTACAATGTTCGACTGGATTGCAGATCCCAATGCCTGGCTGGCTCTCGGCACGCTCACCATTCTGGAAATCGTGCTGGGCATCGACAATATTATTTTTCTTTCTCTGGTTGTCGCCAAACTCCCGAAAAATCAGCAGAACAGCGCGCGTCGTATCGGCCTGATGGGCGCGATGCTTATGCGCCTCGGCCTGCTTGCCTCTATCGCCTGGGTAGTGAAGCTGACCAATCCGCTGTTTACCCTGATGGATCATCCTTTCTCCGCGCGCGATTTGATTCTGCTGGGCGGCGGGCTGTTCCTGCTGTGGAAGTCGAGCATGGAGATCCATGAAAGCATCGAAGGCGGCAGCGAGGAGCATAAAACCAACGTTCACTCCTTTGTCGGCGCCATCGCGCAAATCATGGTGCTGGATATTATCTTCAGCCTCGATTCCGTTATCACGGCCGTGGGCCTCTCCGATCACCTGTTTATTATGATGGCGGCGGTCATTATCGCCGTGGGCGTGATGATGTTCGCTGCGAAAAGCATCGGCGAGTTCGTCGATCGTCATCCTTCCGTCAAAATGCTGGCGCTCGCTTTCCTGATTCTGGTCGGCTTCACGCTGATTCTGGAAAGCTTCAATATTCATGTGCCGAAAGGCTATATCTACTTCGCCATGTTCTTCTCAATGGCCGTAGAGTGCCTGAATTTGATGCGCAGCAAAAAAGCCCCGCAGTAAACCTGTCATTCTCCTGTCCGGCTACGGCCGGATATTTTCGCTTTTTCACTTTTCGGAATTATGCGATTAATCCTGGGCAGCCGATGTTTTATTACTACACTGTTTAGTTGTGTTGAACAGGCAGGAGAAAACTGGCAATGAAGCGGATAATGGGCGCGGCTGCCGTGTCAATAATGTTGCTGTTAAGCGGTTGCAGCAGTAATTATGTGATGGCGACCAAAGATGGTCATATGATTTTGACTGACGGTAAACCGGAAATTGATAAAGATACCGGGCTGGTAAAATATACCGATCAGGCTGGCAATGAATTGCAGATTAACGGCGATGAAGTTTCCTCTATTATTGAGCGTTAATCATCCGTAAGCGCCGACGCTTTTTTCTTCGGCGCTTATCGCAACCGTAAACATCACTCTTCTCTTTCCCCTCTCGTCAGCGACCGCTATAGTCGCAGCAGTGCGCCACGCTTTTTGTTGTACGGGCGCCGCCAAGATTCTTTCCATAATGATAAAAGGAAGCCGGCAAATGCACTATCACCGTATCCCCCATAGTACGCTGGAAGTCAGCCAGCTGGGCCTGGGAACCATGACGTTTGGTGAACAAAACAGCGAAGCCGACGCCCATGCACAGCTGGATTTGGCCGTTAGTTGCGGCATCAACCTGATCGACACTGCGGAAATGTACCCCGTCCCGCCACGCCCGGAAACGCAGGGCTTAACCGAGCAATATATCGGCAGCTGGCTGAAAGCGCGCGGCAACCGCGACAAAATTGTGCTGGCGAGCAAAGTCGCTGGCCCGTCGCGCGGCAACGATGCTGGCATCCGCCCTGGGCAGGTGCTGGATCGCAAGAATATTCGCGTGGCGCTGGAAGCAAGCCTGAAACGCCTCAACACCGACTATATCGACCTGTATCAGGTGCACTGGCCGCAGCGCCAGACTAACTGTTTCGGCAAGCTGGGCTATCAGTACACCGACAGCAGCGTGCCGGTGACGCTGTTGGAAACGCTGGAAGCGCTGGCCGAGCAGGTGCGCGCCGGCAAGATCCGCTATGTGGGCGTATCGAATGAAACGCCGTGGGGCGTGATGCGCTATTTGCAGCTGGCGGAAAAGCATGAGCTGCCGCGCATCGTCTCTATCCAGAATCCCTACAGCCTGCTGAACCGCAGCTTTGAAGTCGGACTGGCGGAGATCAGCCAGCATGAGGGCGTAGAGCTGCTCGCCTATTCCAGCCTCGCTTTCGGCACGCTGAGCGGCAAATACCTCAACGGCGCCCGTCCGGCTGGCGCGCGCAATACGCTGTTCAGCCGCTTTACGCGCTACAGCGGCGAGCAGTCGCAGCTGGCGATTGCGGAATATGTCGATCTGGCGCGCAGGCATGGCCTCGACCCGGCGCAGATGGCGCTGGCTTTTGTGCGTCAGCAGCCTTTCGTCGCCAGCACGCTGCTGGGCGCCACCACCCTTGAGCAGCTGCAAAGCAATATCGACAGTTATCAGCTGACGCTCAGCAGCGAAGTGCTGGAGCAGCTGGAAGCGATTCACCGCCGCTATACCTATCCGGCGCCGTAAAAACAACGCCAGGGCGCAGCGCTAACCGCTGCGCCCGTTTAATCCGCTGCTTGCTCCTCGGCGGGAAACTGCGGTTTATCAATCCACTTGCGCGCTTCAGGCTTTAACAGACCGCATTGAATCAGATTCTCGATTTCGCGTTTTTTCCCCGCCAGGCTCATTACCAGCGCTCTCGCATAGAGCTGTCTCCAGCGTAAATCCTCTACTATATCGGGCGTGTCTTCACCGGAAATTTTAATCGTGCGCGCACTCCAGATCTTCGTCACCGCCAGCGTAAAAGGCGAGGGCTGCGGTTGAAAGTGGTAATCATTGCGCTGTTGCAGCAACAGCGGCAGCTGGTTGGCCTCTTCAATCATGGCGGCAGGCGCGGCACGATCCATTTGTTGCCGTGCCAGGCTCTGAACTCTGGCTTTCATTGACGCCATTCCCGGCAGCATAAAATCACGCATTAGAAAATAGAGCCGGCTTTGCTGATCGACAGCCCAGGTAAAAGCGTCGCGCGCGCTTTTCTGTTTCTCGACATAAAAGGCGTTATCGGGATGCTTTATCAGGCACTGTTGTTGCCAGCTATTGATAATATCTTTTTCTGCGTTGGTCGTTGCTTCACTGGCAATAAGCAGCTGGCGATAATCTTCATGCATCAGCTGTAGCTGTTTATTTAACTCAGTCCATATTTCCGCAGGCAGCGCTACGCTGCTGTTTTCCAGCAGGGCATCAGATTTATCCAAATGCTGCTTAACGGGCGCGATGCAATGCCGTTGCAAATCCCAGCTGAAAAGTAAAATTTGCGGCGCCAGCAGCCGCTCGCAATCATGCCAGGCTTGCTGTAGCGCGCCGGTCTGCCTATTGAACTGCTGTAGCGACTGCAAAACAGACGTCTGCTGCTGGATACTATTCAGTCTTGCCTGCCCGTAACGCTGCCAGCCTGCCTGGACAGCGAAAATGACCAGACCAACCATTACGATAACAACACCTGCCGCCACGACACGCTGCCGCAGAGTGCTTTTATGAAACCAGGAGCCATAGAAGCTGCGCTGCACGCGCGGGCTGTTGCCTATATAGTCGGAGATAGTATCCCATCCCCATATGCTGATTGACGGTTGCCCCGCCGCTTGCCGTTTCAATGAAAGCTGTGATGCATATTGATGCAGCGCTACGTCATCGGGCAGAGTCGTTAACACGAGGATTTTATCAACCCTGACGTGGCCGTTATCGATTTCCTTACAGACGTTATCGATATCGCTTTTTCGTAGTCTTTTCCCTACACCCTGCTGGCGACCTTTGCACTGAGCTGCGATCGCCCCTTCCAGCGTTTTGCCATAAATATCGATACCATCCTGGCGTTGCCCGCTGCGTCCCCAGCGCTGAAATTTAGTGGCGTAAATATCACTCAGTAACGCCAGACAAAGCCGTTCAAACATTTGCCAGTCCCGTGGGACAGGATACTGAACTGCATTGCTGCCATTCATTACACGTTCCTGCTTTCCTGATTAAATAAAAGCTACGTTTCCCGCCGCTTTTACTGTTAATGGCGCTTTTGCGCCAGCTGCCAGCCCCACAGTACAGCGATCGCCAGCGCAAACAGCACGCCGAAGCCGACGCCCGTCGCCACCGGCGGCGCACCCAGCCTAATCGCCAGCGAATAGAGGCCCAGCATCAGTAGCATCGCGCTGTTCTCACCGAGGTTCTGCACTGCGATAGCGTTGCCAGCGCCGACCGTCTGCTTGCCGCGCTCCTGCAACAGCGCATTCAGCGGCACAACAAAGAAGCCTCCCAGCGCGCCGATAAGGATCAGCAGCGCATAAGCGTTCGCCTGGGTATGCTGTAATGCGAAGAGAACCACCGCAACGCCGATCAACACTCCGGCGGGCATGCAGCGTCCGACGGTTTTCAGCGTCACCAGCTTTGCCGCCGCCGCCGCGCCGATAACGATCCCGATAGCGACCATCGCATTCAGCAGCGTTGGCGTTTTATTGTCGGTAATGCCCAGCGCCACCGGCACCCACAGCACCAGCAGAAAACGCAGCGTCACGCCGGCGCCCCAGAACAGGCTGGTACCCACCAGCGAAAAACGGGTTTCGCCATTGCGCCATAGCTGCCGTGTCGCCTGAAAGAAACTGCGCGCCATCGCCAGTGGATGCCAACTCTGTTCTGGCCGCGCCGCCGCCAGCTTCGGTATCGACAGGTTTGCCACCACCGCCAGCGCATAGGTCAGCACGCAGATGCCCAACGCCGCCAGCAGGCTCCAGTCCGCCAGCACGCCGCCCGCCACCGATCCCAGCAGGATCGCCGCGATGGTCGAGGCTTCCATCAGGCCGTTCGCTTTCACCAGCTGTTCGCCGCGGGTGATCTCACCGAGAATGCCATACTTCGCCGGTGAATAGGCCGCCGCGCCGACGCCCACCAGCGCATAGCCGATAAAGGGATTCAGGCCGATGCAGATCGCCAGCGCGCCCAGCAGCTTCAGCCCGTTCGCCAGCATCATGACGCGGCCTTTGGCAAAGCTGTCAGCCATCTGCCCGACAAAAGGCGCCAGCAGGATATAGGTGGCGACAAAGACCATCTGCAATACCGGCTGACTCCAGTCGGGCCAGAGCTGATTTTTCAGCACCGCCAGCGTAGCGAACAGCAATGCGTTATCGCCGAAGGCGGAGAAGAACTGGGCGACGATAACCGCCAGCATGCCGCGTGACATTAACGAGGAGTCGTTACCGGGGAGCTTCATTCTTCTTCCACCATTTTTTTCAGAGTGACGAAGTCGGGCTTGCCGCTGCCAAGCAGCGGCAGCTGTTTCAGGAAGCGAATATCACGCGGCACCGCCAGCTCCGCCGCGCCCAGCTCGCGCGCCGCCTGTTGCAGACGATCGCGTTGCAGCTCGCCGTCGGTAGTGAACAGCACCAGCGCTTCGCCGCGATTGCCGTCCGGCCTGAGGGTGGCGGCGTGCTGTTTCTCCGGCGAGGCCTTCAGCGCGATCTGCTCCACCACCTCCAGCGAGACCATCTCGCCGGCGATTTTAGCGAAGCGTTTCGCCCTGCCCTGAATCTGGCAGAAGCCGCCCTCATCGAAGCTGACGATATCGCCGGTATCATACCAGCCCGGCTCCATCACGCCTTCGCCGTTGTCCGCCATCGGCGGCTCCAGCTCGCCGGGACGCTCAACGCGCAGATAGCCTTTCATGATATTCGGTCCGCGCAGTTGCAGCCGACCGCCCTGCTCGATGCCCGGCACCGACATCAGACGCGAATCCATGCCCGGAAGCAGGCGGCCAACTGTATGCGGTTTCGCCGCCATCGGCACGTTAATCGCCACCACCGGCGCGCATTCGGTCACGCCGTAGCCTTCCAGGATGCGGATGCCGAAGCGATCCTGATAAATCTGGCGTACGCCTTCCTGGAGCTTCTCCGCGCCAGCCACGACATAGCGCAGGCGCGCGAAGTCATAAGGGTTGGCGAAGCGGGCATAGTTGCCGAGGAAGGTCGAAGTGCCGAAAAGCACCGTGCAGTTACGGTCATAGACCAGCTCCGGCACGATGCGATAATGCAGCGGGCTGGGATAGAGAAAAACCTGCGCGCCGGTCATCAACGGCGTGAACAGCCCAACGGTCAGGCCGAAAGCATGAAACAGCGGCAGCGAGGCCATGAAACGATCGCGCGGGGTGAAATCGGCCACGGTGCGGATCTGTTCGACGTTGGCCAGCAGGCTTTTATGGGAGTGAACCACCCCTTTGGGATTGCCCTCGGAGCCGGAAGTAAACAGCACCATCGCCGCATCCTCCGCTTTCTGCGGCAGCATCGCATGACGCGGCGCCAGCAGATGCGCGAGTATCCAGAGCTTATCTTTGCCGGTAACGGTATCTTTTAAATCTTCCAGGTAGATCCACTGCACCTGCGGCGTACCCTGCGGCAGATGCCACAGATTGCCTTTCTCCAGGAACTGACGCGAGGTGAAAATGGTTTTGATCTGCGCGGCGGCCACCGCGCTGGCGAGACCGTTGACGCCAGCGGTGTAGTTAAGCATCGCCGGAATACGCGCGCGCAGCGTGGCGCCGAAGATGGCGGCGGCGGTCACGGTGGTGTTGGGCAGCAGCAGACCGATATATTCGCCGGGCTGGGTATAGCGCTCCAGGATGCGTCCGACGCCCAGCGATTTTTTCAGCAGGCCGGTGTAGCTATCGGGTGCGAAATTAATGTCTTCAATACAGGGCTTGAACCAGCCGTAGCGCGTGCGGGCGTTCAGGAACGCTTCAAACAGCGTCTCACGCGGGCGCACCGCCATGCGCGCCTCCATCATAATATGATGCAGATGCTCGCCGGCCAATATACGGCGATCGCGGGCGCGCGGCGCGTCCGGCATCGGAATCCGCGTAGGCGGCAGCAGCGTCAGGGTGATGCGCGGAAACAGGCGGCGCTTAAAGACGCCGCCGAGACGACCGAAAGGGGTAAACTCCGCGCCTTCGATACGCATCGGCACCACCGTCGCCTGCGATTTCGCCGCCACAAAGCCAGCGCCGCTGTAGATCTTCATCAGGGAGCCGGTAACGGTGATGCGCCCTTCAGGGAAGATCACCACCGGCCGGCCTTCGTTAAGCGTGCGCACCAGATATTTGATCGACATAGGCCGGGTGGGATCGAGCGGCACAAAATCCACCAGCGGCTTAATCAGGCGCATAAACCATTTATCGCTGATGTCAGAGTAAACGGCGAAAACCGGTTTGACCGGCAGGAACAGCGCCAGCAGCATGCCGTCCAGGAAAGAGGCGTGATTAGGCGCGATCAGCACTTTCTCCTTATGCAGACCGGAGAGATCGCCGCGCAGCTGCACGCGCCACAGTAAACGAAACAGAAAACGAAACAGGTTAAAAAGCATGCCAGCTCCTTAGCAGCCAAAAATCTGGTTATCACCATGCAGCAAAGATCTGCTGAACTCAACGCCAACGGACGAAAATTTTATATGACATGGCGTTGGTCCGCTACGAAGGCGCTATTTCTCTAAAAGTATTTTATAAAACAATTACAATACAATTAATATATTCGCTCTTTTATTCGGCCTGATTTAATCAAATAAACGCTTAACGAAACCTCTTATATGAAGACTCTTTTTTGTTATCTGTCGCCAGGATTTTACACGAGAATATTAATTTCATAAAAAATAGCCGCATACCGCCTTCTCTTAATTAAAAGGCATTAATCATGGCGTTCCCCGCTTATTTATAGCTTAAAGTTGAGGGTGGCGCAGATATTAAAGGTTCCGTTGACGTATACAATCGGGAAGCAGCATTGAAGTGCTTAGTTTTATGCATGCCCTGAGCATCCCGACGGACAGCCATACGGGAAAGCTCACCGGCACACGCCTTCATAGCCCGCAGGCGTTTGAAAAGGAGTTCGACTCGTCCAGTCCTTATCTCTATAAAGCCGTTTCCAGCGGGCAGACGTTAAAAAGCGCGGAAATAAAATGGTATCGCATTAATCATGCCGGACAGGAGGAGGAGTATTTTAATATGCTGCTGGAAAACGTGAAGATCGTTTCGGTTTGCCCCATAATGCATAATATTAAGAGGTCACTAACCAGAATCATCTGGCGTCGGTCACGCTGCGCTATGAAAAAATCACCTGGAAATATTGCGACGGCAATATTCAGCATGCTGACAGCTGGAAAGAGCGAGCTTAAATCCCTGTCACCTGCCTTCACTGGACACACAGGGCGCGACGCGCCCTTTAGTTAAGGATGATAATCATGACATGGGTTTATGACGTAAGAAAATATGTTTGAAAAAGATGGCGTCTGGCAATTATCAGAATTAAAATTATTAAGTAAGTCCAAAGTTAGCGACAAGCTTGCTGAAGTTTAAGCCCGCCAAAGTTATCATTTCGAACCAACACATTTCTTTCCAGAAAGCAGGTACAAATAAATCTATACCGAGTCAAACGCGCAAAATTTAATAGTGCTATATACTTTTGTTAATCACCAGCATAAACACAACATAACCATCGTTTCACTTATTATGAACGATGACGAGCGCAGCGTTAGCTTCAATGGCTATATCATCGCTAAGCGCGGATTTTAATAATCGCTTCTCGTAACGGTTTCATCTCATAAAAAGCAGCGGCATTCAGGCAGACGACGCTGGGGCGGCGTAACGGTATATATCAACAGGCTGGCATTATCCTCAGTCCGTTCTGATAAATATAGCCATCTCACGAAGCGCTTATTTGCTTACCGTCAAGCGGAGGAGAAGATCTCCTCCCCCTCCGCTCATCCCGTTTTAATGCGCGCTGTTCACCAGCGCATCCGGGGCAATATTCATATGCTTCAGTACCGGTCCCATAATATTGCCGAAGATCGGCGCTGCGACTGAACCGCCGAAGTGATCGCCTGCGGTAGGATGGTTAATCATCACCACCAGCGCCACCTGCGGATTACTGGCTGGCGCCACGCCCGCCGTGTAGTTCACATAGCCGCCGTCATACTTGCCGCTGGGGCCCATCTTTTCCGCCGTACCGGTTTTAGTGGCCAGCCGGTAGCCGGGCACCGCCGCGCGGATGCCGGTGCCGCCTGGCAGCACGTCGCTTTCCAGCATATGCACCACGGTTTTCACCGTTTCCGGGTTGGCGACCTGCTTGCCGATAACCGGCGGCGTCACTTTGGTGATAGAGAGCGGACGGTAGACGCCGAAACTGCCCAGCGTGGCGTATTCACGCGCGATTTGCAGCGGCGTCACGCGCAGCCCGTAGCCAAACGAAAAGGTAGCGCGTTCGATATCCGCCCAGCGTTGACGATGCAGCGGAAAATAGCCGACGCTTTCACCCGTCAGACCCAGGCCGGTCGGTTTACCGAGGCCAAAAGCGTGATAGGTGTTCACCAGCGCCTCGGCGGGCATTGCCAGCGCGATATGCGAAACGCCGATGTCGCTCGATTTTTGCAGAATGCCGGTCATCGTCAGGCGCGGCCAGTGACCAACGTCACGAATCAGGTGGCCATTCACGCTGTAAGGCGTCGTATCCAGCACCGAATCGGGACGTACCAGCCCGCGTTCCAGCCCTTCCAGCACCACCAGCGGCTTCACCGTGGAGCCCGGTTCGAAACTGTCGTTGATCGCCACGTTGCGCATCTGCTCTGGCGAAACGTCAGAGTAGTTGTTGGGGTTGAAGGAAGGATAAGAGGCCATACCCAGTATTTCGCCGGTATCTACTTTAACCAGCACCGCCGCGCCGGAATCCGCCTTGTTCAGCAACACCCCATCGCGCAGCTTGCTGTAGAGCGTATACTGATCGAACTTATCGATACTGAGCTGCACGTTAGGCGGCTGCTTCGGCGGCTGATAGTCGATCATAGCGATAATATTGCCTTCGCGATCCTGGCGATATTTCTCCACGCCCGGCTGCCCCTGCAACACCTTATCGTAGCCCTTCTCCAGCCCATTCAGGCCGGTATTGTCAGCGCCGACCACGCCGATAAGCGGCGCGGCCGCTTCGCTCATTGGATAAAAGCGGCTGTCGTTATAGACCGTACTGATGCCTTTCAGATGCAGCTGGCTGATATCTTTGGCGATGCCCAGCTCCACCTTACGCCCAAGATAGAGAAAACGACGATGCGGATTCGCGGTGATCTGCTGCGCGATCTGCTCCGGCCGTTCGTTAAGCGCATTGGCGAGATATTCCCATTTGGCGCTGGTAAAAGCCGGGTTTGCCTCCAGCACGCGCTGCGGGTCGGCAACGATATCGCGCGAAGGTACGCTGAGCGCCAGCGTTTCGCCATTGCGATCCAGCAAGGTGCCGCGATTGGTGGGAATGGTGACCGTGCGCAGCGAGCGCTGATCCGCCTCATGTTCCAGCATAGGATGGTTAATAAGCTGTAGATCGGCGACGCGCGCCAGCAGAACGGCCATACATCCCAGTACGCCAAGACAAATCAGACGAAAACGAAACGGATTGAACGGTGCTTTAATCTGGTCTTTTCCAAGAAACTTCTGTATGCGGGGCATGGTCCATGACCTTAAGGCAGGCAAAAAAAACCTGCGCATCTGCGCAGGTTGGTGTAATCAATAAACTTGTTGATGTTCACCCATCAATACCTCTGGGACTTAAAATGTAGCAAGGGGCATTGACGGGCGGCTATCAATCATTCGCAACAGTTACCCGCAAAATGTAACCAGCTATGTGATTTATCAGCTATTTTGCAATGTTTGCCCGCGGCGTATCTCCACCAGGCAGGACATGGCGTTCGGTCCCTGGGTCAGCGACGAGGTGCCGATGTCGAGCGTCAGCACGTTCGGATTGCCGGCGCGGTCTCTGGGTTGCCATTCCTGACCAAAGCCGGGATCGAACCAGGCGCCGGTGGATGTCACCACCACGCCCGGCGTCAGGCCATCGTTCAGCTGTACGCCCGCCAGCATGCTGCCGCGTTCATTGAACACTTCGATTTCATCGCCGTGGCTGATGCCGCGCGCGGCGGCGTCCTGCGGATGCATCCACAGCGTTTCATGACCGGCGGTTTTATTGTTCTGCACGTTGGCCGTTGCATCCAGCTGACTGTGCAGGCGATCGGCGGGCTGCACCGAAAGCAGGTGCAGCGGAAATTTTTTGGCCTGCTCGCTGCCCAGCCACTCCTGCGGCGCGCGCCACTCAGGATGCCCCGCCATGTCTTCCAGCTGATAGTCAGCAATGGTCTGACAAAAGAGTTCGATCTTGCCGCTGCCGGTTTTAATTGGGTTAGCCTGCGCGTCGGCGCGGAAATCTTCCATAAAGACGTAGTCGCGCTCGCTGGCGGGCACATCGACATAGCCGCGCTGCCAAAATTCCTCAAACTCCGGCCAGTAAACGCCTTTGCGCTGTTGCGCGACGCCGCACTGCTGATAAAGATGCGCTATCCATGCCATTTCATCGCGGTTTTCGGTAAAGCGCTCGCGGTAACCGAGACGCTCCGCCAGATCGGCGAAGATGTCAAAATCATTACGCGCCTGATGCTGCGGCGCGATCGCCTGATGCATTGCGA
This sequence comes from Mixta calida, assembly GCF_002953215.1. NCBI lineage: Bacteria > Pseudomonadati > Pseudomonadota > Gammaproteobacteria > Enterobacterales > Erwiniaceae > Mixta > Mixta calida. Next base: position 3,568,486 of record NZ_CP026378.1, read on the forward strand.
AGACAAAGCGATCGCGTGAGGAGCCGCCGATGTCATTACGCTCCAGCGTGGTAGTGACCGGCAGCACGATATCCGCCATCTGCGCCGCTGGCGTCCAGACGATATCCTGCACGATCACCGTATCGGGTTTCTGCCAGCCCTCGACCAGGCGGTTAAGCTGCTGATGATGGTGGAACGGATTGCCGCCCGCCCAGTGCATCAGGTGAATATCGGGATAACGGTGGGTTTCGCCCTGGAAAGCGTAGCTTTCGCCGGGATGCAGCAGCATATCGCAGATGCGCGCCACCGGAATTGCCAGGCCTGAAGGATTGGGGCCGGTCGGCAGCAGCGGCGCGGGGTATCAATGCGCGGATTGCCGACGCTGTTCATCGAGCCGTGACCAAAGGAAAAACCGGCGCCGGGCAAGCCTGGCTGTCCCAGCATCGCCGAAAGCGCGATCATCATCCAGTAGGGCTGTTCGCCGCGATGCGCGCGCTGCACCGCGTAAGAACAGGTAATAAAGCTGCGTTTGCCGATAAGCTGGCGCGCCAGTTCGGCGATGCGCTCCGCCGGGACGCCGGTAATGGCGCTGGCCCAGGCGGGCGTTTTCGCCACGCCGTCGCGCTCTCCCAACAGATAGGCGCGCAGCTGCGGATAGCCGACGCAGTGGCTGGCAAGAAAGGCGGTATCCGCCGCGCCGCGCCGTTCAATTTCATAGCCCAGCGCCAGCATCAGCGCCACGTCGGTATTGGGGCGAATGGCGATCCAGTCGGCGTTGAGGAAATCGGGGCAGTCGTCGCGCATCGGACTGACGTTGATAACGCGGGTACCTTTAGCCACAAGCTTTTCGAGCGCGGGCTTCAGCGTATGTTCGCCCGCGCCGCCGGAGGCGACCTGAGCGTTTTTGAGCGCCAGCCCGCCGAAGGCTAACACCACTTCCGCATGTTCAATTACGCTCGGCCAGTCGGTGACGCGTCCGGTAAGCGGCATCCAGGTGCCGATCACGTAGGGCAGGAAGAACTGCGCCGCACCCCAGCTGTAGTTGCCCATTTGATCCACCCCGCCGCCGCCGTTGAAGTAGAAGCGACGTACCAGGGTTCGGGCATGGTTGACGCGTCCGGCGGATGACCAGCCGTACGATCCGGTGAAGATGCCGCTGGCGCCGTAGCGATCGCGCACGCGGCGGTTTTCTTCCGCCACCAGATCAAGCGCGGTTTCCCAGTCGACGGCGACGAAATCTTCTCGTCCACGCAGGGTGCGATCGCTGTTTTCGCGCGCTTTTAGCCAGGAACGACGCACCATCGGTTGACGGATGCGCTTATCGGAATAGACCAGCTGCGGAATGCTTTGCAGCATAGGCGAGGGATTGCTGTCGGCAAAAAAGGGTTCGCAACCGATAAGATGGCCACGCTCCGTTACGGCGGTAAAGGCGCCCCAGTGGGCAAGATGCGGTACTTTTCTAAGGGTCATGGCGCAGGCAAGCATTGAGCAAAAGGACAGACTGGCATGTTAGCCTTTCCTGAATGTAAATGAAAAGTGCAATATTCAGCGCGCTTTGCGACAGGGCTGGCATTCTGTCTGGTTGAAGTTGCAGGGGTTTTCCGTAACACTTTCATTATGTGTAAACGTTTACCCCGGAAGGTGTTCTATTCATGGCTACGATAAAGGATGTCGCCAAACTGGCGGGCGTTTCTGTCGCCACCGTTTCACGCGTTATCAATAACTCGCCTAAAGCCAGCGACGCGTCACGTCAGGCGGTTTTTAGCGCCATGGAGGAGTTGCAGTATCACCCCAACGCTAACGCGCGCGCGCTGGCGCAGCAGTCGACGGAGACGCTTGGTCTGGTGGTGGGCGACGTTTCTGACCCCTTTTTTGGCGCGATGGTGAAGGCGGTGGATGAAATCGCCTGGCAGACAGGCAATTTTCTGCTGATCGGCAACGGCTATCATAATGAGGAGAAGGAGCGCCTGGCGATTGAGCAACTGATGCGTCATCGCTGTGCGGCGCTGGTGGTGCATGCCAAGAAGATTCCGGACGAGGAGCTGGAAAAGCTGATGCAGCAGATGCCGGGAATGGTGTTGATTAATCGCTCATTACCCGCGTTTCAGCAGCGCTGCATCGCGCTGGATGACCGCTACGGCGCCTGGCTTGCAACGCGTCATTTGATTCAGCAGGGACACGATCAGATCGCTTTTATCTGCTCTACCCACACGATTTCCGATGCCGAAGAACGTTTGCAGGGTTATTACGATGCGCTGCGCGAGCACAGTCTGCCCTGCAATGACCGGCTGGTGGCGTTTGGCGAGCCGGATGAGGTAGGTGGCGAGCAGGCGATGACGGAGCTGTTGGGACGTGGGAAAAATTTCACCGCGGTGGCCTGTTATAACGATTCGATGGCGGCGGGCGCATTGGCGGTGCTGAGCGATAACGGCATTCGCGTGCCGGAGGAGATGTCGCTCATCGGCTTTGATGATGTGCTGGTATCGCGCTATGTACGACCGCGTTTGACCACGGTGCGTTATCCCATCGTGACGATGGCGCAGCAGGCGGCGGAGCTGGCATTGGCACTGGCGAATAATCAACCTTTGCCGGAAGTAACCAATACGTTTAACCCTACGCTGGTGCGCAGGCATTCGGTCAGTTCGCCGGGTTAAACAACGCCTGACGAGCCAGGCATAATGATGAGATCAGGGAATGATAAAAAAATTTGCAAACAAAGTCGCCATAGTGACAGGCGCCGGTTCAGGTATAGGTGCGTCGATCGCACACCAGCTGGGCGCAAAAGGTGCCAGCGTTGTCGTGGCGGACCGGAATGAAGCGAACGCAGCCAGGGTAGCAATGGAAATTGTCCAGAACGGAGGCATCGCCGTTCCGGTTTATCAGGATGTAAGCGATGCACGATCGGTGGAGGCATCCGTCGCTTTCACGCTGGAGCAGTTTGGCGCTCTGCATCTTGCCGTTAACAACGCCGGTATCGGAGGCGGCAACTCGCCGCTGGCTAATTACAGCCTGGACGACTGGCATAATGTCATTGCCGTTAACCTTAATGGCGTATTTTACAGTATGAAATATCAGTTACCGGCGCTGCTGCGTTCGGGCGGCGGCTCGATTGTCAACGTGGCATCGATTCTCGGTACTGTCAGCCGTGCCAATTTTTCAGGTTATGTCGCTGCCAAACATGGCCTCATCGGGTTGACCAGGACGGCGGCGCTGGAATATGCCGCACAAGGCGTGCGCATTAACGCCATCGGGCCAGGTTATATCGATACGCCTCTGCTATCGCCGCTGACAAAGTTGCAGTATCACAGGCTGGTGGGAGAGCATCCTGTAGGGCGACTGGGTCGTCCTGAGGAAGTGGCGTCGCTGGCGCTGTTTCTGCTGTCGGATGACGCCTCGTTTATTACCGGCAGTTTTCAACTGGTCGATGGCGGCTATACGGCACAATAGTTTTTATCGCAGCGCCAGGTGAGAACCATTATTTGCCAGCATGAGTCATTCCTGAATGGGCAGTATCGCTGACGAATTAACTGTTGCCGGTCGCGAGAGGGGCTTCCAGTATCGCTGACGAATTAACTGTTGCCGGTCGCGAAAGGGGCTTCCAGTATCGCTGACGAATTAACTGTTGCCGGTCGCGAGAGGGGCTTCCAGTATCGTTGACGAGTTAACTGTTGCCGGTCGCGAGAGGGGCTTCCAGTATCGCTGACGAATTAACTGTTGCCGGTCGCGAGAGGGGCTTCCAGTATCGCTGACGAATTAACTGTTGCCGGTCGCGAGAGGAGCTTCCAGTATCGCTGACGAGTTAACTGTTGCCGGCCGTGAGAGGAGCTTCCAGTATCGTTGACGAGTTAACTGTTGCCGGTCGCGAGAGGGGCTGGCAGTTCGGCGGGACGGCATAAACCCGTCCCTGGGGCCTCCGCCCGCGCCTTCCCTGGCGCGGGAGGCCCGCCTCTTCTGCCAACCCCTCTCCCTCCCCCAACGCCTCCGCTACCGTGACTTAACCAATAGCGCGAAGTTTGCAAAGAAAGTGAGGCAGCGACAAATAAACACCAAAGTGAGTGAGACGGCGGAACACAAACACTGAAGTCAGTGAGGCGGCGGCAAATAAACACCGAAGTCAGTGAGGCGGCGGTAAATAAACACTGAAGTCAGTGAGGCGGCGGTAAATAAACACTGAAGTCAGTGAGGCGGTGGGCTGGCGCGTAGTAAAGCCTCCGCGTCAGGGATGACGCGGCGGAGTCTCCAGGGATGGATTGACGACGTCTTTACGCAGCGCCAGCCCTCCGCCGAACGGAAGCAGGCTACCAAAAACTCAGCCCCGCCGCCGAACAGCATCAGACAACAAAAACTCAGCCCCGCCGCCGAACAGCAACAGACCACCGACAACTCAGTCCCTGCGCAGCGCCTTATGGTAAAGACGCACCACCGTATCGGGGTAATCCAGCGCGTCGCCAATATAACGCCAGCCGAAACGTTCGTAATAGTTAGCGCATAATGCGTACAGATAAAGATTGTTAAAGCCGCGAGCGCGACACCACGCCTCGGCATATTCCTGTAACGCGGCGCTTAAACCGCTGCCGCGCGCGCTTTCATCTACGTACAGCGCCGCCAGCCACGGAAAAAGATCCTGCCGACTGATTAGATCGCAACGCCAGACGCCTACCGTACCGACTGGACGATCGCCCTCCAGCGCCACAAACGTCTGCGGGAAATCGGCCCCGCGCAGGCTGCTCTCCACCACGCTGGCGAAAAATGCCTGGCTCTGCGCGTCGCCAAAAGCGCGCCACAACCACGTCACTAACAGCGGCTGATGCTGCGGCACCTCGCTCAGCGGCACAATGCGCCAGCGACTCATACCAGTCTCCCCTGAAAAATCGGTACAGATTCAAATAGATAACCGTCAAAATCGGGCGCGTCGGCGTCCGACAGCTCCATCAATGTGTTCTTCACATTCTCCAGATGCTGCCACATCCCCTGCCAGGCGCCCATCACATCGCGTCGCCGCAGCGCCGCCAAAATCGTTTGATGATCGCTCAACCACTTCAGCCGATAGCTGCGCGTTTCAATATGCGCGCGCAGCTGCTGCCACAGCGGATTGTTTTCATGATGCCGCCAGATGCTTTTCACCGTATCCATCAGCATTTGATTCTGCGTCGCGCCCGCCAGCAGCAGATGAAACAGCCGGTCATTGTCCTGAGTGGTATCGTTCAGCGCAATCGCGCGCTGCTCCTGCTCCAGCGTGCGGCGCAAATTTTCAATATCCGCCTTGGTCGCCATGCGCGCGGCAAACGCGGCGATATTGCTCTCCAGCAGCTGACGCGCCTGCAACATCTCGAACGGGCCGACGTCGCTGCGGAAAAAGGCCTCCTCCTCGTCGCTGGCTTCGCTGGGAATACGCATCACGTAAACGCCGGAACCCTGACGGATATCCACCGTGCCCTCCAGCTCCAGCATCAGCAGCGCCTCGCGGACAATCGTGCGACTCACGCCCCAGGTCTCGGCCAGATTGCGCTCCGGCGGCAGACGCGAACCGACAGGATAAAGCCCTGCCACAATCTTCTGACGTAAATGCTCGCCAATCTCCTGATACTGCTTTCTCTCTTGCGGCGATGCGCCCTTATCCACTTGTTTACCCTTTACACACGTTGACGACCCGCTGCCCGCGCCGCCGTGCAATGACGGACGACGATATCCCGCTAGTTTATCAAAGCCAGCGCCTGATCGAGTACTTTTGCGCCGTTTAGCGTGCCGTAAGCCAGCGAATCGATCACCGCGATCGGGATCTGCTCGCCGTCGGTCAGCTTCTTATTCTCCGCCAGCTTAAAGCGCACCTGCGGCCCCAACAGCACCACTGCGATCTCGCCCGGATAATTTTGCAGCTCTTCCCGCAGATTCTGTTCAGGAATAGCGTAAATCTGATAGCTGAGGCCGCGCGCCGCCGCCTCTTTTTCCATGCGCGTCACCACCATCGAGGTGGACATGCCCGCAGCGCAGGCGAGAACAATACGTTTCACGTTGGCACTCCTTATTTTGCTTCATCATTCAGCGTCAGGGTAAGCTGACGACTGTCTCGTAGCTGACGATACCAGCGCGCCGACTTCTTCATCCGCCGCTGGCGCCGGTTCTCTAAATCGATCTCAACCAGGCCGTAACGATTTTTAAACGCATTCATCGGGGAAACGTTATCGGTAAACGACCACAGCATATAACCCTGACAGTTAATCCCCGCCTCGCGCGCGCGCAGCGCCTCATACAGATGTTCGGCGATAAAGTCGATGCGGTAATCGTCCTGAATCTCGCCCGATGCGTCCCTGAACTGCGCTTCGTTTTCAATTCCCATGCCGTTTTCCGCGATAAACCAGGGAAAATTGCCATACTCGTCGCGCATTCTTTGCGCCATCGACGCCACGATGCGCGGCGCGATCTCCCAGCCGCGCGAGCGGTTCATGCGGCGTCCCGGCAGCTCAAAAGGTTCGTAGTAATAAGCGGGATGGAAAGGCGTTTCCGGGTGCCAGGCGCGGGACGGCGCCTTCACCCGATGCGGATAATAGAGATTCAGCCCCACTTCATCGACGCGGTTCTCGGCGATCAGCGCCAGATCCGCCGCGCTGTAGCGCCACTGCACCTGATGCTGCGCCAGCAGCTGTAACAGCGCCGCCGGATACCCGCCCTTGATAGCCGGATCGAGAAACACCCGGTTGTAGAACAGATCGTAGATCTCCGCCGCCCGGCGATCGTGCGGCGCGTCAGAGCGCGGCCAGGTCACCTCTGGATTTAAAATCGTGCCGATGCTGCCCGCATAGCCGCGATCGCGGAATAGCCTGACGACACGCGCGGTCGCCAGATTTTTATGGTGATTCCACTGCATCCAGGTCGACGTGCTCTGGTGATAAGGCCAGCGCAGCGCATCCAGATAGACGCGGGTTTGCACTACAATCGGCTCGTTAAACACGAACCAGCGCCTGACCTTGCCGGCGTAGCGCGCAAATACCTTCTCCGCGTAGAGCAGGAACAGATCAACCACCACGGAAGAACTCCAGCCGCCATACTTTTCCAGCAGCGCCGCCGGCAGCTCGTAATGCTCCAGACACAGCATCGGCTCGATATCGTTGGCGCGCATCTCATCCAGCAACGCGTCGTAATAGCGCGCGTAATCTTCATCCACCTCGGCGGTTTCATAATCCAGCAGGAAACGCGACCAGTTGATCGAGGTGCGATAATGCGTCAGCCCGCTGGCTTTCATCAGCGCCACATCCTCCCGGTAGCGGTTGATAAAATCGGTCGCTACTGCCGGGCCGTAGCCGTTATGCCACACCTGGCGATCCTGCTGATACCAGGCGTCGAGATAAGAATCCTGCCCCGTCTTCTTGCCGTGCCAGCCTTCGGTTTGCCAGGCAGAGGCCGCCGCGCCAAGGATAAAATCGGGCGGAATCGCGATGGTGACGTTGCTCATGACGGCTCCTTAAGGCTGGCCAGCTCCGGCTGCATCGCTTTCGCTTCGGCGGCCTCGGCGCGGCGCGCGGCGATTTTCACAAACGGCAGATAGATCAGCACCGACACCATGATGCAGACCAGCTGCGTCACCACCGCGCCCATCGAACCGGCGGTCGACAGCCAGGCGTTGATAATCGGCGGCGTAGTCCAGGGCACCATCACCACCGCCTTGCCGGCAAAGCCGGTGAGCGTGGCGAAATAGCCGATAGTGCCGGTCACCAGCGGCGTAATAATGAAAGGAATAGCAAGGATCGGATTAAGCATGATCGGCATGCCGAAGATTACCGGCTCGTTGATATTGAACAGCCCCGGCCCGAAAGAGAGCTTGGCGATTTCCCGCATCTCTTTACGTTTGGTCGCCAGCATCACCGCCGTCAACAGCCCGATGGTTAGTCCCGATCCGCCAATGCTCATATAGACATCCCAGAACGGCATGGTAATGATGTTCGGCACCTCTTTGCCCTGCTCGAAAGCATTCATATTCACCAGAATCGCTCCCAACAGCAGTGGCTCGCGGATCGGCTTGATCATCTGGTTACCGTGAATGCCGATCACCCAGAACAGCTGCGCTACGAACATCAGCAGCAGAATGCCCCACAGACTTTGCACCACCGATTCCAGCGGCTGCTGCACCACGCGATAAACCGCGTCGTAAAGGTACATTCCGCTCGCCTGATGGAACACAAAGCCGAAAGTGGCGATCGCGGATACGGTGATGATCGCCGGGATCAGCGCGGAAAACGAGGCGGAGACGTTCGGCGGCACGGTATCGGGCATTTTGATTTTCAGCCGCTCGACGTTCTCCAGCCGACAGTAGATCTCTACCGAAAGAATGGCGATAAACATGCCAAGAAACAGGCTTTTGGTGTCGGAAAACTGCTTCGCCAGCACGTCGGTCACCAGATGCATCTGCCCGTCGACCATCATTTGCAGCGTGGTCGGCGTCACCGAAATAAAGCAGATGATCGCCAGCAGGCCGGGAAACAGCGTTTTAATGCCGTTGATGCGTCCCAGCTCAATGCCGATAAGAAAGACCGCGCCGATATTGAGGAAGCTTAGCGTGGCGTAGTTAATACTGGTGGTGATGGGCTTGAGATCGGCGAGGAAAGCGAGCGCGGGAAAACTGGCGAGGCCGTTTTTCGCATCCAACACCATATTGGAAATCAATACTGAAAAGGCGCCGACGATAATTACCGGCATCAGCGTAATGAAAGAGGCTTTAATCGCCATAATGTAACGGTAGCTGTTAAAGCGCGTGGCGAAGCTTCCCAGAGCGTCAATCAATCGATCCTGTAGAGACATAAGCAGATACCTCAGGGTAAGTGAGTATGCGTCCCGCTGTCGTAACCCTACCTTTCCCTGATATGGCATACCAAAATTAACTTAATGACGCTTTTTTTCTGTGAGCGTCAACGCAGTTCGCTTATTTGGTATTCCAATATGATGATTAACCCAAATCCGGTATACCAATAACAGAGGTGAGTATGGATTTTGAACAGACCGTCATGGAGTTGCTGATTAACGCAGGCGAAGCCCGCTCCCATGCGATGAGCGCGATCCAGCTGGCGCGCAAGCGTCAGTGGCAGGAAGCGGATGCGGCGCTGGCCGCTTCGGCGGAGGCGTCGAAGGCGGCGCATCATATCCAGACGCAGCTTATCGGCGCAGATGAAGGAGAAGGGAAACTGCGAGTGACGCTGATCCTGGTGCATGCCCAGGATCATCTGATGAACGCCATGCTGTGCCGGGATCTGGCGGAAGAGATCGTGTTGCTGCGCAAAGAGCTGCTGGCCTGACGTACAGCGAGGCGGCGCCATCGCTGAGTCAGGCAGGTAAAAGGTGCGGGATTTACTCTCAGACGCTCCGCGGCCGCGCTGGCCGCCGAGCGATATTGATGTTACATCTCCAGCGCCAACAGCTCCTGGATCGTCTGCTGACGACGAATTTCATGCGCCTCGCCGCCGTCGAACAGCACTTCCGGGATCAGCGGACGGCTGTTGTAGTTTGAGGACATCGAGGCGCCGTAGGCGCCGGTATCATGAAACACCAGATAGTCGCCCGGCGTCACGGCGGGAAGCTGACGGGTTTCCACCTTACCACCTTCCAGCTGGGTAAAGACGTCGCCCGATTCGCACAGCGGCCCCGCCACCACCGTTTCGCGCAGCTCGCGCGATGCGGCGTCCTTATCGGCGGCCAGCAGTGAAATATGGTGATAGCTGCCATACATAGCCGGACGCATCAAATCGCTAAAGCCTGCGTCCACCAGCGCAAAATGGCGGCTGCCCATGTTTTTTACCGCGCGCACCTGCGCCACCAGCACGCCCGCCTCCGCCGCTAAAAAGCGGCCCGGTTCGATCTCCAGCTTTACCGGATGGCCCAGATGCGCGGCGATGCGTTCGCGGGCGCGGTGCCAGAGGCTGTAATAGTGCTGCGTATCGATCGCTTCTTCGCCGTAGCGATAGGGAACAGAAAGCCCGCCGCCAGCGGAGATAGCCTGAATATCCTGATCCAGCGCGATCGCCTGGCTGACCATCGCCTCGCAGACCTGTTCCAGATGCGCGTAATCCACGCCCGATCCGATATGCATATGGATGCCCACCAGCGTCAGGCCATGCTGCTGAATCGCCTGGAGCGCCTGCGGCAGATCGTCATGCCAGATGCCGTGCTTGCTGTTCTCGCCGCCGGTGTTGGTTTTCTGGCTGTGGCCGTGGCCGAAGCCGGGGTTGACGCGTAGCCAGACCGGATGGCCCTTCGAGCGCGCGCCGAGCTGATGCAGCATATCCACCGAACCGGCGTTGACCGGAATACGCAGCTCCGCCACGCGCGCCAGCGTCGGTTCGTCCAGCAGATCGGCGGTGAAAACGATCTCGTCGCCGCCCGCCTTAAAGCCCGCGGCCAGCGCCCGCTCAATCTCGCCCAGCGATACCGAATCGACCTTTACGCCCGCCTCACGCATCAGCCGCAGAATATGAATATTGGAGCAGGCTTTCTGTGCGAAGCGCACCACGTCGAACTGCCGCAGCTGCGCGATGCGATCGCGGATAATATCGGCATCGTAGGCCCAGAACGGCCCGGTGTAGCGTTGGGTCAGCGTTAACAGGTTAGCGGCATTCAGGGCGCTGTCGGAATTATTTAGCGGACGTGGCATCGGGATTCTCCTTAAACTTTCCCCTATTACGCCATAGCGCCTTTTTGCTGAAAAATATCTGTTTCTGCGGAGTCTATGCAAATATGATATGGGTTTTACAGGGAGGCGGCGATGGCGAACGTGACTCATCGACATATCGAAATCTTTCACGCGGTGATGACCAGCGGCAACCTGACCGCCGCCGCTGAGCTGCTGCATACCTCGCAGCCCACCGTCAGCCGCGAGCTGGCGCGCTTTGAGAAGGTCATTGGCCTGCGCCTGTTCGAGCGGGTGCGCGGACGGCTGCATCCCACCGTACAGGGGCTGCGGCTGTTTGAAGAGGTGCAACGCTCCTGGTACGGTCTCGACCGCATTATCAGCGCGGCGGAGGGGCTGCGGCAGTTTCGCCAGGGCGAGCTTTCCATCGCCTGCCTGCCGGTTTTCTCGCAGTCGCTGCTGCCGCCGCTCTGTCAGCCGTTTCTGCAACGCTATCCCGATCTCAGCCTGAATATTATTCCGCAGGAGTCGCCGCTGCTGGAAGAGTGGCTCTCCGCGCAGCGCCACGATCTGGGCCTGACCGAAACCCACGTCACGCCCGCCGGCACCGAGCGCATTGAACTGCTGACGTTAAACGAGGTTTGCGTACTGCCCGCACAGCATCCGCTGGCGGCGCGACGGGTGCTGACGCCGCAGGATTTCGCCGGGGAGAGCTACATCAGCCTTTCGCGTTCCGACAGCTATCGTCAGCTGCTCGACGCGCTGTTCCATGAACAGGGCGTACAGCGCAGGATGGTGATGGAAACGCACAGCGCGGCGTCAGTCTGCGCGATGGTGCGCGCGGGAGTGGGCATTTCAGTGGTGAATCCGCTGACGGCGCTTGATTATGCCGCCAGCGGCGTAGTGATACGACGTTTCAGCGTCGAAGTGCCCTTTACCGTCAGCCTGATTCGACCGCTGCATCGTCCGGCTTCCGCGCTGGTGAACGCCTTCAGCCAGCATCTGCAGAAAGAGGCCGCGCAGTTTCGCATCAAGCTTAACGCCCAGCTTGATTAAAAGCGCGGATCGGGCTGTTGTCACCCTAACAGCAGCAGGCAGGATAAGTCATCGCCACCGTTTATTTTATTAATGGCCTGATCAAGTTTATCCTTCATATGCAAAGTGTGATTGATATATTGATGATAATCCGCAATCAGCTGCATCACATCTTCCTGTTTGATCTCCTGTTGCAGCGATTTTATCGAAAATGAAAGCTTCAGGAAAAAGTAATCCATCACGATACGGTAATAAATTCGCATTATTTGAGAGATATCCCTGCCGGGAAAACAGCTTGTATAAAGCTGGTAGTGTAAATAGTTGCGAAGCACATGCGGCTCCGCCAGGCATGAAGTGGCGCGAAGCTGCCGCCATTGATGATTAATGCCTGCGAACTTCTCATTAACGTTGATAACTTCAGCATTTTCAGGCACACCCAGATAGCTAAAAATAGAAGCGCCGACGTCCCGCAGCGCGCTGTTACGCACCGTGCCCTGTATATTGCCGCTAAAAATCGCCATAATGGCGCGTATCTTCAGCTGAAGCGCCTCTTTTTTGCCGCTGTTGTCCATTGTCAGTTGGCCTTCACGCAGCGCCACGACTAAACTTTCATAAAACGCTTCGATCTCAGAAAGCTGGCCAGCCACATCGAAATTGATACGCTGCAAATATAAAATAAACTGAGCTAACGCCAGCAAATTGGCCTCTATATCATTGCTTTCCGCATTGATAAGGTAGCAAGCAAATAGATGAATAAGCTGATCTTTCTGGGCAAGCGTCTGGCCTGAAGAGGTGAAAGATTTGGCGGATGAAGCAATAAGGTTTATTTCTTCATGCTGTAACATACTGTCCCGATCGAACAGCACCAGTCGTGCAACTTCGGGGCAGGATAAAGTCATGTTATGGCGTAACTGATCGCCCCATGCATCCTTTAAACGGGGATAAGTCGCACAAACGGTAGAAAGCGATTCGCCGCCCATTTTTTGATGTATTTTACAGAGCTTGTCTTTAGTAAAAAAGGGACATCTTTTATTTTCATCAAACTGAATAACGGAGTGTTTTCCCTTTCCCTGACGGGTTAACTTCAGTTTATTTCTGGCAATATCTCTTATTTCGCTATCGGATGAGTTGATATATTTGGTATATGTTCTTTTATCTATAAAAATATTCCATCCATAACAACAATCGTTTAAGCACTCCGCCCCCGTACATCTAAATTTCTTATAAAAGTTCGGGGTAATTACTTTACGGATTTTCATCGGGCATCGCTCATCGTTAAATCAGGTAAGGTAACATATTGTGATCGCAACCCTAACGGCTTATAAGCGAACACTTTAGCGCGTAATTAGCGTGACACATTCAGATAATCCTTCCCTCATTACCGGCGACGTCGGTAACGGTTCTGGCAGATCTTTATTAAGCCTCTGATTTGGGAAACATCGGGGTAAGTGAGCAGATGACGCGTATGGCGTGGCGCCGCAGCGGCAAGGAATGGGAATAAGGACGTTGCTGATTCGCTGGCGGCACAGTGATGCCGCCAGCGCTTTTGCACAGGGTTAAGCGCGCGCCGTCTGCGTCTGTCCGCCCGCGCGGCGGAAAGTCATCAGGCAGACAATCAGCCCCAGCACGGCCAGCACGGCGGCGGCCACCGGCACCGAGGTCAGGCCGTAACCGCCGTCGATTACCGCCCCGCCAACCCAGGCGCCCAGCGCATTGCCGACGTTAAACGCGGAAATGTTCAGGGTCGAGACCAGATTCGGCGCCTCTTTACCGTGGCGCACTACGTTGATTTGCAGGCCGGGGACGGTGGCGAAAGTGGCCATCGCCCACAGGAACAGGGTAATTTCCGCCAGCCAGAGGCCGTGGCTGGTCCAGCTAAAGGCGAGCGAAAACAGCGCGATCAGCGCAAAACTGAGAATCAGGCTGAACGACACTTTCCAGTCCGCCAGCTTGCCGCCGATGATATTGCCCACTGTCAGCCCTGCGCCGATCAGGAACAGCGTCCAACTGACGCCGCGATTGCTGATGCCGGTGACCTGCAGCAGCAGCGGCGCGATATAGCTGAACAGCGCGAACATCGCCGCCGCGAAGCAGACAGTCATCAGCAGCGACAGCCAGAGCTTGCCGTTCGCCAGCGCGCTGATTTCGCTGGCGAGATGTACCGGCTTTTCATCTTTGTTGGTCGGCAGGCTGACGATCAGGGCGATAAACGCCAGCACGCCAATTACCGCCACGCCCCAGAAGGTAGCGCGCCAGCCGAACAGCTGGCCGAACCAGGTGCCGAGCGGCACGCCCAGCACGTTAGCCAGCGTCAGGCCAGTAAACATCAGCGCGACGGCGGAGGCCTGGCGGTTAGGCGCCACCAGGCTGGCAGCCACCACCGAACCGATGCCGAAGAACGCGCCGTGACAGAGCGCGGTCACAACGCGCGCCAGCATCAGCAGATTGTAGCTGTAGGCCAGGGCGCACAGCACGTTGCCGATAATAAAGATCGACATCAGTAGGATCAGCGTGCGTTTACGCGGCAGGCGCGCGGTCAGCAGCGCCATTACCGGCGCGCCGATCGCCACGCCCAGCGCATAGCCGCTGATCAGCCAGCCGGCGGAAGGAATAGAAACGCGCAGGTCGCCCGCCACCTCCGGCAGTAATCCCATAATAACGAACTCGGTGGTGCCGATTGCAAACGCACTCAGCGCCAGAGCCAGTAATGAAACAGGCATAACACTCTCCCAAAAAAACGATGATTGCAGACTCCAGGCAGGCCGCTGTCAGGCAGCGGTTCAGACGACGCGTTGTGGTGATGCCTTGAATGTTTTGCGTCGCGGCGGCTATTAAAACACAGTGTTATCACAACAAACACCCTGGCTACGACAAGGGAATATTGCGTCTGGCGCAACAATCCACCGCGATCTCTCGCTGCGCCATCGGGATTTCTTTCAGGAGGATAAACAGAGCGGCAAAACGCTGTATAACAATGTCGCGCCTAATATCCCTTACGTACATTTTGAACGCTGGCTACAGGCGGACATTAAATCCTGACGCGTACTTTTACTTGCGCTGCGCATCCGGCAGGCCGTCATGGGTGCCGAGCGGCTGCGCCGGCGGCTCGATCCAGCGGTCGGCGCGCGTGGCGGCGTAGTCGGGATTCAGCGGATAGTAGATGCGATTTTCCTTTTTGTTCGCCTCGCCCACCACCAGCAATTTGACCTCTTCTTCGCTGTTGTTAATAAAGGTGTGGCAGATGCCGGTGCCCGCCGGAAACGCCACCGCGTCGCCCGGCGTCAGCGCATGCAGCTCGCCGTTGAGCCAGAGATGGGGCTGCCCTTCCAGCACATAGACAAACTCCTCTTCGGCGCTTTCGGCGTGCGGATAAGAGAGGCGGCGGCCCGGCAGCAGGCGCTCGTGATGAATGCCGATGCGCGTCAGCCCCAGCGCGCGGCCCAGCGGCGCGCCGATGCCCATGCGCTCATCGCTGCCGCGATAGTGGGCCTTATCGGGTTCCTCCAGCGTTTGCCAGCGGCCGATGCATTGCGGACGTGAAGATGAAGACATAGCTTTACTCCTGATGAAGCCAGATTTTTAGCCTGGCAAAGGCGCAAGCGTATCTCAAGGCGGAAATGAAAAAGGACGCCGAAGCGTCCTTTTTACTCTGTCGTCAGCGTTATTTGCCGGACGGACGCAGCGCCGGGAACAGGATCACGTCGCGGATGGTGTGGCTGTTGGTGAACAGCATTACCATGCGGTCGATACCGATGCCCAGACCTGCGGTCGGCGGCAGGCCGTGCTCCAGCGCGGTGACGTAGTCTTCATCGAAGAACATCGCTTCGTCGTCGCCCGCGTCTTTCGCTTCCACCTGCTGACGGAAGCGATCGGCCTGATCTTCCGCATCGTTCAACTCGGAGAAACCGTTGCCGATTTCGCGGCCGCCGATAAAGAATTCAAAGCGGTCGGTGATTTCCGGGTTGGTGTCGTTGCGGCGCGCCAGCGGAGAAACTTCTGCCGGATATTCGGTGATAAAGGTCGGCTGGATAAGATGGCTTTCCGCGGTCTCTTCAAAAATCTCAGTGACAACGCGACCCAGGCCCCAGCTTTTCTCTACTTTGATGCCCAGCGAGCGCGCAATGGCGACCGCTTTATCGAAATCATCCAGATCGGCCAGGTTAGTTTCCGGGCGGTATTTCTGAATCGCTTCTTTCATCGTCAGCTTAGCGAACGGCTTGCCGAAGTCGAACACCTGGTCGCCGTAAGGCACTTCGGTGGTGCCCAGCACCTGCTGCGCCAGGGTGCGGAACAGGCTTTCGGTCAGCTCGATCAGATCTTTATAATCCGCGTAGGCCATATAGAGTTCCATCATGGTGAACTCAGGGTTATGGCGCGGCGAGATGCCTTCGTTACGGAAGTTGCGGTTGATTTCGAATACGCGATCGAAACCGCCCACCACCAGACGTTTCAGATAGAGTTCCGGCGCGATGCGCAGGTACATATCAATGTCGAGCGCGTTGTGATGGGTGATGAACGGACGCGCGGAGGCGCCGCCTGGGATCACCTGCATCATCGGCGTTTCCACTTCCATAAAGTCGCGGCTCACCATGAACTGGCGGATGCCGGCCATGATCTGGGAGCGAATGCGGAAGGTTTTGCGCGACTCTTCGTTGGCGATCAGATCGAGGTAGCGCTGACGATAGCGCGTTTCCTGATCGGCCAGGCCGTGAAATTTATCCGGCAGCGGACGCAGCGCTTTGGTCAGCAGGCGCAGTTCGGTGCAATGGATAGAGAGTTCGCCGGTTTTGGTTTTGAACAGTTTGCCGCGCGCGCCGAGAATGTCGCCCAGGTCCCACTTTTTAAACTGTTCGTTGTAAACGCCTTCCGCCAGGTCGTCGCGCGCCACGTAAAGCTGGATGCGGCCGCCGACGTCCTGCAGCGTTACAAACGACGCCTTGCCCATAATGCGGCGCGTCATCATACGACCCGCCACGCTGACTTCGATATTCAGCGCTTCCAGCTCTTCGTTGCTTTTCTCGTCATACTGCGCGTGCAGCTGTTCGGAGATGCCGTCGCGGCGGAAATCGTTCGGGAACGCCACGCCATGTTCACGCAGCGCGCTGAGCTTTTCACGACGCGCTTTCAGTTCGTTATTAAGTTCAAGCGCGGCATCAGCGCCCTGCGGTTGTTGTTCAGACATGTCGGTTCCTTATAGCCCTGCTTTCAAACTTGCTTCAATGAAGCGATCCAGATCGCCGTCCAGCACCGCCTGCGTGTTGCGCGTTTCCACGCCGGTGCGCAGATCTTTAATGCGTGAATCGTCCAGCACGTAAGAACGGATCTGGCTGCCCCAGCCGATATCAGATTTGTTGTCTTCCAGCGCCTGTTTCTCAGCATTTTTCTTTTGCATTTCCAGTTCATAAAGCTTGGCTTTCATCTGCTTCATGGCCTGGTCTTTGTTTTTATGCTGGGAACGGTCGTTCTGACACTGGGTGACGGTACCGGTCGGAATGTGGGTAATACGCACGGCCGATTCGGTACGGTTAACGTGCTGACCGCCTGCACCGGATGCGCGGTAGACGTCGATGCGCAGGTCCGCCGGGTTGATTTCGATGTCGATGTCGTCATCCACTTCCGGGTAAACGAAGGCGGAGCTGAACGAGGTGTGGCGACGACCGCCAGAGTCGAACGGGCTTTTACGCACCAGACGATGCACGCCGGTTTCGGTACGCAGCCAGCCGAAGGCGTAGTCGCCGGAGATGCGGATAGTCGCGGATTTGATGCCCGCCACTTCGCCGTCGGAGACTTCGATGACTTCGGTTTTAAAGCCTTTATCTTCCGCCCAGCGCAGATACATGCGCAGCAGCATGCTGGCCCAGTCCTGCGCTTCGGTGCCGCCCGATCCTGCCTGCAGATCGATGTAGCAGTCGGCGCTGTCATATTCGCCGGAGAACATGCGGCGGAATTCCAGCTCGCCCAGTTTTTTCTCCAGGCCATCCAGCTCGGCGACGGCTTCGTTGAAGGTTTCTTCATCTTCCGCTTCAACGGCCAGGTCCAGCAGGCCGGTGACATCTTCAAGGCCCTGGCTCATCTGGTCGAGGGTTTCGACTACGGCTTCCAGCGCGGATCGCTCTTTGCCCAGCGCCTGAGCGCGTTCAGGTTCGTTCCAGACGTCCGGCTGTTCCAGCTCGGCGTTTACTTCTTCGAGGCGTTCTTTCTTGGCATCGTAGTCAAAGATACCCCCTAAGAACGTCGCTGCGCTCAGTGAGGTCCTGAATACGGTTTTTGACCGGATTAATTTCAAACATGGCTTTCGAATCTTTTAGGAAGTGTCTATGGATATGACCGGGCAGTTTACCCGAAAAGGCGAGGAGATTGTAGTTTTGTCCGGCGGTTTGTGCAGGTGCAGCGGGCGCGGGGTTTAAGGGGCTGGATTCGGATAGCAGGCGCGGGGTTTAAGGGGCTGGATTCGGACAGCGGGTGCGGGGTTTAAGGAGCAGGATTCGGACAGCGGGTGCGGGGTTTAAGGAGGCAGGATTCGGACGGCGGGCGCGGTGATTAAGGAGGCAGGATTCGGACGGCGGGCGCGGGGTTTAAGGAGGCAGGATTCGGACGGCGGGCGCGGGGTTTAAGGAGGCAGGATTCGGACGGCGGGCGCGGTGATTAAGTCGCTCACTTTCGGTCAGCGACGGGCAGGCCGCTACGTAAAGTCGTCGTCAATCCATCCCTGGAGACTCCGCCGCGTCATCCCTGACGCGGAGGCTTTACTTCGCGGCCTGCCCGCCGCCTCCCTGACATCGTGCAAATAGTTCGCCGTCCTGACATCGTGCGAATAGTTCACCGTCCTGACATCGTGCAAATAGTTCACCGTCCTGACATCGTGCAAATAGTTCACCGTCCTGACATTGTGCAAATACTTCACCGTCCAGTTATCGTGCAAAGGCTTTACCAAACAAAAGCCGATAAAATTTTAAAAGGTCAGGTTACGCAAGCGCGATATCAGAGGAGTAAGAGGGACAGGACGAGAGGCGGGCCTCCCGCGCCAGGGAAGGCGCGGGCGGAGGCCCCAGGGATGGGTGCATGCCGTCCCGCCGAGCGGCCTGTCCCTCTTGCGACCGGCACGGATTGCTTTTAACCAACCGACACAGCCCGGTTTTAACCAACCGGCACGGATTGTTTGTAACCAATCGGCACTGCCCGGTTTTAACCAACCGGCACGGATTGTTTTTAACCAATCGGCACTGCCCGGTTTTAACCAACCGACACCGCCCTGCCCTATAGCGGCCAGATATGTTCGATCAACAACTGCACGCTACGATTGCCGCGGAACTCATTCACATCCAGCTTATAGGCCAGCTCAACGTGACGCACGCTGGCGTCCGGCCAAAGACGCGTATCAATATTAAACGCGATGCCGTCCAGCAACGGCCCGCCGCCTAACGGCTCCACCATCACCTTCAGATGACGCTCGCCCACCAGACGCTGTTGCAACAGCTTAAATTTGCCGTCGAACACTGGCTCCGGAAAAGCCTGTCCCCACGGCCCCGCATCGCGCAGCATTTCCGCCACCGGCAGCGTCAGATCCGGCGCCGACAGCTCGCCGTCTGACCAGATAACGCCCTGCAATGCGTCCGCATCCAGCCACTCGCCCACCAGGGCGCTAAACAGCGTGCTGAACTGCTCGAACTTCGCCTCTTCAAGCGACAGACCTGCCGCCATCGCATGGCCGCCGAACTTCAGGATCAACCCCGGATTCAACGTATCCAGACGTTCAAGCGCATCGCGCAGATGCAATCCCGCTACCGAACGGCCTGAACCTTTCAGCGTGCCGTCGCCCGCAGGGGCGAAAGCGATTACCGGACGGTGAAAGCGCTCCTTCAGCCGGGATGCCAGAATACCTACCACGCCCTGATGCCACTCAGGATGATAAAACGCCAGACCCAGCGGCAGCGTATCGCTGCTGCGCTCCAGCTGATTACAGAGCGCCAACGCTTCCGCCTGCATCCCCTGCTCAATCTCTTTGCGCGTCTGGTTCAGCGCATCCAGCTCGCTGGCCAACATCCGCGCCTGCGCCAGATCCTCCGTCAGCAGCAGCGCCACGCCTACTGACATATCATCCAGACGACCGGCGGCATTAAGACGCGGGCCAAGCGCGAAACCTAAATCGCTGGCGGCCAGCTGGCGCGCATCGCGATTCGCCACTTCCAGCAGCGCGCGAATGCCGGGACGGCACTTGCCTGCGCGGATGCGGCTCATTCCCTGCCAGACCAGAATGCGGTTATTGGCGTCCAGCGGCACCACGTCCGCCACCGTGCCGAGCGCCACCAGATCGAGCAGCTCCGCCAGATTTGGGATTGCCAGGCCGTTATCGAACCAGCCCTGCTCGCGCAGATGCGCCCGCAGCGCCAGCATCAGATAAAACGCGACGCCGACGCCCGCCAGCGCGCGGGAAGGAAAAGTACTGTCATCAAGATTAGGGTTAACGATCGCTTCCGCTTCAGGCAGCGTTTCACCTGGCAGATGGTGATCGGTCACCAGCACAGGGATGCCTTTCTGGTGCGCGCACAGCACGCCCGCGTGGGAAGAAATGCCGTTATCCACCGTCAGGATTAGCTCTGCGCCGCGCGCCGCCGCCTGCTCCACCACTTCGGGACTCAGGCCATAGCCATCATCGAAGCGGTTAGGCACCAGATACTGTACGTGCTGACCGCCCATGCTGCGTAACGCCAGTACGGTCAACGCGGTGCTGGTGGCGCCGTCGGCATCGAAATCGCCGACGATCATAATCTGTTTTTGATCGCGCAGCGCCTGATGCAGCAGCTCAACCGCCTGCTGCATGCCGCTCAACCCCTGCCAGGGATGAAGGAATTTCGCGCCGCGCTCCAGCTCGCGCGCGTCGCCTATACCGCGCTGGGCGTAAAGGCGACGCAGCAACGGATGAAAATCCGTCGGCAAAGCTGTATCGGGCGCCGCCTCACGGCGGCGAAGTTGCATCGGTTTATTCACTGCTGATTAGCTACCGCTCTTTTGTTTATCAAGAAACTGCTTCATCTCCTGCGGCCCCTGATAACCTGGAATCATCATGCCATTCTCCATCAGGATGGCAGGCGTGCCCTGAATGCCGAACAGAATGCCCAGCTGATACTGCTTTTGAAGATCGATTTTGCAATCGATGGGAGAAACTTCGTCGCCTTTCATTGCCGCGTCGAACGCTTTATTACGATCCGCCGCGCACCAGATGGACTTCATTTTCTTCGCCACCTGCCCATTCATTCCTTCGCGCGGGAAAGCCAGATAGCGCACGGTGATGCCCAGCGCATTGTAGTCGGCCATCTCCTGATGCAGCTTGCGACAATAACCGCAGGTGATATCAGTGAAAACGGTAATCATATGCTGCTCTTTCGGCGCCTTATAGACGATCATCTCTTTGCTTAAGGCATCGACTTTTTTCTGCAGCTGTTGATTGGTGACGTTCACCGGATGCGCGCCGCTGACATCATATAGCGGCCCCTGAATAAAGTGCTTTCCATCTTCGGTGACATAGAGCACGCCGCTTTCAGAGAGCACGGTTTTCATGCCCGGCAACGGCGAAGGCTGGATCTCGACCTGTTGCAGTCCCAGCTTGCGCAAAGATTGCTGAATCGCGGCGTCATCCGCCTGGGCTACGCCAGCAACAGAAGCAGCCAGCAAAGCGGCGATGGCAAAAGTTTTTTTCATCCTGTTCCCTTATTACTCCGCCGCCTCAGGCGCGCGGATGATGCTGTTGATGTAACTGACGCAGACGCTCGGTGGCGACATGCGTATAAATTTGCGTCGTGGAGAGATCGCTGTGCCCCAGCAGCATTTGTACGACACGTAAATCCGCGCCGTGGTTCAACAGATGCGTGGCAAAGGCGTGCCGCAGCACGTGCGGCGACAGCTTCTCGCTGTCGATGCCGGCCAGCGTGGCGTAATGTTTGATGCGGTGCCAGAAGGTTTGGCGGGTCATCTGCTGCGCGCGGTTGCTGGGAAACAGCACGTCAATCGCCCGGCCGTTCAGCAGCCACGGACGACCATATTCCATATACTGTTCCAGCCAGTGTATCGCCTCTTCGCCCAGCGGCACCAGTCGCTCTTTGTTGCCTTTGCCGATCACACGCACCACGCCCTGGCGCAGACTGACATCGCTTATCGTCAGCCCCACCAGCTCTGAAACGCGCAGTCCGGTGGCGTAGAGCAGCTCCAGCATCGCTTTATCTCGCAGCTCAATCGGCTGATCGACGCTGGGCGCCTGTAGCAGCCGCTCCACCTGCGCTTCCGACAGATCCTTCGGCAGACGCTGCGGCAGTTTGGGCGACGAGAGCAGCGCGCTTGGATCGTCATCGCGCAGCTTTTCGCGATAGAGATACTGGAACAGCCGCCGCGTCGCGCTTAACAGGCGCGCCGAGCTGGTGGCTTTATAACCGCCCTCGATGCGCTCGGCAAGAAAAGCCTGTAAATCGGCCGCGTCTGCCTGGAGCAGAGAACGTTGGTGATGCGCCAGCCAGCCGGTCAGCGACAGCAGATCCTGTCGATAGGAGGTCAGGGTGTTTTGCGCCAGATTACGCTCTATCCACAGCGCATCGAGAAACTGTTCAATAAGATCGTTATCCTGCATCTTTTTCCCTCGCGCAAAGCCGTGAATTTCACCGCATTATGCCTGAAAGCGGCGCCCTTCTGATACAATTGCGCCCATCTGATGATATGAATGAGTAGATGTTCCGTATGAAAATTGGCCTTTTTTACGGTTCCAGCACCTGTTACACCGAGATGGCCGCCGAGAAAATTCGTGATTTTATCGGCGAGGAGCTGGTCACGCTGCACAACCTGAAGGATGACGCTCCAGCGCTGATGGAGCAGTACGATATGCTGATCCTCGGCATCCCGACCTGGGATTTCGGCGAATTGCAGGAAGACTGGGAGGCGGTCTGGCAGGAGATCCCGACGCTGAAGCTGCGCGGCAAAGTGGTGGCGCTCTACGGCATGGGCGATCAGCTCGGCTATGGCGAGTGGTTTCTCGATGCGCTGGGAATGCTGCATGAGCTGCTCGCGCCGATGGGCGTTCAGTTCGTCGGCTACTGGCCGATTGAAGGCTACGAGTTTACCAGCCCGAAACCGCTTACCGCCGACGGCACGCAATTTGTCGGCCTGGCGCTGGATGATGTGAATCAGTTTGAAGAGAGCGATGAGCGCATCGCCCAATGGTGCGAGCAGATCCTTACGGAAACCGCCGCGCTGCTATAGCAACCGCTGCGCGGGCCTTGCCTGACTTCACTGCCGCACGTGGCGTTTAGCCGGGCTCATATCCCTTAAACAGGCGACGCAGCGCGCGCCAGTTCGCTTCCGGCATGCTGTCCCGCATCAGCCACAATGACAGGCGTGTCCCCTGCGGCGTGCGCAGCGTAAGCAGTATGCCAAACGGCAGAATAAACGGCGGCCGCATCACCTGATAATCCCGCTGTCGCCAGCGCCAGATGCGGCTTTCCTCCGCCGTTAAGCGGCCGCTGAAGCGACGTTGTAGATGCAGACGTCGCCACAGTTCGCCGAGCATTAGCAGCAGCAGCACCATCATCAACGGCGCCAGCGACGGCGGCCAGGGCAACAACAGCAATCCGAAGACGAGCGGGCTATAGAGCAGGCAGGTTATCTGCTGCGCCCGCGCCGACGGGGAGAGATCAGATTGCCACCGCACCACGTTCCGGGCCACGCTGCTGGTTGCGCGTCTGAATCAGCTGCACCATACGTTTCAGCTCGGCATCGGCCGGCTCGCCGTGGTTCATCAGCCAGTTAAACAGATCGGGATCGTCGCTTTTCAGCAGACGAATAAACAGCGCCTTATCTTCATCGCTCAGCGAATCATATTCATATTTAAAGAAAGGCATAATGGCGATATCCAGCTCCAGCATGCCGCGGCGGCAGGCCCAGTGAATACGGGATTTATCGTTGATATCCATGTGTTCCGTCATCGGTTGGCTCAAACATGCAGGCTAGTGTAGCGCTTTTTTTCGGGCCTGTTGAAGGCAAATTCTCCCCCTGCGGGCCACAGCGCAAAGTGGCAATGCGGGTTGCGAGGTTATCACGCGATTTGTGCGTCCGCTTCAGGAAACAGGTTGCAAAGCCATACTGCTCTTTTAATATGAGGTCACTATTCCTTATCCACTGACTTTTTCAGGACTCCCTATGCCTGACTTTACGTTTCCACCGCGCCAGCCCGTTGCTTCCTCCCGACTGCCGCTGACGCTGATTTCGCTGGAGGATTGGGCGCTGGTTTCCGTGCAGGGCGCGGATAGCACCACCTATCTGCAAGGCCAGGTGACGCTGGACGTCGCTGCGCTGGCTGCCGAGCAGCATTTACCCTGCGCGCACTGCGATGCGAAAGGGAAAATGTGGAGCAACCTGCGACTGTTCCATCGCGGCGAAGGCTACGCCTATCTGGTGCGCCGCAGCGTGCGCGATATGCAGATCACCGAGCTGAAGAAATACGCCGTTTTTTCTAAGGTGACGATCGCCGCCGACGAACAGCCGGTTCTGCTGGGCGTGGCGGGCTTTCAGGCCAGAGCGGCGCTGACTCACCGTTTCGCCGCTCTGCCGGATGCGCAGACGCCGGTGGTGCAAGATGGCGATTCAACGCTGCTCTGGTTCGGCACGCCTGCCGAACGTTTCCTGCTGGTGACCACCGCGGAAAAAGCCGCCGAACTGAAAGAGGCGCTGGCGGGCGAGGCGCAGCTTAACGGCAGTCAGCAGTGGCTGGCGCTGGATATTGAAGCGGGCCTGCCGGTGCTGGATGAAAAAACCAGTGGCCAGCTGATCCCACAGGCGACCAACCTGCAGGCGCTGGATGCGATCAGCTTTAAGAAAGGCTGCTATACCGGTCAGGAGATGGTGGCGCGCGCCAAGTTCCGCGGCGCCAACAAGCGAGCGCTTTACTGGCTGGCGGGCAAAGCGGGACGTGTTCCGGAGGCGGGCGACGCGCTGGAGCTGAAGATGGGTGAAAACTGGCGACGCACCGGCACTATTCTGACGGCCGTACAGCTGGAGTCCGGCGATGTCTGGGTACAGGCGGTGCTGAATAACGATCTGGAGCCGGAAAGCGTACTACGCGTGCAGGGCGACGAGGGCGGCGAACTGGCTATTCAGCCGCTGCCCTACTCGCTGGCGGAATAACCGGTCTGAAAAATAAAAAGGCGGCCTTCAGGCCGCCTTTTTTAGGGCTTCAGTATATAAAGGTAGATCGCTAAAAAGTGGCAGATGCTGCCGCCCAGAACAAAGCCATGCCAGATGGCGTGGTTGTATGGAATACGCTTCGCCACATAAAAAATCACGCCCAGCGTGTAGATGATGCCACCCACCGCCAGCAGCCAGAGACCGCCCGGCGCCAGCTTGATCGCCAGCTGATAAATCACGATCAGCGAGAGCCAGCCCATCAACAGGTAAGTCACCACCGACAGCACCTTGAAACGGTGGATGAAGACCAGCTTAAAAATAATGCCCAGCAGCGCCAGACTCCAGATCACCACCATCAGACCATGCGCCAGCGGCGATTTCAGCCCCACCAGCAGAAACGGCGTATAGGTGCCGGCAATCAGTAAGTAGATCGCGCAGTGATCCAGCTTTTTCAGCCAGAATTTAGCGCGCGGGTTTGTAACAGCATGATAAAGCGTCGAGGCGAGAAACAGCAGAATCATGCTGCCGCCATACAGGCTGTAGCTGGTAATTGCCAGCGCGCCCGCATTAGCGTCGATGGCCTGGCTCAGCAGCAACACCAGCCCGACGATGCCAAAGATGCAGCCCAGGCCATGACTGATGCTGTTAGCGATCTCTTCCGCCAGCGAGTATCCCTCGGCTAATACATTTTTATTCGCCATATTCACCCCCTGAAATTGCGTAATGCCCTGTGCAAAAAAGGAAATCTTTATCGACAGGTTGCGCCGGTTTTTTACGCATTCAAAGACTAGCTGAGAATCATTTCAGTATACACCTGTAAGCTGAAAGAATTTTATGTCCGCCTGTAACGCTTACGCACGCATCGGCGAAAAAAACAAAATCTGGTAAGGTAGGCGCGGTAATGACTGACGCGGATACAGCATGTTTACTCACAGCATAATCTCAACGCTTAACGACACCGAGATGCAGGTTTATAACACCGTGATCAAAAGCGGTGACAAAGTGATGTATATGACCATCCGCGAGCTGGCGGACGCTGCCGGTGTCTCCACCACCTCGGTGCTGCGCTTCTGCCGCAAAATGCAGTGCGATGGTTATTCTGAATTTCGCATTCGCTTTAAATTATATCTGGAGCAGGAACAGCAGCGCCCGATTAATTATGGCGTGAATGAAATGGTCAGCTTCTTTAAAAGCATTAATAATGACGATTTCGAATATTTAATTAGCCAGGCGGTGGAGCATATTCTGGCGGCGCAGCGTATTATTTTTATCGGCGCGGGCACTTCCGGCACGTTAGGAAAATATGGTGCACGCTTTTTCTCTAACGTAGGTAAATTCAGTAATTACATCGACGATCCTTATTATCCGGTCAGCAATGATATGTATAAAGACGCAGTGGCGATTATCCTTTCCATTTCCGGCGAAACCGAAGAAATTCTGCGGCTTGCCAGCCAGTTCAGCCTGCATCGATGCAAAATCATTACCATTACCAATAGTGAAACCAGCTCGCTGGCGAAGCTGGCGGATTTTAATATCTCCTGCCATATGCCATTAATTCGCATGAACGGCGGCTTTGATATCACTACCCAGGTGCCGACGCTCTATATTATCGAAAGTATTGGTCGTAAACTCGCCAGCCGCCTGAGCGAATAAAACAAGCTGTTTTTTACAGGTAACAAATTACATTTGTCACGTTTCGTTATAACGTGACATTCCCCTGCGCTTTGCTACACTCCAAACAACCTTTATCACCGGCGCGTTATTATTTCACGCTCTCTTACCGCGGCATCGCCTTTATTTTGTAGCGGCCGCTGCGTGATAATCCGCGGCCCGACCGCTTTTTTACTGCAACAGTAAGGAACGCTTTATGACCAGGCATCAGTTACCGAAAGATTTTTTGTGGGGCGGCGCCGTTGCCGCGCATCAGGTTGAAGGAGGATGGGATCAGGGCGGCAAAGGCATCAGCATCTGCGACGTGCTTTCCGGCGGATCGCACGGCGTCGATCGTGTTATGACCGACGGCGTTCAGCCCGGTTATAACTACCCTAACCATGAGGCGGTCGACTTTTATCATCGTTATAAAGATGATATCGCGCTGTTTGCCGAAATGGGATTTAAATGCTTCCGCACCTCTATCGCCTGGACGCGTATTTTCCCTAACGGCGACGAACTGGAGCCGAACGAGGCAGGCTTACAGTATTATGACGATCTGTTCGACGAACTGTTAAAGCACGGCATCGAGCCGGTCATTACCCTTTCCCACTTTGAAATGCCGTGGCACCTGGTAAAACAGTACGGCGGCTGGCTGAACCGAAAAGTGGTCGACTTCTTTGTGCGTTTCAGCGAGGTGGTCCTGCGCCGCTATCAGCACAAAGTGAAATACTGGATGACCTTCAACGAGATCAACAACCAGCGTACCTGGAACTATCCGTTGTTCGGCTACTGCTGTTCCGGCGTGGTATTTACCGATCATGATAATCCTGAGCAGACCATGTATCAGGTAATGCACCATCAGTTTGTCGCCAGCGCGAAAGTGGTGGCGCTGGGACATCGCATCAATCCTGATTTCCAGATCGGCTGCATGATCGCCATGGTGCCCGTCTATCCTTTCTCGTGCCATCCAGACGATGTGATGTTCGCCCAGGAAGCGATGCACCGCCGCTATGTCTTTAGCGACGTGCAGATGCGCGGCTACTATCCCGCCTACGTGCTGCATGAGTGGGCGCGCAAAGGCTACCACATCGAGATGGAAGCGGGCGATGAAGAGACGCTGCGCAACGGCTGTTGCGACTACGTGGGCTTCAGCTACTACATGAGCAACGCGGTGAAGGCCAACGCCAAAGGCGAAGGCGACGCCATTACCGGCTTTGAAGGCAGCGTGCCGAATCCGCATGTGAAAGCCTCCGACTGGGGCTGGCAGATCGATCCGGTGGGCCTGCGTTACTCCCTAAACGCGTTATATGAGCGCTATCAGAAGCCGTTGTTTATTGTAGAAAACGGCTTTGGCGCGATTGATAAGCCGAATGCCGACGGCTTTATCGAAGATGATTACCGCATCGATTATCTGCGCGCGCACATCGAGCAGATGAAAAAAGCGGTGCTGGAGGATGGCGTCGACCTGATGGGCTACACGCCATGGGGCTGTATCGACTGCGTCTCTTTCACCACCGGTCAGTACAACAAGCGCTACGGCTTTATTCACGTCGATAAAAACGATGACGGCAGCGGCACTATGGCGCGCTCGAAGAAAAAAAGCTTCGCCTGGTATCAGCAGGTTATCGCCAGCAACGGCGAGCAGCTGTAAGATCAATAAAGGCCGGCGCTATCTCCGGCCTTTATGATTGCTATCCACCTTTATTATCCCTTCATTCATAAGGCTGTTAAAATATTATTTTAAAATTCATCGTTGATTAATAACCTGACAACATTTAGTGACCACAACAGCGAATTCATTTTACTGCGTAACAGATATTATTTCTCTTTCATACTGCTCGCTTGCCCATCGCCCCGCATTCAAACGCTGGCTTGTAATACATATCACATTAAACGCTTTCCTGTTATGCCATACTCCCGGCGCTCTATATTTACCCCCTAAATGGCAGGAAGATGAAAACTAACAATATTTCTTTTTTAATCGTGTTCAGCGTCATAAACGCTTTTTCTTTTCACGCCAGCGCCGCCCTTACCGGTTCAGAAATTCTTAAGGTTAATAAAGGAGGAACAGTTAATAAAATTTACACGAGCAATCTGCCCACTCTCAAGGTAGCCACCTATAATATTGGCAAAAACGAAGCGGCAGATAACGTTAAAGATTTAACGCATTTAAGCCAGGCGATAGGTAAAATTAACGCTGATATCATAGCGGTAACGGAAATTGATAATCAGACACAGCGTAGCGGGAAAATCAACCAGCTGGCTGACATTGCACAGGCGAATCATCTGTTTTACGCCTTCGGCAAAGCCCTGGATTTCGATGGCGGGGAATATGGCGTTGGTTTATTGTCGAAATATAAAATAGATAAATCCCAGGTGATTAATTTGCCTTCCGGCGAAGCGGAGCAGCGTGTTGTTTTGATCTCGCAACTCGCTGTACCCGGCTTTGATTCGCCGGTTATCGTTATGACCACGCACCTGGACTGGCAGAAGAACCCCGAAGTGCGCCTTAACCAGGCGCGTTATCTGCTTGACCTGAGCATAGGCGATGCGCCTTCCAATTTCGCCAATATCGCTTCCGCAGTTAAAATTCTGGCGGGTGACTTTAACTCCACGGCAAACGAACAGCCGGTTAAAGAAATCAATTATTTCTGGAATCCGGTCGTTAAAAACGGCGTCGATCTTCGAACCTGGCCCGCTATCAATCCTGCTCTGGACCTTGACCATATTTTTACGTTTAAAGGGCAGAAGTGGAACGTTAAGGGACTTAATGTTCCTGATGAAAAAGAGGGGTTCAACTGGGCGGCCGCCAGCGATCATTTACCGCTGATTGCTGAACTGGAACTCCAGGAACAATAAAACGTTTTTCATAAAAAAAGGGTTTGCTGGCAAACCCTTCTTATTTTACGCCTTATGTAACAACCGGCTGCGCCTGATAGTGCAGGCGCAGCCCAACGCGATTACTGGTATTCGCTCATCGGCACGCAAGAGCAGAACAGGTTACGGTCGCCGAATACATCATCCAGACGCTTCACCGTCGGCCAATATTTGTTATCGCTGCCCGCCGGGAAGACCGCCAGCTCGCGGCTGTAAGGATGCGACCACTCGCCTACCAGCTCCTGCTGGGTGTGCGGCGCGTTGACCAACGGGTTATCCTCCAGCGGCCATTCGCCATCCGCCACACGATCGATCTCCATGCGGATCGCCAACATCGCGTCGATAAAGCGATCCAACTCCGCTTTCCCTTCCGACTCGGTCGGCTCTACCATTAGCGTGCCCGCCACCGGGAACGACATGGTCGGCGCGTGGAAACCGTAATCAATCAGGCGTTTGGCGATATCCAGCTCGCTGATGCCGGTCTGCTCTTTCAGCGGACGAATATCGAGAATACACTCGTGCGCCACGCGGCCATCACGTCCGGCATAAAGGATCGGATAAGCCGATTGCAGACGGCTGGCGATATAGTTCGCGTTAAGGATAGCGACGGCGCTGGCCTGCTTCAGCCCTTCCGCGCCCATCATGCAAATGTACATCCAGCTGATCGGCAGAATCGAGGCGCTGCCGAACGGCGCGGCGGAAACCGCACCCTGCTGCGTCAGCATGTCGTCAATCTGCACCACGCTGTGGCCCGGCACAAACGGCGCCAGGTGGGCCTTGACGCCGATCGGCCCCATGCCCGGACCGCCGCCGCCGTGCGGAATGCAGAAGGTTTTATGCAGGTTCAGGTGAGACACATCGGCGCCGATATAGCCCGGCGTGGTGATGCCGACCTGCGCGTTCATATTAGCGCCGTCGAGGTAAACCTGGCCGCCGTACTGATGAACGATCTGACAGACTTCGCGGATCGTCTCTTCATACACGCCGTGCGTAGAAGGATAGGTGACCATAATGCAGGAGAGCGCCTTGCCCGCCTGCTCCGCCTTCTGGCGCAAATCGTGCAGATCAATGTTGCCCTGCTTGTCGCAGGCCACCACCACTACCGACATGCCGGCCATCTGCGCCGACGCCGGGTTGGTGCCATGGGCGGAGCTGGGGATCAGACAGATATGGCGTTCGCCTTCGCCACGGCTTTCATGGTAGCGACGGATCGCCAGCAGACCGGCGTATTCGCCCTGCGCGCCGGAGTTAGGCTGCATGCAGAGCGCATCATAACCGGTGAGCTGCACCAGCCACTGCGACAGCTGGGCAATCATTTGCAGATAGCCTCCCGCCTGCTCGGCGGGACAGAACGGATGCAGTTCGGCGAATTCCGGCCAGGTAATCGGGATCATCTCAGCGGCGGCGTTAAGCTTCATGGTGCAGGAGCCGAGCGGGATCATCGCCTGATTAAGCGCTAAATCCTTTTTCTCCAGACTGTGCATGTAGCGCATCATCTCGGTTTCGCTGTGATAGCGGTTGAAAACCGGATGCGTCAGCAGCGGCTGTTGACGTTGCAGCGCCGTCGGAATTGAGCCGCTGTTGGCTGCGACTGCGTTATCCAGCGCCTCAATATCCAGGCCATGCTCGTCGCCGAGCAGGATCGCGAACAGTGTGGCGACATCTTCCCGCGTGGTAGTCTCATCCAGCGTAATGCCGACCGCATGATGGATATCGGTACGCAGGTTAACGCCGAAGCTGAGCGCGCGCGCCAGCACCGCCGCCTTATCGTTTACCTCAACGGTAAGGGTATCGAACCAGTGTTGATGGCGCAGCGTCAGGCCGCCCTGCTTCAGGCCAGCGGCCAGAATATCGGTCAGGCGATGGATGCGCCCGGCGATGCGCTTCAGTCCTTCCGGGCCATGGAATACGGCATAGAAACCGGCAATATTGGCCAGCAGCACCTGCGAGGTACAGATATTGGAGTTCGCTTTTTCACGACGAATATGTTGCTCGCGCGTCTGCATCGCCATGCGCAGCGCGGTATTGCCCGCGGCGTCGCGCGAGACGCCGATAATGCGCCCCGGCATTGAACGCTTGTATTCATCGCGCGCGGCGAAGAAGGCGGCGTGCGGCCCGCCATAACCCATCGGCACGCCGAAACGCTGGGCGGAACCGAAGACGATATCCGCGCCCTGCTTGCCCGGCGCCTCCAGCAGCACCAGCGCCATAAAATCGGCCGCCACGCTGACGACGACGTTGCGCGCCTTGAGATCGGCGATGAGTGCGCTGTAGTCATGCGCTTCGCCGGTGGTGCCGATCTGTTGCAGCAGCACGCCGAACAGCTCGTCATGATCGCGCGCGCGCTCCGCTTTATCGATAATCAGCTCAAAGCCGAAGGTCTCCGCGCGGGTTTTCACGACGTCCAGCGTCTGCGGATGAATATCCTCGGCGATAAAAAATTTGTTGGCGTTCTTCAGCTTGCTGACGCGTTTGGCCATCGCCATCGCTTCCGCCGCCGCCGTCGCTTCGTCCAGCAGCGACGCGGAGGCGATATCCAGCCCGGTCAGATCCAGCGTCAGCTGCTGGAAGTTCAGCAACGCCTCCAGCCGGCCCTGCGACACCTCCGGCTGATAAGGGGTGTAGGCGGTATACCAGCCCGGATTTTCCAGCAGGTTGCGCAGGATAACGGGCGGCGTCAGCACCGGCGTATAGCCCATGCCGATATAAGATTTGAAACGCTGGTTGCGGCTGGCGATCGCTTTCAGTTCCGCCAGCGCCTGATGTTCCGTCAGCGCATCGCCGACAGCGGGCGGCCCCGGCAGCTGAATGTCGGCCGGCACGATGCTGGTGATTAACGCATTGAGCGAGCTGGCGCCGATCGCCTGCAGCATGCTTTCCTGCTGCGCGGGAGACGGGCCGATGTGGCGTTCGATAAAGGCGCCAGTATGTTCAAGCTGGCTGAGTGTCTGAGTCATGAATCGTCAATCCTGAAGAGCTGGCTACGGCTGGTGATAACGAGTCGTCTGTCGCGGCCCGTAAAGAGAGCCGCCCGCGCCTGACTGCGCGCGGACGGCCCGCCTGAAGTTATTCGTCGATGGCGGCCTGGTAGCCTTCGGCGTTCAGCAGCTGTTCCAGTTCGGACTCATCGCTCGCCTTGATGCGGAACAGCCAGCCTGCGCCGTAAGGATCGCTGTTCACCAGTTCCGGCGACGCTTCCAGATCGGCGTTTACCGCGACGATTTCGCCGCTCAGCGGCGCGTAAATGTCAGAGGCGGCCTTGACCGATTCGGCGACGGCGCAGTCATCTCCGGCGGCGAAGCTGGCGCCCGCGTCCGGCAGATCGACAAAGACCATATCGCCCAACAGCTCCTGCGCATGTTCGGTAATGCCTACGGTGTAAGTGCCGTCCGCTTCCTTACGCACCCACTCATGACTTTCACGATATTTTAATTCGTTTGGCACATTGCTCATCGCCGCATTCTCCTGAAATAGTTACTGAGCGACCGGCTTACCGGCGCGGACAAAAATAGGTTTGGTGACTTTTACCGGCATTTCCCGGTTGCGAATTTGCACGATAGCGCGTTCGCCGATGCCTGCCGGCACGCGCGCCAGCGCGATGCTGTAGCCCAGCGTGGGCGAGAAGGAGCCGCTAGTGATAACGCCCTGGTGCAAGTTGCCCTGCGCGTCGGTGAACATCACCGGCAGTTCATTACGCAGCACGCCCTTCTCCGTCATGATCAGGCCCACCAGCTTGTCGGTACCTTTTTCACGCTGCAATTCCAGCGCCTCCCGACCAATAAACTGGCGATCGGTCGGCTCCCAGCAGAGCGTCCAGCCCATATTCGCCGCCAGCGGCGAGACGCCTTCATCCATTTCCTGACCGTAAAGATTCATGCCCGCTTCGAGACGCAGCGTATCGCGCGCGCCCAGCCCGGCGGGCTTCACGCCAGCGGCCAGCAGGCGCTGCCACAGCCCGGCGGCCTGCGCGTTCGGCAACGCGATTTCATAGCCGCTTTCGCCGGTATAACCGGTGGTAGCGATAAACCAACCGTCCGCCTCGACGCCGAAAAAGGGCTTCATGCCGCTTACCGCCTGGCGCTGCGCGTCGCTGAAGACCGTTTGCGCTTTCTGCTGCGCCTGCGGTCCCTGAACGGCGATCAATGCCAGATCGTCGCGCTCTTGCAACGTGACGCCGAACGGCTGCGCATGCTCGCCGATCCACGCCAGATCTTTGTCGCGCGTAGCGGAGTTAACCACGAGGCGAAACCATTCTTCGGTCATAAAGTAAACAATCAAATCGTCAATCACGCCGCCCGATGCGTTGAGCATCGCGCTGTAGAGCGCCTTGCCCGGCTGCGTCAGACGCGCAACGTCGTTGGCCAGCAGGATGCGCAGAAATTCCCGGGTGCGCTCGCCGCGCAGATCGACAATGGTCATATGGGAGACATCAAACATGCCGGCATCCTGACGCACCGCATGATGTTCATCGATCTGCGAGCCGTAGTGCAGCGGCATCATCCAGCCATGGAAATCGACCATGCGGGCGCCGCAGGCCTGATGCTGTTCATACAAAGGAGTCTGCTTCATAACATTCCTGTGCGTTAACGGGTTGGGTAGACGCTAAATGTGGCTAAAACGTCCGACGCAAACGTTCTCTTTGCCCTGACGTTACCACTGAACGCCGGTTTTAACCATAAGCTAAACAGGGGCGAAACGGCGTCGGCATCGTCCGATGTCTTTGGGATTGTGCAGAATTTTTGACTACAAAAATGCGTCATAAGGCACATAACGAACAACAGACGCGCAACAAAGCCGTTTAAAAACCAGACAGCGGATAAATAACGTGAAAATCGCCCGGCACAGAAAAGACTTACTCATGAGCAAAAGTAATGCGAAGCAGGGAGTGAAATTAGAATAATTCAAATGAGCGCGCGAAAAGCGTGCGCGCGCCTCAAAATGGTGCGAATCGCGTTGGAGCCTCGAATAACGTCGCGTCAGGGCGGGGCTGAGCACCCCAA
Source organism: Mixta calida (assembly GCF_002953215.1). Classification (NCBI taxonomy): domain Bacteria; kingdom Pseudomonadati; phylum Pseudomonadota; class Gammaproteobacteria; order Enterobacterales; family Erwiniaceae; genus Mixta; species Mixta calida. Next base: position 3,602,806 of record NZ_CP026378.1, read on the forward strand.
CGCCTTCAATACGCTTAGAGAAAAGATGCGTGAGGGCAACAGGCATGGCGCAAAAATGAAAAAGGACCTTTCGGCCCTTATTGAAGAGATGTCTCAGCGCAATGAGAAAGATATCAGCGCAGCCATTCCGGCAGATCGTGCAGCCCCATCGCCTGTTTCAGCAGGCGCGGCTTCACGCCAGGCAGGTTGTCCGCCAGCCGCAGGCCGACGTCGCGCAGCAGCTTTTTTGCCGGATTATTGCCGGCAAACAACTCACGAAAGCCCTGCATGCTTGCCAGCATCACGGCGGCGCTGTGCTTGCGCGTACGCTCATAGCGACGCAGATAGAGATGCTGACCGATATCTTTGCCCTGCTGATGCAGGCGGCGGATTTCGCCTGTCAGCTCGGCGGCGTCCATAAAGCCCAGGTTGACGCCCTGCCCCGCCAGCGGATGAATGGTATGCGCGGCGTCGCCGACCAGCGCCAGCCGGTGAGCGGCAAACTGGCGGGCATAGCGCGCCATCAACGGAAAGGTCTGGCGTTCGCTCTCTACCTTGCATAGCCCCAGACGCATATCAAACGCCACCGACAGCTGCTGGTTAAACAGCTCGGCGGGCATATCACGTAGCCGCGTCGCTTCCTGTGGTGACAGCGACCAGACGATTGAACAGAGATGCGGATCGCTGAGCGGCAGAAACGCCAGGATGCCATCGCCGTGGAACACCTGACGCGCTACCGCCTGATGCGGCTGTTCGGTGCGAATATTGGCGACCAGCGCATGATGGTCGTAGTCCCAGAAGGTTAACGGGATATCGGCTTTGCTGCGCAACCACGAGTGGGCGCCGTCGGCGCCGATCAGCAGCCGGGCGCTCATCATATTGCCGTCTTCCAGCGTAATAAAGGCTTCGTTATCGCCGAAGGCGACCTGTTGCAGCTGCGCCGGCGCCAGCAGCGTGATATCGCTCAGCTGCTGCGCGCGCTGCCAGAGCGCCTGGTGGATCGCCTGGTTTTCAATGATATGGCCAAGATGGCTGACGCCCTGGGGCTGATCAAATTCAATACGGCCAAAGCTGTCGCGATCCCATACTTCCATACCGTGATAGCTGCTGGCGCGCAGCGCCAGAATCGCTGACCAGACGTCAAGATGCTGTAACAGACGCTCGCTGGCCGCGTTAATGGCGGAAACGCGCAGTCCGTGCGGTTCGTTGGGGTTAAACGCGTCCGGCGCCGCTTTCTCCAGCACCGCGATACGCAGCCCGCAGCCCTGTAAGCCGCAGGCGACCGCCAGGCCAACCATACCGCCGCCGGCGATCACCACATCATAAGTTTGCATTGAAATCCTCTTTTCAGCGCGTTACCCAGCCCAGCGTCCGCTCCGCCAGGCGGTTGCGCAGCCAGGGTAAATTATCCATTGTCATCAGGCCGAGATTACGCCCAACGACCAGCGGCAGGTAGCGGTTGGCGAACAGCCGCACCAGCCCATCCGTTATGCCGATCGTGGCGTCACGATCGGTTGCGCGTCGTTGTCCGTAGCGCTGCAGCACGGCGAAGCTGCCCGCATCCTGCCGCTCGCGATGCGCCGCCGCCAGCGTTTCCGCCAGCGACATAACATCGCGCATGCCGAGATTGAAGCCCTGTCCGGCGATCGGGTGCAGCGTCTGCGCCGCGTTGCCCACCAGCGCCAGCCGATGCGCGACCGTCTGGCTGGCCATTTGCAGCGCCAGCGGATAGCTGTGGCGCTGCCCCACATGGGTAAAACGCCCCAGCCGCCAGCCGAACGCCTGTTGCAGCTCCGCTAAAAAGGTCGCGTCGCTCCAGCCGTCGATGCGTGTTTTCGCTTCCGGCGGATGACACCAGACCAGCGAACTGCGGCCGTTCGACATAGGCAGCAGCGCCAGCGGCCCGTGTTGCGTGAAACGTTCAAACGCCCGCCCCTGATGGGCGATCTGCGTCGTCACGTTGGCGATAACCGCGATCTGCTGGTAATCCTCGCTGCGCCACTGAATGCCGCAGGCGGCGGCGATATGCGAACGGGAACCATCCGCCGCCACCAGCAGCTGTCCATCCAGCTTTTCGCCGCTCGCCAGCGTGACGCTGACGCCATCCTGCCGCCGCTCAACCCGGCTGACCGTTTCCGGGCAGCGCAGCGTCACGCCCGGCGCTTTGCGTAGCAGCTGATAGAGCCGGTTGCCCACCTCATGCAGCTCAACCACATTGCCCAGCGCCGCAACGCCATAATCGGCGGCGTCGATATTCACAAAACCGGCGTGCCCGCGATCGCTAACGTGCACATGGGTAATCGGCGTGGCGCAGCTCGCCAGCGCAGGCCAGAGGTTAAGGCCCGCCAGCTGCTGGCAGGTGCCTTCCGCCAGCGCGATCGCCCGTCCGTCATAGCCTGGATGCGCGCGGTCTCCCGGCGCGACCGCCTCAATAACTGTTACCGGCAGTGCGCCCTGAGTAAGATGAGAGATCGCCAGCGCCAGGGTTGCGCCCGTCATGCCGCCGCCGGCAACGATCACGCTCATGCCTGTTGCGCTGCCGCCATCAGCGCTTCGATAGCGTCAGCGTCTTTCACTACGCTATCGGTAAGATTTTCATTGCCCTGTTCAGTAATCAGGATGTCATCCTCAATGCGCACGCCGATGCCGCGATATTCCGGCGGCACGTCGGCGTCCGGCGCGATATAGAGTCCCGGCTCGACGGTTAACACCATGCCCGGCTCCAGGATACGACCGCGATCCGGCGTGCCGTAGTTACCGACGTCATGCACATCCAGCCCCAGCCAGTGACTCAGCCCGTGCATAAAAAATTGCCGGTGCGCATTTTCCGCGATCAGCTGCTCGACGTCGCCCTGCATCACGCCAAGTTCGACCAGCCCGCTCACCATGACGCGCACGACCTCTTCGTTCACCTGACGGATGCTGACGCCGGGACGAAACAGCGCAAGCGCCTTGTAGAGCGAGGCCAGCACGATGTCGTAAATCGCGCGCTGCGGCGCGCTGAATTTGCCATTCACCGGAAAAGTGCGGGTAATATCGCCTGCGTAACCGTGGAATTCGCAGCCCGCATCGATCAGCACCAGATCGCCATCGCGCAATTCGCTTTCGTTTTCGGTGTAATGCAGAATGCAGGCGTTGTCGCCGCCGCCGACAATGGTGTTGTAGGAAGGGTGCTGCGCGCCATGGCGGGTAAACTCGTGGTGAATTTCCCCGGCGAGCTGATATTCAAACATGCCGGGCCGACAGGTCTGCATCGCCCGTGTATGGGCCATAGCGCTGATTTTCCCGGCGCGACGCAAAATATCCTGTTCTTCGGGATCTTTGAACAGCCGCATTTCATGCACCCAGGGACGCCAGTCGGTCAGCGTGTCCGGCGCCGTCAGGTTCTGCCGGAAGCCGCGACGCAGCTTGTCCAGCGCGCTAAACAGGATGCGATCGGCAAATTCATATTCGCCCTGCGCATGATAGACCACATCAAGGCCGTTCAGCAGCTGATGTAGCTGTTCATCCAGCGCATCCCACGGCAGCGCGCGATCGACGCCCAGCTTCTCCGGCGCCGCCTCCTGTCCCAGACGACGGCCGAACCAGATTTCCGCCTGTTTATCGCGCACGCGGTTAAACAGCACGCTGTGATTATGCGTGTCGTCGCTTTTAATCAGCACCAGCAGCGCTTCAGGCTCGTTAAAGCCGGTGAAGTACCAGAAATCGCTGTTCTGACGGTAAGGGTATTCACTGTCCGCACTGCGCGTGACCTCCGGCGCGGCGAAAATCAGCGCCGCGCTGCCCGGTGCCATACTCGCCAGCAGCCTCTGGCGGCGCTGCAAAAAAGTATCCAGCGTAATCATCCGTATCTTCTCCCTGAGTGAGGCCGTCGCGCGGCGATAGCAAAACGATCAGTGTAGCGTCGGTTTTTTCATCTCCGGCGCGGTCGGCATCTCCGGCGGGTTGAATGTCTCGTGGCACAGCAAGGCCGCCACGCGCACATACTCAATCACTTCTTCCAGCGACTGCGCCAGCTCTTCGCGATCGTCTTCTTCTTCATCATAGCCAAGCTGAGCGATGGTGCGCAGATCGTCGATGGCTTCGCCAGCTTCGCCTTTTACCTTATCCAGTTTAGGCTGCGTTACGCCCAGCCCCAACAGGAAGTGGTTCACCCAGCCGGCCAGCGCGTCGGCGCGCTCAAAGACGCTGCTCTCTTCTTCATCGGGCAGCATCAGCTGGAACAGAAAACCTTCTTCTTCCAGCGTGTCCTGAATATGGCCGTGCAGCGCCTGCAGCGGCTGGGACAGCGACTGAGAGAACGCCAGTCCTTCGTTGGTCAGATCGTGAACCAGCGTTTTCCAGCTGTGATCTTTATTGCCACCGCAGACAATGCCGCTGATCAGGCCATGCATTTCAGCCGGTGTCATTCCCACGCCCTGTTGGCTAAGAGCGGACGCCAGCGCCTGATAGCCCGGCTGTGTGTTATCTGTAGACATACGCATTCATCATCGTTGGCGGATTAAGTTCGTGATATGCTACCACCAGGTGCCTTGGGGTTTCCAGAAAGGGCTTGTTTCTTCACACAAGGGTCGATATAGTGGCGCCCCTTCTGAGCCGGAGCAGGTTCAGAGCGATGCGGGCGCAGTAATCAGTCAGGAAGGTGGCATGTCTGCACAACCGGTAGATATTCAGATTTTTGGACGTTCATTGCGCGTGAATTGTCCGCCTGAACAGCAAGATGCGCTGAATGCGGCGGCGGAAGATCTTAATCAGCGGTTGCAAGATCTGAAAGTTCGCACTAGAGTCACAAATACAGAGCAACTGGTGTTCATCGCGGCGTTGAACATTTGCCATGAGCTGGCGCAGGAAAAGGTGAAAACCCGAGACTACGCTGCTAACATGGAACAACGCATTCGCATGTTGCAACAGACCATTGAACAAGCGCTGCTTGAGCAGGGTCGTATAACTGAACGCCAGGGTGCGAAGTTCGAATAATACTTTGCGGCCAACTGTGATACAGTGGCGGTGAGGTCAAATTTCTCTGAGATGTTTGCAAGTGGGCCAGTCCCCTGAGCCGATATTTCAAACAAACAGAATGTGACGCTCCGTAACCTGTGAGCATGCCCGGTCCGTCCGGGAAGCCTAATGGTTGCGACGGCATGTTCACCTTGAACCAAGGGTTCAAGGGTTACAGCCTACGGCGGCATCTCGGAGATTCCCTTCTTTATCCCTTTCGTTGTTGCTTTTCCCGGCGCGTTGCCGACGGGTTGAAAGTACTTGCCTCTGCTGTGTATAGTCGCAACACACCCGCAGGCGCAGGAAAATCCCATGTCTCACTCTCAGCTCGATCGCCAGGTTATCCGTACTCACGTCCGTCATTTGCGGCGCGGGCTGAGCGCTGAACAGCAAACCCTGGCGGCGGACAGCGTTGCCGAACATGCGCTAAACGTGGCGCCGGTGGATCAGGCGCAGCATATCGCCCTGTTTCTCTCCGTTGACGGCGAACTTAATACCCGCCCGCTTATCGCCCGGCTCTGGCAGCATCATAAGCAGGTTTATCTGCCCGTTCTGCACCCCTTTTCGCCCGGCAATTTGTTGTTTATCCGTTACACGCCGGAAACCGTGCTGACGCAGAACCGTCTGAGAATTCCCGAACCCCCGCTTGATATACAGAACCTGATTCCGCTCGATCGACTGGATGTAATGTTCGTGCCGCTGGTGGCGTTCGATCGCCAGGGACAACGGCTCGGCATGGGCGGCGGCTTTTACGATCGCACCTTGCAGAACTGGCGTCGGCATCGGTTTCTGCCGATAGGGCTGGCGCATGACTGCCAGCAGGTTGAGAAGCTGCCGTGCGCCGACTGGGATGTGCCGTTACCGGCGATTCTGACCCCTTCGCATTTCTGGCAGTGGGAAAAGTAAAACGCCGCCCTGAGACAGGACGGCGTGGAAACAACAACCAGAGCGCTTATCTCAATCAGTAAAGCAGGCGCGCGCGCATGGTGCCGGGGATCGCCTTCATCGACGCCAGCGCTTTATGCGCCGCATCCTGCTCCGCGTCGATATCGATCACCACATAGCCCATCGCCGGCGTGGTTTGCAGATACTGCGCGGCGATGTTGATGCCCTGCTCCGCGAAAATCTGGTTGATCGCCGTCAGCACGCCTGGGCGGTTTTCATGGATATGCAGCAGGCGGCTGACATGCTCGCCGTGCATCGGCAGGGAGACTTCCGGGAAGTTAACGGCGGAGAGCGTAGAGCCGTTGTCCGAATATTTCGCCAGCTTGCCCGCCACTTCAATGCCGATATTCTCCTGCGCTTCCTGCGTCGATCCGCCAATATGCGGCGTCAGAATAACGTTATCAAACTCGCACAGCGGAGAGCTGAACGGATCGCTGTTGGTAGCCGGTTCTTCCGGGAATACGTCAATCGCCGCGCCCGCCAGATGTTTGCTGGCCAGCACGCCGCACAGCGCCGGAATATCCACGACCGTGCCGCGCGAGGCGTTGATCAGCAGCGAACCGGGCTTCATCAGCGCCAGCTCCTCGGCGCCCATCATATTCTGGGTCGACGGCGTTTCCGGCACATGTAGACTGACCACGTCGCTCATATTGAGCAGGTCGGAAAGGTGCGTCACCTGCGTGGCGTTGCCCAGCGGCAGCTTGTTTTCAATATCGTAGAAGAAGACATGCATGCCCAGACTTTCCGCCAACACGCCCAGCTGCATGCCGATATGGCCATAGCCGATGATGCCGAGTTTTTTGCCGCGCGCTTCATACGAACCCGCCGCCTGTTTGTTCCAGATGCCGCGGTGTGCTTTGGCGTTAGCTTCCGGAACGCCGCGCATCAGCAGCAGCAGTTCGCCAATCACCAGCTCCGCCACCGAGCGGGTATTGGAGAAAGGCGCGTTAAATACCGGCACGCCGCGCTTCGCCGCCGCATTCAGGTCCACCTGATTGGTGCCGATGCAGAAGCAGCCCACGGCCACCAGCTTCTCCGCCGCGGCGAAGATCTCTTCAGTCAGCTGAGTACGGGATCGAATGCCAATAAAGTGCGCATCGCGGATGGACGCTTTCAGCGCGTCACTGTCGAGCGCACCTTTGTGATATTCAATATTGGTGTAACCTGCCGCGCGCAGATTATCCAGCGCGCTCTGGTGGACGCCTTCCACCAGCAGAAACTTAATTTTGTCTTTCTCCAGTGATACTTTTGCCATTTCCCGACCCTATTTTGCAGACTTCAGATGGGGCTGTGATAAGCCAGCCTTCTGCCAAAATATCAAAATTTACGCGCGCGGCAATACAAACGATTGCCTGCCGCTCAGCATGGCTGGGGGGCGAGAACAACAGATACGGCAGATTATGATGGCAACGACGGCGCAGGCAGGATGATAATGCTGCGCGTTACCGTTATGTGACATAAGTCACCAAATTACGCCAGCCAGAGAAAAGATGTTTTTCGACAAGAAATAACTGGCGCCTTGACGCGCCAGCAAGATCATTTGGTGATAGTTTTAACGCCGTCCGGGCCGCCAATCAACGCCACATCCGCACCGCGCGCGGCGAACAGGCCCACGGTCACCACGCCGGGCAGCGCGTTAATGGTGCGCTCCAGCTCAGTGGGATTGACGATGCTGAGATTATGCACGTCGAGAATAATGTTGCCGTTGTCGGTCACCACGTTCTGACGATACTCAGGCAGGCCGCCCAGCTTCACCAACTCGCGCGCCACATAAGAACGCGCCATCGGGATCACTTCGACCGGCAGCGGGAAGCGGCCCAGCACATCCACCTGTTTCGAGGCGTCGGCGATGCAGATAAACTTCTCCGCCACCGCCGCAACGATCTTCTCGCGCGTCAGCGCCGCGCCGCCGCCTTTGATCATCTGCATCTGCGGATTGATTTCATCCGCGCCGTCAACGTAGATCGCCAGCGAGTCCACTTCATTGAGATCGAATACCTGAATGCCGAGGCTCTTTAACTTCAGCGTGGAAGCTTCGGAGCTGGAGACCGCGCCATCAATCTGATGTTTGATCGAGCCGAGCGCGTCAATAAAGTGGGCGGCGGTGGACCCCGTGCCTACGCCGACGATGGTGCCCGGCGTGACATAGTCCAGCGCGGCCCAGCCTACTGCTTTTTTAAGTTCATCCTGCGTCATGGTATGTTTAAAACCTGTGCTAATGGTGTGCGCGTAGTATAAAACAAGCGCGGATTAAAGTGCGCGTTCGCCGCGCGGCGATTTGCCGCTTTGTAAGACAGCCCACAGATTGATGACCGCGCATAAGGTGCAAAGCGTGAATTTTATGGCATAGTGCCTTACCCATACCTGAAGGAGAGCCACAATAACAATGAAAAGACCCGATTATCGAACGCTTCAGGCTTTGGATGCTGTGATCCGCGAACGCGGCTTCGAACGCGCGGCGCAAAAATTATGTATTACCCAGTCAGCGGTGTCGCAACGCATTAAGCAGCTGGAAAATATGTTCGGCCAGCCGCTGCTGGTGCGCACCGTTCCGCCGCGTCCGACCGAGCAGGGACAGAAGCTGCTGGCGCTGCTGCATCAGGTCGAACTACTGGAGGATGAGTGGTTGGGCGATGAAAACGGCGGCACCACCCCGCTGCTGCTGTCGCTGGCGGTGAACGCCGACAGTCTGGCGACCTGGCTGCTGCCCGCGCTAAAGGATGTGCTGACCGATTCGCCGGTGCGCCTTAATTTGCAGGTTGAAGATGAAACCCGTACTCAGGAACGGCTGCGTCGCGGCGAAGTCGTGGGCGCGGTAAGTATCCAGCCGCAGCCGCTGCCCAGCTGTCTGGTCGATCGACTTGGCGCGCTCGACTATCTGTTTGTCGGCTCGCGCGAGTTCGCCGCGCGCTATTTTCCCAACGGCGTCACCCGCTCCGCGCTGCTGAAAGCGCCGGCGGTGGCGTTCGACCATCTGGATGATATGCATCAGGCGTTTTTGCAACAGAATTTCGATCTGTCGCCGGGCAGCGTTCCCTGCCATATCGTTAACTCGTCCGAGGCGTTTGTGCAGCTGGCGCGCCAGGGCTCGACCTGCTGTATGATCCCGCATTTGCAGATTGAAAGGGAGCTGGCCAGCGGCGAGCTGATCGATCTGACGCCGGGCCTCTATCAGCGCCGTATGCTTTACTGGCACCGCTTCGCGCCGGAAAGCCGCCTGATGCGCAAGGTAACCGACGCGCTGCTGGCGCACGGCCATCGCGTGCTGCGTCAGGAAGATGAGACGGTTCCCGGCTGAGGAACAACGATGTAAAAAAGGCGACCTGGCGTCGCCTTTTCGCTTTATGGATTGCGTTGCAGCTCAAACACCACATCCACCTGATCGTCAAAATGAATGCTCTGCTGCTCATAGGTCTGCGCGGCGGAGGCCATCGGCGCCGCGTCGGCTGCTTTATACATGCGCGCTATCGGCATCGGCTGATAGTTGGCGACATGGTAGCGCACGCTGTATACCGGCCCCAGCTTGGCGTTAAAGCCCTGCGCCAGCGCCGCCGCCTGCTGCGTGGCGTTTTCAATCGCTGCCTGACGCGCTTTCGCTTTGTAATCGTCCGGGTTCGCCACGCCCAACTCTACGGAGCGGATTTCATTCAGTCCCGACTTCAGCGCGCCATCCAGCAGGTCGTTCAGCTTATCCAGCTGGCGTAACGTCACCTGCACCTGACGCACCGCGCGGTAGCCCTTCAGCACCGACTTGCCTTCTTTGGTGTAGTCATACTCCGGCTGAGTGCGCAGATTGGCCGCATCGATATCTTTCTTCTCGATACCGTTTTTATTCAGAAAATCGAAATACTGGGCAACGCGATCGTCAGCCTGTTTTTTCGCTTCGGCGGCATCCTTTGAAGAGACGTTGACTTCGATAGCCAGCGTAGCAATATCGGGACGCGCGTCGACGCTGGCCTGTCCGGATGTCACGATATGCGGTCCGCCAGGCAGCTCATCGGCATGCGCCGCCAACGATCCGGCGCCTAATCCCATCATGGCAGCCAGTGCCAGTGCTTTCAGTTTCACGAACGGTCCTCCTTGAAGACAAAACAAATTAACGGGGCGCTATGCCGCGCCGCTGTGACGATGACGCAAGCCTGCCACAAGCACGCGGACGATGACATGCGTGTTCCTCTGAGTTTTTATTCTGGCAAAAGTTTCTTTTTTTGCCGCCCCGCCCCGTTTAATTATTCTGCCGCTCAGTGGAAACCGGCCAGCCCCTGCATCGCCAGCCGGAAAGCGATAACCCACATCACCAGGCCGACGAACAGATTGATGACGCGCTGCGCCCGGACGGTGCTGAGACGCGGCGAGAGCCAGGCCGCCAGCAGCGCCAGGCTAAAGAACCAGAGACAGGAAGCGCTGACGGTGCCGAGCGCGAACCAGCGTCGCGCTTCGGCGGGCAGCTGCCCGCCCAGGCTGCCCAGCACCACAAAGGTATCCAGATAAACATGCGGGTTCAGCCAGGTGACCGCCGCCAGCGTGGCGATAATCCGCCAGCGGCTCTGCTGCTTTATCTGGTCGCTGGCCAGGCTGATATTGGCGCTGAAGGCGGTGCGCAGCGCGCCCCAACCGTACCAGAGCAGAAACGCCACGCCGCCCCAGGTGACCAGATTAAGCAGCAGCGGCGACTGATTCAGCAGCGCGCTGCCGCCGAAGACGCCGGCGCAGATCAGAATAATATCGCTAAGCGAACAGAGCGCCGCGGTCATCACATGATACTGGCGACGAATCCCCTGATTCAGTACAAACGCATTCTGCGGTCCCAGCGGCAGGATCAGCGCGACGCCTAACGCAACGCCCTGAAGATAGACGGATAACATACATTTTCTCCCTGATAAGCATGGCGAAGGAGTGTATAGCGACGGATCGGCGGGGGGAAATGGAAAGAACTAATCGGGTATCAGCAGGGCTAATAGAAACGGGCGGGAAAGTTCCCGCCCGGTCAGCTTATTGCGCCTTCGCCGTTTCGGCCTCGGCAGTTTTTACCTGGTGCAGATGCACATCCATCTGCGGATAAGGAATGCCGATGCCGTGCGCATCCAGCGTGCGCTTGAAGTTTTTCATCAGATCCCAGTAGACATCCTGCAGATCGCCGCTGTTGCTCCAGCAGCGCACCACAAAGTTAAGCGACGAGGCGGCCAGTTCGTTCAGGCCGATCTGTACGCCGCGATCCTGCAACACGCGCGGATCGGCGTCTACGACTTCACGCAGCAGAGCGATCACCTGATCCACGTCGGCATCATACGCCACGCCGATAACGAACTCGTTGCGGCGCACCGGCTCACGCGAGAAGTTAACGATGTTGCCAGCAATAATCTTACCGTTAGGCACCACGACGATTTTGCCGTCACCGGTGCGCAGCGTGGTGGAGAAGATCTGCACATGGAGTACGGTGCCCATGACGCCGCCGAGATCGACGAACTCGCCGGTGCGGAACGGACGGAAAGTCACCAGCAGCACCCCAGCAGCCAGGTTAGAGAGCGATCCCTGTAATGCAAGACCAACGGCCAGACCGGCGGCGCCCAGTACGGCGATCACCGACGCCGTTTGCACCCCAACGCGCCCCAACGCCGCGATCAGCGTAAAGGCGATAACGCCGTAGCGCACCAGCGCCGACAAGAAATCCGCCACGGTAGCGTCAATATGCCGCGCCAGCAGCAGACGGTTCACGCCGTTAGAAATAATGCGGGCGATGAGCATCCCGACAATAATGATGGCAATGGCGGCGACAATATTGACCGCATAGCTCAGCAGCAACGCCTGGTTATGCACCAGCCAACCGCCCGCGCTGTTAATACTGTTGACCACGTTTAAATCTTCCATTTATCCACCCTGTTGTGGTTCCCAAAAAAGTAACGACAACCGTCAGCGGGAACTGACGAACCATTCACAAAGGGTAAACAATATATTTCCTGTTCGCCAAGTAACTGACGAAAAACGTTACATTTTTGACACAATAAACGTAAAAAAGGCCCCGCAGGGCCTTTTATAAGCAACTCGCCGATTACAGCGTGTTAATGTTGTTCAGCTCTTTGAACGCCTGTTCTAAGCGCACAACCATAGAGGACTGTGCGGCACGCAGCCAAACGCGCGGATCGTAGAACTTCTTGTTCGGCTTATCTTCGCCTTCCGGGTTGCCCAGCTGAGCCTGCAAATAGCCTTCGTTCTTTTTGTAGTACTGCAGAATACCGTCCCAGGTCGCCCATTGGGTGTCGGTATCGATATTCATTTTGACCACGCCGTAGTCGATAGACTCTTTGATCTCCTCCGCAGAAGAACCAGAACCGCCGTGGAATACAAAGTTCAGCGCGTTGTGCGGCAGGTTGTGTTTCTGGCAAACATATTCCTGAGAGTTTTTCAGGATTTTCGGCGTCAGCACTACGTTGCCCGGCTTGTAAACGCCATGAACGTTGCCGAAGGAAGCGGCGATGGTGAAACGATGGCTCACTTCACTCAGCTTGGTGTAGGCGTAGTCTACATCTTCCGGCTGGGTGTAAAGCGCGGAGCTGTCGAGATGGGAGTTGTCCACGCCATCTTCTTCACCGCCGGTCACGCCCAGTTCGATCTCCAGGGTCATATCCATCTTCGCCATGCGCGCCAGATATTTGCTGCAGATTTCGATGTTTTCTTCCAGAGATTCTTCAGACAGGTCGATCATGTGAGAAGAGAACAGCGGTTTGCCGGTCTGGGCGAAGTGTTTTTCACCCGCGTCCAGCAGGCCGTCGATCCACGGCAGCAGTTTCTTGGCGCAGTGGTCGGTGTGCAGGATAACCGGCACGCCATATTTTTCAGCCATCAGGTGAACATGGTGCGCGCCAGCGATAGCGCCGGCGATAGCGGCAGCCTGCGGCTCGTCAGATTTAAAACCTTTGCCGGCGATGAACGCGGCGCCGCCGTTAGAGAACTGAACGATAACCGGCGCTTTTACCTTAGCGGCAGCTTCCAGTACGGCGTTGATAGAGTCGGTGCCCACGCAGTTTACAGCGGGCAGAGCGAATTTGTTCTCTTTCGCTACCTGGAACACTTTCTGTACGTCATCACCGGTGACAACGCCTGGTTTTACGAAATCAAAAATTTTAGACATCTGTTTTGTCCTGTTTCGTCGGCCGTGTTACGGATTCACGCCCATGTCATAAGCTGGGCAATACGTTCTGGCAGGGCCTGCGCCCTGCCCCAAAAGTTACTGTTTCGCGCGCTCTTCCAGCATCGCGACCGCTGGCAGTTTTTTGCCTTCCACGAACTCAAGGAACGCGCCGCCGCCGGTAGAGATATAGGAAATTTTATCTTCGATGCCGAACAGGTCGATGGCTGCCAGCGTATCGCCGCCGCCTGCAACGGAGAAGGCTTCGCTGTCGGCGATCGCGTTAGCGATGATTTCGGTGCCTTTACGGAAGTTCGGGAATTCGAACACGCCTACCGGGCCGTTCCACAGGATGGTTTTCGCCTCTTTCAGCACTTTCGCCATCGCCTGCGCCGTTTCATCGCCGAAGTCCATAATCTCTTCGTTGTCGGCGACTTCGTTAACTTTTTTCACGGTCGCGGTCGCAGTTTCAGAGAATTCCGTGCCTACGCGGGAGTCGGTCGGCACCGGAATGCCGAACTGATCGCGCAGGCCTTTCGCCGCTTCAACGAAGTCCGGCTCATACAGAGATTTGCCGACTTTGTTGTCGATCGCCACGAAAGTATTGGCGATGCCGCCGCCGACGATCACGGTGTCGGCGATTTTTACCAGCGAGTTCAGCACGTCGAATTTGGTGGAGACTTTAGAACCGCCCACCACCGCAACCAGCGGACGAGCCGGGTTGTTCATGACTTTGCCCAGCGCTTCCAGCTCGGCGGAAAGCAGCGGACCGGCACAGGCGATCGGCGCGAATTTGCCGACGCCGTGCGTGGAAGCCTGCGCGCGGTGCGCGGTGCCGAACGCGTCCATAACGAACACGTCGCACAGCGCCGCATATTTTTTAGAGAGGGTTTCGTCGTCTTTCTTCTCGCCTTTGTTGAAACGCACGTTCTCCAGCACGACCAGCTCGCCAGCGCCCACTTCCACGCCGTCCAGGTAGTCTTTCGCCAGCGTCACGTTGGTGCCGCTCAGCTTCTCTTTCAGGTAATTAACCACCGGCAGCAGCGAAAACTCTTCGTTGTATTCGCCTTCGGTCGGACGACCCAGGTGCGATGTCACCATCACTTTCGCGCCCTGCTTCAGGGCGGCTTCGATGGTCGGCAGAGAAGCGCGGATACGCGCGTCTGACGTCACTTTCCCTTCTTTAACCGGTACGTTGAGATCGGCACGGATCAGAACGCGTTTACCAGCAAGATCCAGATCGGTCATCTTAATTACAGACATGGTGAACCCTCTCGTTGATTCTCATAAGTTTTGTCAGACGCATCCGCGTCTTACCTGAAACCGCTTGCGGCCATCGCTAAGGTGGTGTCGAGCATCCGGTTAGCGAAGCCCCATTCATTGTCACACCAGACTAATGTCTTAACCAGGTGGTGACCGCTGACCCGCGTTTGCGTGCCGTCCACTATGGCACTGTGCGGATCGTGATTAAAATCGATCGAGACTAACGGTATTTCCGTATAGTCAACTATACCACTAAAAGCCCCCGCTGAGGCATTTTGCAGCACCGCGTTCACCTCGCTGGCCGTGACCGCCGCCCGCACGCTGACGCTCAGATCCATCGCGGTGACGTTGATCGTCGGCACGCGCACGGCGATCGCTTCGAAGCGATCGTGGAACTGCGGCAGGATACGGCCAATCCCCGCGGCCAGCCGCGTATCCACGGGAATGATCGACTGGCTGGCGGCGCGCGTGCGGCGCAGATCGCTGTGATAAGCGTCGATCACCTGCTGATCGTGCATCGCGGAATGGATAGTGGTAATCGCGCCGGATTCAATGCCGAAAGCGTCATCCAGCAACTTAATTATTGGAATGATGCAGTTAGTGGTGCAGGAAGCGTTGGAGACAATGCGGTCAGTTTGTTTAAGAGCCTGTTCGTTAACGCCGAACACTACCGTAGCGTCGAGATCGCCGCCGCCGGGATGGGAAAACAGCACTTTCTTCGCGCCCGCCTGCAGATGGGCTTCGCCATCGGCGCGGCTGCCCCAAATGCCGGTGCAGTCCAGCACGACGTCGACGTTCAGTTCGCGCCACGGCAGATCGGCGATCCGCGCCTGATGCAGCAGACGAATGGTATCGTCGCCGACCCATAGCAGATCGCGCTCCTGACGCACCTCCCAGGCGAAACGGCCATGGCTGGTGTCATATTTCAACAGATGCGCCATCCCGGCGGATTCCGCCAGTTCATTGATGGCGACCACGCTGATTTCCGCCCGGCGTCCGGTTTCATACAGCGCGCGCAATACGCTGCGTCCAATGCGACCAAAGCCGTTAATCGCTACGCGAAGGGTCATAGTATTCCTGCGTCAGAACCTGAAAAAAACGTGCCGATAGCCTGAGCCAGCCGCTACGATTTGTACAGGGAAAAATCCACTGGCGTCAACCGCCATGCACGGGGGAAACCGCGCTAACTGAAACGCTTCAGCGAGAATATTCGTTACCAGGAATAATTAAAATGACAGCGATCAACCCTTAAAACAAACTTCTGACGCAGATCACAATTTTGAATAAAAATTGCAGAGAGAAGCGCCGTTTCTTCTCTGCCTCATAGTATGGTGACGCTTCACTATGCTTTTTTTTTCATCAAACGCATCGCGTCGGGTACTTTTTGCTGCGCAACCGCCTCATCTGCCGCTGAAAGCGAGGCGCTCCATATAAGACGCTTTGTTGCGGGAAATGATTCCTGACGCAAAAAAACGCCGATGGCTGCGTAATATATTTAGGTTCTGTAAAAGGACATTATGAACTACAACCTGCTTTGGGGCGTCTGGATAATCTGGGCGCTGGCTCTGCTGGTCTATTGTCTTGAATGGGAAAGCCGTTGGGGCTTATTAAATCGTCTGTTAAAAATAGCGCCGACGTTAATAATATCTTTCATAATTTTATCTTTACTTCGCTATCTGAAATCTGACAAAGGACTGACTATGTTTAAACGTAAAGAGAATTCGCCTGCCGATAATTACTCTTCGCTGAAGCAGGAAACGATTATCCCGCCGCAGCCTCTGCAAGAGAATATTGAAAAAGTCTCCTCCGCAATTGTCGTGGATAAAGAAGCCACGATTATTCCCGCCAGCTGCCATATTACCGGTGAAGTAAAAGCGTCTGGCGATATGAAAATTAACGGCACGATTGACGGTACCATCAACGCGGAGAAAACCGTCTACGTGCTTAGTCAAGGCAATGTGGACGGCGAGATCTATGCGGCGAAAGTGGTTGTGGATGGCAAGGTTAAAGGCGTCTGCTCCAGCGCGATAGTGGAGATCAACGCCAGCGGCTTTATGGACGGCACCATTGAAAGCGACGATCTTTCTATCAATAAAAGCGGGCGCTTTTACGGTATATCGAAACCGCTGGCTGTAATGAAATCGCCAGTGGAAAGTAAACCTGTCGTCAAAGAGAGCAGCGGCGAAAAGCTAACGGTTATTCAGCAGGTGTTAGATAATATGCAGGAAAATCGCTGATCGCGCTTAGGGTGAATTAACGATGTATCGTCGATATAAAAATCCCGTTAAGCATTAAGTAAATCTTTTTCATTAAGCTGCAACAGAAACAATATTATTTACACCTTTAAACTAGCCAATTCATTAATCGCAGGGTAAAAGAATGCATTAATGCAGTCAGTTAAATCTCCAACCACCAGGGAATTAGCGGTAGCGCTTATTTACTCCGCTAAAAAAGTAGCCGCAGGACAGTAATTGAAATTTAATTAATGCGGTATTATCGCGTCAAAAATAATGGCGCAGGGTTTAAGCTGCGCCATTTGAAAAGCGGGTTCGACCGTCCACCGGTCGAACCTCTTTTTTACAGAATTGCTTTGGCTTTCGCCACGACATTATCCACGGTGAAGCCAAACAGCTCGAACAGCTTCTCCGCCGGCGCCGATTCGCCGAAGCTGGTCATACCGATAATCGCGCCGTTCAGGCCGGTATATTTGTACCAGTAGTCGGCAATGCCCGCTTCGATAGCGACGCGCGCGCTGACCGCTTTCGGCAGCACCGATTCACGGTAGGCTTCGTCCTGCTTGTCGAACGCGTCGGTAGACGGCATGGAAACCACGCGCACCCGATAGCCTTCGGAAGTTAGACGATCCCAGGCGGCGACCGCCAGTTCCACTTCAGAACCGGTAGCGATCAGGATCAGCTGCGGCTGACCTTCGCACGCTTTCAGTACGTAGGCGCCGCGCGCGATGTTTGCCAGTTGCTCAGCGTCACGCGGCTGCTGCGCCAGGTTCTGACGGGAGAAAATCAACGCGGTCGGGCCATCTTTACGCTCAATGGCGTATTTCCACGCCACGGCGGATTCCACCTGGTCGCATGGACGCCATGTGCTCATGTTCGGCGTTACGCGCAGGCTCGCCAGCTGCTCAACCGGCTGGTGCGTCGGGCCATCTTCACCCAGGCCGATAGAGTCGTGAGTATAAACCATCACCTGACGGATCTTCATCAGCGCCGCCATACGCGCCGCGTTGCGCGCATATTCCACGAACATCAGGAAGGTCGCGGTATAAGGCAGGAAGCCGCCGTGCAGCGCGATGCCGTTGGCGATGGCGGTCATGCCGAATTCACGCACGCCGTAGTGGATATAGTTGCCCGCCGCATCCTGGTTGATGCCTTTCGAGCCGGACCACATAGTCAGGTTGCTCGGCGCCAGGTCGGCAGAGCCGCCCAGGTATTCCGGCAGCAGCTTGCCAAAGGCTTCGATGGCGTTCTGCGAGGCTTTACGGCTGGCGATTTTCGCCGGGTTCGCCTGCAACTGTTCAATGAATTTCTGCGACGCTTCCTGCCAGTTGGCCGGCAGTTCGTTGCTCATGCGACGGGTGAATTCGGCCGCCAGCGCCGGGTAAGCTTCCGCGTAAGCGTTGAATTTTTCCTGCCAGGCCGCCTCTTTGACGCGACCCGCTTCTTTCGCATCCCACTCGGCGTAGATTTCCTGCGGGATAACGAACGGCGCGTGTTCCCAGCCCAGCTGCTTGCGGGTCAGCGCGATTTCGTCATCGCCCAGCGGCGCGCCGTGGGAGTCATGGGTGCCCGCTTTGTTTGGCGAACCGAAGCCGATAACAGTTTTGCACATCAGCAGAGACGGTTTGTCGCTGACCGCTTTCGCTTCTTCGATCGCTTTTTTAATCGATTCCGCATCGTGGCCATCGACGCCGCGCACCACATGCCAACCGTACGCTTCGAAACGGGCGCCGGTGTCGTCGCTGAACCACTCTTCTACGTGTCCGTCGATGGAGATGCCGTTGTCATCGTAAAACGCCACCAGCTTGCCCAGCTTCAGCGTGCCCGCCAGCGAGCAGACCTCGTGGGAGATGCCTTCCATCATGCAGCCGTCGCCCATAAAGACATACGTATGGTGATCGACAATCTCATGACCTGGACGGTTGAACTGCGCGGCCATAGTGCGCTCCGCAATCGCCATGCCGACCGCGTTGGCGATGCCCTGGCCCAGCGGACCGGTGGTGGTTTCCACGCCAGCGGTGTAGCCGAACTCCGGATGACCTGGCGTTTTAGAGTGCAGCTGACGGAAATTCTGTAACTCGCTCATCGGCAGATCGTAGCCGGTGAGGTGCAGCAGGCTGTAAATCAGCATCGAGCCGTGGCCGTTGGAAAGGACGAAGCGATCGCGATCTGCCCACAGCGGGTTGGTCGGATTGTGGTTCATATAGTCGCGCCACAGCACTTCGGCAATATCAGCCATACCCATCGGGGCGCCCGGATGGCCAGATTTCGCTTTCTGCACAGCGTCCATACTTAAAGCGCGAATAGCGTTGGCAAGCTCTTTACGAGAAGACATGTTTTACTCCAGGTCGGATTATTGTGCTTCGCCTTCCTTAACCTATTGTAATTAATGAGTTATCAGGCAAAGTCAAAGAAAAGTCGCCAAACAATGTACATGAAAAGCGGGGTGAAAGTACATGGCGCGGGCTGCAAAATATCAGGGACAATTTGCGCTTTAAGCGTTGTCTGCTGGGCTTTATTTCTCAGAACCGTTATAAAAAAGTCTTCCTGAATAAAACCGCCCTGCGCATTTTATTCAGAACGCTGTTTTTTTTATTAGCTTGTTACTGTTAAGGGATGAGAAAGGAATGAAAATCCGTGCTTGTGTGGTGGCGATCTCTCTCGCCACGTTACTTTCTGGTTGTCAGAATCTTGATAGCTCCGCATTAATGCAGTCCGGCGCGCAGGCTTTTCAGGCCGTCACCTTAAGCAACGATCAGGTGAAGGCGCTCAGCGAACAATCCTGCCAGCAGATGGACAGCGAAGCGCAAATCGCGCAGCCCGGCAGCGAATACCAGAAACGCCTGGATAAAATCGCCGCCGCACTGGGCAACAACATCAACGGCACGCCAGCCAACTATAAGGTTTACATTACCAAAGACGTCAACGCCTGGGCGATGGCCAACGGCTGCATCCGCGTTTACAGCGGCCTGATGGATATGATGAGCGATAACGAAGTGGAAGCGGTGCTGGGCCATGAGATGGGCCACGTCGCGCTGGGCCACTCCCGTAAGGCGATGCAGGTTGCTTATGCCACGACCGCCGCGCGCACCGCCGCCGCGTCGATGGGCGGCATCGCCGCCAGCCTGTCGCAGTCGCAGTTGGGCGAACTGGGACAGAAACTGGTGAGCGCGCAGTTCTCCCAGACACAGGAGTCGCAGGCGGATGATTACTCCTACGATCTGCTGAGAAAACGCGGCATCAACCCGAACGGCCTGGTCACCAGCTTTGAAAAACTGGCGAAGCTGGAAGGCACGCATCAGAGCTCGATGTTTGACGATCACCCGGCTTCGGAAGCGCGTGCGCAGCATATCCGCGAACGCATGGCCGCCGACGGCCTCAAATAAGCCCATCGGGAGGCGATATTCCTCCTTTTTTCTGCCAACGGCCTTAAAAAAGGGGAGGCTTCCCGCCTCCCCAGTCAGCGTGCTGATAAACTCAAAAAGCGGGCGTCATAGACCAGAGAGCAAAGCGTCCCGCGCCATGAACGGCGCGGGCCGATCTGGCAGGGATGCCGTTTTTCGCGTCTTTGCGAGCGGGCCATGTCACCCGCGACACCGCTTTGCTAATCATCTGACGGGGACCAATAGCCCGCAAGCAAATCAATAGAGCGTTTTCTGCGGCGGCCCGGCAAAGCGCAGCGCGCCGGTTTTATCCATTCTGATCTCAACCACCGACGGGCCGACAGAGGCCAGCGCTTCCGTCATCACCGCCTGGAAATCCTCAACCTGCTCCACCCGCCACGCCTGAAGGCCGATCGCCTGCGCCAGCAGGGTGAAATCGGGCGTATGCAGCTGGTTGTAATACTGTCTTCCGCCGAAATATTTATCCTGGATGCCGCGCATCACGCCGTAGCCGCCGTCGTTCATAATCAGCAGCGTGACATTGGCTTTTTCCTGCGCCAGCGTCGCCAGCTCCCCCAGGTTCAGGCTCAATCCGCCGTCGCCTACCAGCCCTACCACCTTACGCTGCGGGTTGGCGATGGCGACGCCGATCGCCATCGGCAGCCCCATGCCGATGGCGCCCGCCAGGGAGTGAATATTCATCAGCGGACCGTTGGCGCGCAGCAGGCGGCTGCCCCACAGGCTGCCTGAAACGGTAATATCGCGCACCAGGATGCCGTCCGATGGCAACGCCTTATCTATCGCATCGTTCAGCTGCGCGTAGACGCCGCACTGCTCGCGCAGCTCCTGCTCCGCCTGCGCCACCGCCGATCGCACCTGCGCATCCCAGCGCGCATCACCCCATTCGCGCCCCTGCGCCTTTTCCGCCAGCGCGCTCAGCAGCGCGGCGCAGTCGCCGACCAGCGTGTCGTCCATCAGGTAGTTGCGGCTCGCCGCCGCCGGATCGATATCGATCTGGATGCGCGGCGTCGGCAACGGCAACGTCCAGGAACGGGTTTCGTTGCTGCGCAGACGCGATCCCGCCACCAGCGTGAGATCGCACTGCGTCAGCACCGCCTCTACCGAGGGCGAATTGTGAAACGCGCGCAGGCTGGCGGGATGGGCGTCGGGCAGAATGCCGCGCCCGTGGGTGCTGGAGATCACCGTAACGCCCGCATCTGCCAGCTTTCTCACCGCCCCGGCGCAACGCAGCGCGCCGCCGCCCAGCCACAGCAGCGGCCGTTTCGCCTCTTTTAACTGACGCCACAGCGCCTCCACCCGCTCTGGCTCCGGCGCGGCGCCTGCCAGCGGCGCGACGGGCGCGGTCGCCAGCGCCAGCGGAATCAGGCTGCTCTGGATATCGACAGGAATCTCGACCGAGACCGGACCGCAGGGCGTCGTCTGTGCTTCCTGAATCGCCTTATGCAAAATGGCGATCGCCTGATTCGCGCTGCTGACGCGCCAGGCGCGTTTAGAGGCGGCTTTCAGAAAGGTCAGCTGATCGCGCGTTTCGTGAATAAAACCGGTATCGGCATCAAGCCAGGCTTTTTCCACCTGTCCGGTAAGATGCAGCAGCGGCGTGCCGGCATTCAGCGCCTCGACCAGCGCGCCCACCGCGTTGCCCGCTCCGGCGCCGGTACTGGTCAGCGCTACGCCCAGGCCGGAAAAGCGGCCGTGCGCATCGGCCATGGTGACCGCGCCCGCCTCGCCGCGCGCCGGGACAAAACGGATTTTCTCCCGCTGCCCGATGGCGTCGGCAATCGGCAGGTTATGAATGGAAATCACGCCGTACAGCGCGTCGACCTGATACTGCTCAAGTGTTCTGGCGATCGCCTCGCCCACGGTAATCATTTCGCTCATTGCACACCTTTCTTGTTAGTCGCACCAGGCGTTCACGCCATTACCTGTCGCCAGATAAACGCTCTTTTGCTGCATCCAGGCCTTCAGGCCCTGAATGCCTTTTTCGCGGCCCAGCCCGCTCTCTTTAAAGCCCCCAAACGGGGTGGAAATGGAAAAGACTTTATAGGTGTTGATCCAGACCGTGCCGACTTCCAGCCGCTCGCTCAGGCGCAGAGCGCGGCCCGCGTCGCGCGTCCAGATCCCGGCGGCCAGTCCGTAAACGGAGTCATTGGCCTGCTGGATCAGATCCGCCTCATCGCTGAAGGGCATCGCCACCAGCACCGGCCCGAAGATCTCCTCCTGGCAGACGCGGGCGCGGTTGGTCAGCCCGGCGATAATCGTCGGCTGAAAATAGCTGCCCGCCGCCAGCGCCGGATCGGCGGGAATTTCGCCGCCGCACAGCACGCTGCCGCCCTCCCGCTGCGCCAGCTGAACGTAGGCCATTACGCTGTCGCGATGCTGCGCGTTGATCAGGGGGCCGATATGGGTATCAGCGGCAAGGGGATGGCCGATGCGCAGTCCGCGCGTCAGCTCCAGCAGGCGTGCCATCAGCGCCGGGTAGACCTGCTGATGAATAAACAGGCGCGAACCGGCGATGCATGCCTGGCCGCCTGAGCTGAAGATGCCATAGCAGATGCCACGCGCCGCCTGCTCGATATCCGCATCTTCCAGCACGATGGTGGGCGATTTGCCGCCCAACTCCAGCGAGGCGGGAATCAGTTTTTCCGCCGCCACATGCGCCAGGTGGCGTCCGGTCGAGGTGCCGCCGGTAAAAGAGATTTTGCGCACCAGCGGATGCCGCGCCAGTGCATCGCCGATAATCGATCCTTTGCCTGGCAGCACGCTCAGCAGTCCGGCAGGCAGCCCCGCCTGCTCAAACAGGCGCGCCAGCTCCAGCGCCATCAGCGGCGTCGCTTCCGCTGGCTTCAAAATCACCGCGTTGCCGGCGGCGATCGCCGGCGCCACCTTCTGCATTTCGCTGGCGATCGGGGAATTCCACGGCGTGATCGCCGCCACTACGCCCAGCGGCTCATAGCGGCTGAAGGTGATCAGATCGGGCTGACGCGGCGTCGGCAGTTCGCCCTCCAGCAGTTCACAGGCGGCGGCGAAATAGCGCGCGCTGCCGGCGGCGCTCATCACCAGCCCGCGCGCCTCCGCCAGCGGCTTGCCGTTATCGCGGCTCTGCATCTGCGCCAGCTCATCCAGGCGCGCTTCAATCAGATCGGCGACGCGGTGCAGGATCTTCGCGCGCAGATGGGGCAGCCTTTCTCGCCAGGCGGGATCGCGCCAGGCGCGTTCGCCGCAGGCGACCGCCTCTTGCAGGTCGTCAAGGCTGGCGGCGTTCAGCGTGGCGTTAACCGAGCCATCCGCCGGAAACAGGCTCTGCATGCGGTAGCCGCCGCCGCGCCGCCATACACCGCCGATAAAAATTTTCTGTTCTTCCATTTCAGCCTCCTTTAGCGCTGCGTCAGTTCGCGGCAGGCGCGCACCGCGCTCAGGGCCGCCAGGGTGGAGGTTTTCGGGTTGTCGGCCAGCGGCAGCCCGCTCAGTTCAAGGCGCAGTTCACCAAACAGTCCGCTGGCGTGCAGCGTATGGGTATTGCGCTGCGTCGCCGGATCGGCCATCAGCTGAACGCGGGTGGCATCCATTCCGACGCCGCCAAGAGCGATCGTCGCCGCCACATTGGCGTTGGCGGGAAACAGCCGCGCGGCCTCACGCGCGCTGCCTTCGAAAAAAATCTGCGCTTCGCGGATGGCGTTCAGATCGATCAACGTTTCCGCATAGCTGCCGCGCCAGCTGGCGGGCGATTTGCGCGAACGATAGACAACCTGCTCCAGCCCGCCCTCTTTCGCCGCCGCCAGGCCATCAATGCCAGCTACCGCGCCGGAAAGCAGCGTCAGCCGCCCGTCTGCATGCCGCAGCCGTTGCTCCAGTGCGCTGTCCGCCAGCGCGCCGGTCGAGATAATCGCCAGGTGCCAGCCGCGATGCAGCACCGCCTCGCCATACTGCGCCACCGCCTGCTGGCTGGCGCACTCCAGCACCAGATCGGGCGTTTCCGCGCAATCCTGCGGCAGCAGCAACGGCCGCGCCCGATCGCCGAAGCGCGTGCGGATCGCCGCGTGGTGATGCGTTCGCGCGACGATCCAGCCGATCGTCACGCCTTCCGGCAACCTTTCGATCACCGCCTGCGCCATCGCGCCATAGCCGATCAACATGATCTTTTTCATCATCGATCCTTACAGATGACGGCAGAAGCCGCCGGAGACATCGAGCGCCGCGCCGGTAGTAAAGGAGGCGAGCGGCGAGGCGAGGAACAGCAGCGCCTGCGCCGGCTCCTGCGGTTTTCCTAAGCGCTGCATCGGGATACCGCGCCGACGGGCGATTTCCGCCGTCCAGTCGGCCCAGCTTTGGCGTTTATCAGCACGGTTTTCGAAGCGGCGTCGCCACTGCCCCGACTCCACCATGCCAAGCAGAATGGAGTTGACGCGGATGCCCTTGCCCACCAGCTCCTTCGACAGCGTCAGCGTCATGTTGAGCAGCGCCGCGCGCGCCGCCGAGGTGGCGATCATGTGTTCTTCCGGCTGCAGCGCCAGCAGCGAGTTGACGCAGGTGATGGAGGCGATATCGGATCGCTCCAGCAGCGGCAGAAACGCCTGCACCGGATTAATTACGCCGAAGAGCTTTAGCTCTGCCTCATGCAGCCAGGCGCCGCGCGGCGTCTCATCGAAATGCGCCACATAGCCCTGCCCGGCGTTATTGATCAGCAGATCGGCGCCGCCAAAGCGCGCCTCCACCGCCGCGGCGAAGGCTGCCACCTCCTCTTCCTGCAGAACATCGCAGCGGTAAGCGAAAATCTCGCTCTGCGGATAGTCGTTTTGCAGCGCCGCCTGGGCGCTGGCCAGTCGGTCCGGGTCGCGTCCGCAGAAAGCCACTTTCGCGCCTTCGCCCAGCAGCAGGCGCAGCGTTTCAAACCCGATGCCGGAGGAGCCGCCGGTAACAATCGCCACGCGGCCTTCAATCTGTGCATTCATTCCGCACCCCTTCCAGTAGCTGTAACAGCCGTTGATTAAACAGCGCGTCGTTGTCGAGATAGCTGGCGTGCCCGGCGTGCGGAATCGGGCGGTAAGGCGCGCCGTAGCGTTGCGCCAGCGCCTGCGCCTGCGCAGGCGGCGTGATGGTGTCCTGCTCGCCGCACCAGACTTCCAAACCGCCCCGATATTGCGCAAGCCAGCGGTGAATATCGTCGTGAGCCAGCATCCAGGCCGCTGCGAGAAAACCTTCAGGGCGTAGCCTGCGCATACCGGCGGCAACGGTGGCGATATCCTCCGGTCGCGCGTCGGGCCGCAGCAGTTTGGCCGCCCTGGTCTGCGCCAGGATTTCGCCGCCGAGCGCTATCTGCTGCTCCCGGCTGCGCCATACCTGTTCACGCATCGAAGGCGCCGCCTCGCCGTAGCCCTGCGCCGGATCGACCAGCGCCAGCCGCGCGACGCGTTTGGGAAACCGCGCGGCAAAGGCGGCGGCGATAAGCGCGCCGAGCGAATGCCCGACCAGCGTGACGCGCTCCACATCCAGCCGATCCAGCAGCGCCGCCAGCGCCTGCGCGTAATCGCCCGCATTCGCCTTTTCCACCGTCAGCATCGGGCTGTCGCCATAGCCGGGCATCTCCCAGGCCAACACACGGCAGCCCGGCAGCGTCATCTGTTTATGCCAGGCGGCCGCCCCGGAACTGATGCCGTGCAACAGCATCAGCGCCGCGCCGTTTCCCTGCTCACGAAAACCGCTCATTGCGCGTCCTTAGCTGCGTTTTACGCTGGCCAGCGGGTGATCTTCCGGGTAGGTCGGAATATGCGGCTTCTGCGTGCCAAGCATCACGCACATCAGCGCCTCTTCCTCACCGTGGTTAAACAGCCCACGATAGATGCCCGCCGGCACCGAAATCAGATCGCGCTCGCGCAGAATGGTTTCCAGATAGTTGTCGCCATCCTGAATCATCAGCGTGATGGCGCCTTTGAGCATAAAGAACACCTCTTCTACATCGTCATGCAGATGCAGCGGCCCTTCACACTTGGCGGGCAGCACCATGGTAGAAAAAGTGAAATGCTCCGCCGGCACGGTGTTGGCGTCGGTCGCCACGCCGGTAGCGCCGGTGCCGATATAGCGCATCTGGGCGCGACGGTATTTAGGATCGAAATCGGCCTGAAACTTCAACGCGTTCCAGTCATATTTACGTCCTTCAAAGCGCGCGATGCGCGATTCCACCCACTCTTCCATCGTCAGGTGAGCCGGTTTGATGCCAGGGTTCAGGGTTGTATCGGTCATGATTAACTCCTCAGTAACGTGTCAGCAGCGGCAGCAGCAGGACACAGCCCAGCGCCGCCATAATGGTCAGAAAGATCAGGCCGGAATCCATACTTTGGGTGAAGGCTATTAGCGCCCCCATCACCGCCGGCGACAGCGCCCCGGCGAAGTTGCCCAGCCCGTTGAAAATGCCGCCCGCGGTGGCGCTAACGCGCGGATGGGTCGCCTTCGCCAGCAGGGCAAAGATGTTCGGTGCGCCGGTGCCCCACATAAAAGTGCTAAAGCTCATCGCGGCGATAACCGCCGGAGGGGTAGCAAGCTGCATCACCGCAGCCAGCCCCAGCGCCGCGCCCGCCATTGAGATAAAGCAGGCGGCGGCGCGTTTG
Organism: Mixta calida; assembly: GCF_002953215.1. Taxonomy (NCBI): domain Bacteria; kingdom Pseudomonadati; phylum Pseudomonadota; class Gammaproteobacteria; order Enterobacterales; family Erwiniaceae; genus Mixta; species Mixta calida. The sequence goes on from NZ_CP026378.1 coordinate 3,629,357, forward strand.
TTAACGCGGTCCGACAGCCAGGCGCCCAGCACTTCACCGATCAGCATGGCGATAAACGGCATCGACGAGAGCCAGCCCGCATGTTCCAGGTGAATGCCTTTGCCTTTAATCAGGTAGCCGGGCAGCCAGCCGTTGATGCCCCACAGGTAGGTCAGGAAAGCGATATTGAAAATGCAGATCATCCAGAAGTGCGGGCTGACCAGCAGCTCGCGCCGCGCTTCCCGGCGCGACTGCTGTGAAACCGCCGTGCGATCGGCGGCGGGCGCCAGATGAATATTGCGCAGCCCGGTGCGCACCAGCAGCAGCACCGGCAGCGTCAGCAGCGCCATGACGAAAAAGGTGCTCTGCCAGCCGAAAGTGTTCAGCAGCCACAGCGACAGCGGAAAACCGATGGCGGCCCCGACCGGCGTGCCCAGCAGCCAGAGCATGGTGGCGCGCGCCTGTAGTCGCTGCGGGAAGGTATGGCGCACGATGGCGAACGCCAGTGGGAACAAGGGCCCTTCCGCTACGCCCAGCAAAATGCGCAGCGTCACCATCACCGCATAGTTATGAGTCAACCCCATCAGCACCATCAGCAGACACCACGCCACCATCATGCCGCTCAGTAGACGCAGCGGCGCGATGCGGTCGCCCAGCCCGCTGAGCAGCACCGAAGAAAAGCCGTAGCTCAGCAAAAACGCGCTCATCAGAATGCCGAGGCGCGTGGTGTCGAAATCAATCCCCATCGCCTGCTGAAAATGCGCGTCGGAAAAGAGCGCGGCGATGCTGATCTTATCGAAGAAGGCCAGCAGCACGCAGGCGAGCAGCGCCAGCGGAATGGTCCAGCGAATCGGTTTTTCAGGCGTAAGGCTGCCCTCACCGCTCGTCACGTCGGACGCGGTGTTTGTCTCTAATGTGGTCATCTTTCCCCCTGGGGGCTAAGCCTTGTTCAGCGCAACGACATCAGCGAAAAATCAGGGTCGTCCAGCGGCGTCTGCGAGAGATCGCGGCCGGAGGCGATCCAGCGCTTCGCCAGCTTGACGGCGCGCGCGTCGTTAAAGGCCACCAGCTGATTCAGCACGCCGTCGGGACCGAGCGAGAAATAAAGGTTTCCCTGCGCGCTGCGGCGCACCAGGCTGCGGTCGCCGGGCTGCGGCAGGCCGAGGATCTGGATGTTGTGCTGATATTGATCGGACCAAATCCACGGGATCTCGTCGTAGCCGGGCGCCTCATCGTTCAGCATCGCGCGCGCCGTGGCGATCGCCTGGTTCTGCGCGAACGCCCAGGACTGTAGCGAAATGCCATAGCGCGGATGCTGCGCCACATCGCCGGCGGCGAAGATCGCCGGATCGGTCGTTCTGCCCTGCGCATCCACTACGATGCCGCGCCCGATCGCCAGCCCGGCATCGCGCGCCAGCTCCAGATTCAGATCCACGCCGATACCGGCCACCACCGCATCGAACGGCTCGCATCTGCCGCCGCACTGGATGACCGGACTGCCGCCTTCGTCTTCCAGCGTCAGCGCGCCGCAATCGCAGTGGATCGCCACGCCCTGCTCCTGATGCAGCTGATGCAGCGCCTGCGAGACTTCCGCGCCGACGGATCGCATGCAGAGCGCGGGCTGCTGCTCGAACAGGCTCACCGCCACGCCGCAGCGTCGCGCCGACGCGGCGATCTCAAGACCGATCCAGCCACCGCCGACAATCACCAGCCGCTGGCTCTGCCTCAGCCGCGCCTTCAGCCGCTGCGCATCCTGCCAGTGGCGAAGCGTATAAACCTGCGGATGGCGCCGCCAGGCGTCGCCCGGCAGCCTGGCCCGACCGCCGGTGGCGATCAGTAGCCGGTCATACTCCACCCGCTCGCCATTGCTCAGCCGCACGCTTTTCGCGGCGCGATCGATCGCCTCGGCGCGTAGCGGACGATGCCAGCGCAGATCGAGCGACTGCTGGAGATCGGCGCTGAACAGGCGCGGCAGCGCGGCGTCTTCCAGCAGCGCGCTTTTCGACAGCGGCGGGCGCTCGTAGAAATCCCACGGCTCATCGGCGATAACGGCGATTTCGCCGCGGAAGCCCTCATCGCGCAGGGTTTTCGCCGCCCAGCCGCCCGCCTGACCGCCGCCGATAATCACTATCCGCGTTGTCATACCGCCTCCGGCTTTTTCTGCTGGCGGCGCGTGTCGTGATCGATGCCGCCCTCCACCGCCCATTCGGTGAAGGAGACCAGGGAGTGCTCCAGCTCGCGCGGACGCCAGTTTTCCGTCAGGTAGTCATCGTTGGTGTAGTATTCAAACGCGCCGCCGGCAGGACTGTTGACGTACCAGAAATAGGCGGAGGAGACCGGATGACGGCCCGGCCCGATAAAGGTGCTCCAGTGATTTTTATTCATCGCAATGCCGCCGCCGATCACCTCATGAATATCGCGCACGGTAAAGGCGACATGGTTCAGTCCTCTTTTACGGTTCGGCAGCTGAAGCAGGAAAAGATTATGATGGCCGCCGCGCGCCTGGGTGCGCAGGAAGACGGCACGGTTAACGTAGCGATCGGAAACCTCGAAGCCCAGCACGTCGCGGTAGAAGCTCTCCACCGCCGCCAGCTCCTCAACGAAAAACACCACGTGGCCGATGTTGATCGGCTCGGCGCGATCGTAAACCGGACTGGGCGTATCGACCCGGCGCATATCGCCCCACTGGTTAATCGGCTCGACGTTAAGGTTGACTTCTGTCTGCTGCGTCACCTGAATGCGCAGCGTCATGCCGTTGGGATCGCGGCACTCCAGCACGTCGTGCGTTTCGCGAAAGCCAGGCTGCTGCGCCAGCTTCGGCCGCAGCGCCTCCAGCGCGGCGCGGTCAGCCACGCCCCAGGTCATGCGGCGCAGCGTATTGCCCGCCTCGAACGCGGGCGGCAGGTCGGGGCTGTCGATCGGGTTAAGCTCCAGCCGCGCGCCGCTGAGCGTGGTGAATTTCTGCCCGCTGGCGTCGCGCGTCAGGCCAAAGTCGCACATAAATTTGGCGCAGTGGCTGAGGTTATCGACGCCAAATTCCAGCTTTTCAATTCCGGTTACACGCATTGGTTGCCTCTTTACGGTTCAGTCGCCCGGATTAGGGCGTAGAGATTGCCCGACGCAATAAAGCGCCTGATGTTAACTTATTGATTTAACTGACTTTAGACAGATAACCTAAAAAGCCAGAGATCTTATCCGCCGCGCTGCGAACTTCGTTTTGCAGCCGCTCGCGGTCGCTTTGCGGCACTTCGCCCGACGGCACCAGAATGCTGACCACCGCCGCGACTCGCCCGCTGCGGTTAAACACCGGATAGACGATGGAAGAGATACCGTGGCGGAAAAAGGATTCGCCAATCACATAGCCGCGCGCCCTGTCCTGCTGCACCATCTGCCAAAGCGTCTCACGGTCGTACTGCTGATCCGGCGTGTTGCTCAGCCTTTCATGAGGAAAGAGCTGTTCAAACTCGGCGCGCGTCACGTCGGTGAGCAGCATGCGGCCCAGCGAGGTGCAGTGCGCCGGCAGGCGGGTGCCGATGCTCACCTGGTTAATGCGCGATCCGGCGGCGCTGACGCGGGCGATATAGATGATGTCGCGGCCATCGCGGATCGCCAGATGGCTGCTGCATTCGCTGCTGTCGCGCAGCTGCTCGATCACCGGCTGGCCGACCTGCGCCACATCCAGCGAGGCGATATATTCAAACCCCAGGCGCAGCACGTTCATGCCGAGCGAAAAGGTGCTGGTGCGCGGATTGCGCTCCAGAAAGCCCATATGTTCCAGCGTCTGCACTACGCGGTACGCCGTCGCTTTCGGCATATCCACCAGCCGGTGCAGCTCGGCGAAGGTGAGCTCGCGGTGCTGCTCGCCAAAGGCCAGCAGCAGCTGCAAGCCGCGCTCCAGCCCCGGCACCAGATATTTGATTTCCTGCTGATTCGCCATACCGCCTCCGCAACCTTCAGTTAAAGACGAACCCACCGTTTACCGGAATGAGTTGGCCGGTGACAAAGCGCGACAGGTCGCTCAGCAGCCACAGCGTGCTGCCGGTGACATCTTCCGGCAGCTGCGCGCCGCTCAACGCCCGTCCGTTTTCATACAGTTGATGCCGCTCTGCCGGCACATACTCCGTCGCTTCGACGCGCGTCAGGCCAGGCGCGATGGCGTTAATGCGGATGCGTTTTTCGCCCAGCTCACGCGCCATCGATCGCGTCATGGCGATGACGGCGCCTTTGCTGGCGACGTAGGCCATCAGGCGCGGCGCCCCCCACAGCGCGGTGTCCGACGCCACGTTGACGATGCCGGAACCGGGACGCATCAGCGGCACGGCGGCGCGCGTCACCAGCCAGGTGCCTTTGACATTGACCGTCATTACCCGATCCCAAAGCGTCGGGTCATAATCGAACATATCCTTGCCGCCGACGCCGGTCGCCAGCGCCGCGTTGTTCACCAGGCCGTCAATCGCGCCCTGTTTGCCAATGACGCGAAACGTCTGTTCGATATGCTCGCCGTCAGCCAGATCGATAGCATGATCCTCTACGCGATATCCCTGCTGACGCAGACGCTGGGCGCTTTCCGCCAGCTCGCCCTGGAGGATGTCGCACATCACCACCTGCGCGCCCTGCTCGGCGCACGCCGCGGCGAAGGCATAACCCAGTCCGCGCGCCGCGCCGGTGATCACGATGCGTTTATCCTGCAGCAGGCCGTTCATCAGGCGGCTCCCTGCTGCGCTTCACGCTGGGCGAGCTGTTCTTTCGCCGCCTTCTGCATCATGCGGCGCAGGCGCGACAGGCCGACGTCGTGCTGATAGAGGTACTCATGCTCGCGCGCGTTCGGCGCAAGATTCTCCAGCACCACGCGATCCTGCTCCAGCACCTCCCAGTGCAGTTTTTCCAGCCGGTTACGGTAGATAAAGCGCCACATATCGCGCTGCCAGCCCTGCACGCGGCGGATGCGCCAGAAAAAGACGCGGCAGTGGTCATTGTCCTCCGGCACCACCATGCCGACGATCCAGAAGTGGCCGCCCGGCCCGAAACGTTTTTTATAGGGGATAGAAAGGCGCATCCAGTAAGCGCCGCTGGCGCCGAACTCCACCCAGTCGAAGTTGACGCCGCTCTGCCCTTTTTTCTCAAAGGTAAAGCCGGTCTGAGTCGGTTGCAGCACCATTTCCGCCTGGCGATCGCCTTCCGCCATCGAGTGCGATGAGGAGTGCAGGTAGGTGCCGTGCATCGGGTCCATTACGTTTTCCAGTGCATACTGGTAGTTGCAGTTCCAGGCGGCGGTGCAAAGAAAGTGGCTATAGCTTTCACTGTCCGCCAGCTCCTGCGGAAAGCTCAGCGGCTCCGGCGTCTGGTCGGCGGTAACGCCGAACCAGAGGAAAATCGCGCCGTGCGCCTCCTGCACGTTATAGCTGCGCACGCACTGCTGCCCCACCAGCGGACAGCGATCGACTGCCGGCACGCTTTTCACTTCGCCGCTGCCGCCGACCTCCACGCCGTGATACCAGCAGGCGATGCGATCGCCGAGGTTCCAGCCCATCGACAGGCGCGCGCCGCGATGCGGACAACGATCCTCCAGCGCCTGCACCTGACCATTCTGATTGCGCCACACCACAATCTGTTCGCCAAGGCGCGTGATCCCGACCGGCGCGGACTGGACTTCCCAGCTCGCCAGCACCGGATACCATAAACCGCGCAATCCTTTATCGAGATACTCTTGAACTGCCGTCGTCATCGCCTTCCCCTCAGTATCCGTTTACCTGCAAAAAGGCCCGAAAGCTCGCTTCGCTCCAGGCTTCGCCCTGATGGTCATGCATTTTCACCGCGTTCAGGCGCTCCACCAGCGCCGGCAGCGTTTCCACGCCCTGCTCGAACAGCGTTTCCAGCTGCGCGATCAGGCTCAGCTCCCAGCTTTCCGGCGCGCGGCTGCGGGTTTGCCAAATCAGGTTTTGATAGTCGCCAGGCTTGTGGATGGTGCCGTTGCCGCCCTCTTTTGGCGGTGTGAACTGACGGCTTTCCGGCAGCGCCGGATTGAATTCCAGGGATGCGCTCATGCCACGCTCTCCTCGATAAAAGTGATTTGAATCTGATTGCCTTCGACACGTACCGGATAGCGCTGGAGATTGCGTCCGCCGGGGCCGTGCAGGCACTGGCCGGTTTTTAAATCAAATACCGCCTCGTGCAGCGGACATTCCACTTTGCCGTCTTCGACAAATCCCTGGCTCAGCAACGCGTAAGCGTGCGGACAAATATCTTCGAGGGCGTAATATTCGCCGTCGACGAGATAAATGCCGATCTCTTTACCGTCCACCCTGCCGCTGTAGGGAAAATCTTCCTGCACTTGTTCTGCGTCACACACGCCTATCCAGCTCATTGCGATCCTCCAGGCTTTTGTTTCATATATGAAACACTGTTTCTTATTTAATACGGCCAATATAAAAGCGGTGGGATTTTCGTCAAGCGGCAAGGTAGCGAAATTGTTAATTCAGTTACTTTTAGTTAACCAACTGTGGGAGCGATCACGAAAAGAAGCAACGAGAAATAAAAAAGCAGCGATCGTTGCTCTGCGGTAAAAATAAAAGACGAGAAAAGTTAGCGTTTCATCCGTGAAACTTATTTTTAAATTTCATATTAAAAACAACGAGTTTCACCGGAGAACCATTTTAGCTGCGTGATTATTAATAATGGGATAAGAACAGGAACCAGGAAATGAGATTGGGGATGGATACATTTAGCGGGAAAAAGAAAAATAGAGGCACGCTTAGCTAATGCCCTCCACATTTTTAGTGTGGACATGGATTCTGGCTATTTTGGTAATTTGACAGTCATCACACAATAAATAACGATGGCCCTGTTCAAAAACGATTAAATAGCGTCGTTCCCTGGTACGTAAATAAAAAGAATAAAGCGATGCGTAATTAAGATATTTCTGAGAAGGGTGACGACAGAAAAATACCGCCGCGTTCAGATAACGCGGCGGCACGGGCGTTAGCCTTTATTCGCTTTATTGACCGCCTGAACGTGCAGCATATCCAGCGCGATAGTCGCCGCCGCCAGCGAGGTGAGATCGGACTGGTCGTAGCCTGGCGCCACTTCTACCAGATCCATACCGACGATATCCAGCCCCTGCAATCCACGAATCAGCTTCAGCGCTTTGTCGGTGGTCAGGCCGCCGATAACCGGCGTGCCGGTGCCCGGCGCGTGGGCCGGATCGAGGCAGTCGATATCGAAGGTCAGGTAAACCGGCATATCGCCGACGATCTGTTTCACCTGCGCCAGAATATCGTCCACGCCGCGATCGTTAACCTGCGCCGCATCCAGCACATGATAGCCGAGATCTTTATCGAACTCGGTGCGAATGCCGATCTGCACGGAACGTTGTGGATCGATCAGGCCTTCCTGCGGCGCATGGTGGAACATGGTGCCGTGGTCGAAGGTCGGGCCGTTGGAGTAGGTATCGGTGTGCGCATCGAAATGCACCAGCGCCATTTTGCCGAAATGCTTCGCGTGCGCGCGCAGCAGCGGCAGCGTGATGTAGTGGTCGCCGCCGAAAGTCAGCATGCGTTTGCCGCTGGCCAGCAGTTTTTCCGCGTGCGCCTGCAGCTTGTCGGTCAGATCCTGAGAGTCGCCAAAGGCGTAAACCAGATCGCCGCAGTCGATGATGTTCAGACGCTCGCGCAGATCGAAGTTCCACGGCCAGCGGCAGCCTTCCCACGCCAGATTGGTAGAGATCTGACGGATAGCGCCCGGTCCCAGGCGGCTGCCTGGGCGGCCTGACGTGGCGGCGTCGAACGGAATGCCGGTGATTACCCATTCGGCGTCACTGTCGTACGGCTGGAAGTTAACCGGAAAACGCATAAAACCGAAGGCGTTTGAAACCAGTGAGTTATCGTACTGATGACCTAAGGTGTTGGTGTTATTCATAACAACTCCTTTTATGCATGGCGGCGCGGCCGACATGGCTGTTCAGATGAAAAAAATCCCCTCCGCGTCGTTAAACCCGACGAGGAAGGGATTGATGAGTCGCTCTGCTGGCGGCGATTATCGCCGCGCGGCGCGCTGGCGGCAATGTCATTTTGCGACCCTTGCCGCCGCATCGTCGTTTATTCGTCTTCTAAATAGGTGTAGCCGTAAAGGCCCGCCTCGAACTCTTCCAGGAACTGCGCGCGCAGCTCCTCGTCCAGATCGCTCTGCTTCACCTGAGAACGGAACAGATCCAGCAGCTCCTGCGGATTCAGCTGCACATACTCCAGCATGTCCGCCACCGTATCCCCTTCGTCGGAGAGCTGCACTTCCACGCTACCGTCCTGGAAGGCGTACACGTCCACCGCTTCGGTATCGCCGAACAGGTTATGCATGTTGCCCAGGATCTCCTGATAGGCGCCGACCATAAAGAAGCCGAGCATCGGCGGATTGTCCGCGTCGTACTGCGGCATCGGCATGGTGGTGGCGATGCCGTCGCCGTCGACGTAGTGGTCGATAGTGCCATCGGAATCACAGGTGATGTCCAGCAGCACCGCGCGACGCTCCGGCGGCTTGTCCAGGCCTTCCAGCGGCAGCACCGGGAAGAGCTGATCGATGCCCCACGCATCCGGCATTGACTGGAACAGCGAGAAGTTGACGTAAATCTTGTCCGCCATGCGCTCCTGTAGCTCATCGATAATCGGACGATGGGCGCGGTTGCTCGGATCGAGATGCTGCTGAATATAGTGGCAGATGCTCAGATAGAGCTGTTCCGCCCAGGCGCGCTGCGACAGATCGTAGGTGCCCTGCGAATAGCCGGTATGGATATCGTGCAGATCCATCTGGCTGTCGTGCAGCCACTCGCGCAGCGAACGGCGCGTGTTCGGTTCGTGCATCTCCTGCCAGGTTTCCCACATGCTGAGCAGCGGGCGCGGCGCATCCGCGTCGGGCTCGGTGGGCTTGCTGAACTCGTTGCGCTCCACGCCGATGATGTTGGAGACCAGCACGGTGTGGTGCGCGGTCACGGCGCGGCCCGATTCGGTGATGACCGTCGGGTGCGGCAGACCATGCTCCTCGCAGGCGTCGCCGATGGCCCAAATTACGTTGTTGGCGTATTCGTTCAGGCCGTAGTTTACCGAGCAGTCGGACTGCGAGCGGGTGCCTTCATAATCGACGCCCAGACCGCCGCCGACGTCGAAGCAGTGGATATTGACGCCCAGCTTCGCCAGCTCAACGTAGAAGCGCGCCGATTCACGCACGCCGGTGGCGATATCGCGAATATTCGCCATCTGCGAGCCGAGATGGAAATGCAGCAGTTGCAGGCTGTCGAGACGACCCGCGTTGCGCATGATCTCCACCAGCTGCAACACCTGCGACGCGGAAAGACCGAACTTCGATTTTTCGCCGCCGCTGGACTGCCATTTGCCGGAGCCCTGAGAAGCCAGACGAGCGCGGATGCCGAGACGCGGCACCACGTTCAGACGCTCCGCCTCTTCCAGCACCAGTTTCACCTCGGTCATTTTTTCAATCACCAGGTAAACCTTGTGGCCCATTTTCTCGCCGATCAGCGCCAGGCGGATATATTCACGATCTTTATAGCCGTTGCAGACGATCACCGTGCGCGTCTTGCCAGCGTGCGCCAGCACCGCCATCAGCTCCGCTTTGGATCCCGCTTCCAGGCCCAGCGGCTCGCCGGAGTTAATCAGCGATTCGATCACGCGCTTATGCTGGTTGACCTTGATCGGGTAAACCAGAAAATAGTCGCCGTTATAGCCGTAAGATTCCCGCGCGCGTTTAAAGGCGGCGTTAATGGAGCGTAAACGGTGTTGCAGGATCTGCGGGAAGCAGAACAGCGCCGGCAGACGTTGACCGTCAGCCTCGCGCTCTTTTACCAGACGGGCGAGATCGACGCGCACATCCGGCATATCCGGGTCAGGACAGACGCTGATGTGCCCCAGTTCGTTCACGTCGTAATAGTTGTTGCCCCACCAGGCAATGTTATAGGTGCGCAGCATTCTGCTGGCATCTTGATCGCTCATAGCCACCTCCTGCATCGAGCGCAGTCCACCCTGTTCGCCTGCTGACGAACCCTTGATATTCTTTATGTCGTCAGACATCGCGAACCTCAACGTTAACCAGTGTTGCAGAATAATTAAAAACTATCGCAGTTTGGCGCTGCCAGAACAAGCCACGCTTTGGCCTGGCTGCCAGCATAAAATGCTGAACTGTCGCCTCAGCCGCCTGCTGCATAGATTCAGTGTAAAACACGTCGCCGAACTCCGTGTTGCGGGAGAAAAAAAGCACAGCACGCCCTCAGCCACGCTGAAGGCTCCCTGTCAAAACTGTAGCAAGTTAGCCTGCGCTCGTGTCGTGTTGATTACCGAAACAGAGAAAACTTCGGCAGAAGAGGCTGGCGGAGGAGCGAACGGAAAGAGTCGACCGCACGTTAGCGCAGCGGAGCGAACCGGAAGAAAGGATGAAAACCTGGTTCATTACTCGTATCACCTCCACACATGCCGGGCATGTGGAAAAAAGGCCTGAGGGTGAAAATCAGATCTGAAATCTGACGGGCCGGACGCGAGGCGCCCTTTTTTCGCTGAAAACAGCAGCCGCGTTTTATACCGCTGCGTGGGGCAAAATGCAAAAACAAATTATGTAACCTGCAATTGCCGTCAGGAAATTTTGCCGGTTGCCGATACTCAGAAAATGCTCAAGAAGAAAAAGGGCTGGCAATTCGCTTAGGGAGTAACCTAAAATAGACGTCCAGATGTTAATCCATCTAAACTGGTTAACTCCTGTACTGCTCACGGCTTTGCCTGAAGGGGCGTCGGGTCAGGCGGAGCATTTCTCCTGCACCAGGCAGTTTTCATTAAACCGTTTTAGTAAGGTAAAGAATAAAATGGCTAAACACCTTTTTACCTCCGAGTCCGTATCAGAGGGACATCCCGATAAAATCGCTGATCAGATTTCGGACGCCGTTCTTGACGCGATCCTCGCTCAGGACCCTAAAGCACGCGTCGCCTGTGAAACCTATGTAAAAACAGGCATGGTGCTGGTCGGCGGTGAAATCACCACCAGCGCCTGGGTGGATATCGAAGAGATCACTCGCCAGACCGTGCGCGACATCGGCTATGTTCACTCTGATATGGGCTTTGACGCCAACTCCTGCGCCGTACTGAGCGCCATCGGCAAGCAGTCTCCCGATATCAACCAGGGCGTTGACCGTACCGATCCGCTGGAACAGGGCGCGGGCGATCAGGGCCTGATGTTCGGCTACGCCACCAACGAAACCGACGTGCTGATGCCGGCGCCGGTCACCTACGCGCACCGTCTGGTGCAGCGTCAGTCTGAAGTGCGTAAAAACGGCGCGCTGCCGTGGCTGCGCCCGGACGCGAAAAGCCAGGTAACCTTCCAGTATGACGGCGGCAAAATCGTCGGCATCGACGCGGTGGTGCTCTCCACTCAGCATTCAGAAGAGATTTCCCAGTCCGCGCTGCAGGAAGCGGTAATGGAGGAGATCATTAAGCCGGTTCTGCCGACCGAGTGGCTGAACGCCAGCACCAAATATTTCATCAACCCGACCGGCCGTTTCGTTATCGGCGGCCCGATGGGCGACTGCGGCCTGACCGGTCGTAAGATCATTGTTGACACCTACGGCGGCATGGCGCGTCACGGCGGCGGCGCTTTCTCCGGCAAAGACCCGTCTAAAGTGGACCGTTCAGCGGCCTACGCGGCGCGCTACGTAGCGAAAAACATCGTGGCGGCGGGCCTGGCGGATCGTTGTGAGATCCAGGTTTCCTACGCCATCGGCGTGGCGGAGCCGACCTCCATCATGGTGGAAACTTTCGGCACCGAAAAAATCCCGACCGAGCAGCTGACGCTGCTGGTGCGCGAGTTCTTCGATCTGCGTCCTTACGGTCTGATTCAGATGCTGGATCTTCTGCAGCCGATCTATCGTGAAACGGCAGCCTATGGCCACTTCGGTCGTGAGCATTTCCCGTGGGAAAAAACCGACAAAGCGCAGCTGCTGCGCGACGCGGCCGGTCTGTAATACCTTTCGCTGCTCTGCTCAGAGCGGCGTAATACTCTCAAGGGGCACATTGTGCCCCTTTTTTGTCCCTCGTTTTTCGCTTTCACCAGCTACACTTTTCGTTGCCTGTGCTTACCGCTGGCATGATAACGCTTACAAATTGAAAGACCTTATATTTCTGCCATTTAGGAATTAATCGCGGATGTATTTTGCCGGAAAATGCGTTATTTTCAGCGTCGTCTGATAGCCGGTTAACACTGGCATGTCAGAAACTTAACAGGTGCTATACCTTACTGGTTATGTAATCTGAGCCTGGTGATAAATGCTGGTTTTCAGGGTTCCGGCGTGTGTAACCGATTACACCTCTGTGATCCGTCTCACTTTTTGCTCTGCTCAGGTTTCTTAACATCGATAACTACAATGAGAGATACTATTCGGAGGCACTATGCCTGGTAATACCCACAAAAGCAGAACCTCAAATAAGGTCATGACCTTATTTGTCTGCTTTCTTGCAGCCCTTGCCGGTCTGCTGTTTGGTCTGGATATCGGCGTTATCGCCGGCGCCCTGCCCTTTATCGCTAAGGATTTTAACGTCACCAGCCATCAACAGGAGTGGATTGTCAGCTCCATGATGTTTGGCGCCGCGATTGGCGCGATCGGCAGCGGTTGGATGTCCTCCCGTCTTGGCCGTAAAAAGAGCCTGATGGCTGGCGCGGTCCTGTTTGTTATCGGGTCGCTCTGGTCGGCGATGGCGCCGAACCCGGAAATGCTGATCGCCGCGCGCGTGGTGCTTGGCCTGGCCGTAGGCGTCGCCTCCTATACCGCGCCGCTTTACCTGTCTGAAATCGCGCCGGAAAAAATTCGCGGCAGCATGATTTCGCTTTATCAGCTGATGATCACCATCGGTATTCTGGGCGCCTATCTCTCCGATACCGCGTTCAGCTACACCGGCAACTGGCGCTGGATGCTGGGCGTCATCACCCTCCCGGCGGTGCTGCTGCTGGTCGGCGTCTTTTTCCTGCCCAACAGCCCGCGCTGGCTGGCGGCGAAGGGCCATTTCCGCGACGCGCAGCGCGTGCTGGATCGCCTGCGTGACACCAGCGAGCAGGCGAAACGCGAGCTGGATGAAATTCGCGAGAGCCTGAAGATCAAACAGTCCGGTTGGAGCCTGTTCCGCAGCAACAGCAACTTCCGTCGCGCGGTGTTCCTCGGCATTCTGCTACAGGTGATGCAGCAGTTCACCGGTATGAACGTCATTATGTACTACGCGCCGAAAATCTTTGAAATCGCTGGCTTCAGCGACACCAAAGAGCAGATGTGGGGCACGGTGATTGTCGGCCTGATCAACGTACTGGCGACCTTTATCGCGATCGGTCTGGTGGATCGCTGGGGCCGTAAGCCGACCCTGACGCTGGGCTTCCTGGTGATGGCGGCCGGTATGGGCGTACTGGGCACCATGCTGCACATCGGCATCGAATCGCAGGGCGCGCAGTATTTCGCTATCGCCATGCTGCTGATGTTTATCATCGGCTTCGCCATGAGCGCCGGTCCGCTGATTTGGGTGCTGTGCTCTGAAATTCAGCCGCTGAAAGGCCGCGATTTCGGTATTACCGTCTCTACCACCACCAACTGGATCGCCAACATGATTGTCGGCGCGACCTTCCTGACGATGCTGAACACGCTGGGCAACGCCAACACCTTCTGGGTATACGCGGGCCTGAATATTCTGTTCATCATCCTTACCGTGATGCTGATCCCGGAGACGAAAAACGTCTCGCTGGAGCACATCGAGCGTAACCTGATGTCAGGCAAGAAACTGCGCGATATCGGTTCGCACGACTGATAACCACGCGTTGCATCAGAGGGGCCGCATGCTGCGGCCCCTTTTTTTCGCCCCGTTAACGCCCATTGTTTTCCCGCGTGCCGCGCCGTATGCTTGCGCCTTATGAAACCTGTCCGACTTCCTATCGCCTTGCAGCAGGCCATCATGCGCTCGCTGCGTGACAAGCTGCAACAGGCCAATCAGCGCCTCGGCAGCGACTATCCTGAGCCTGGGCTGAACTGGCAGCAGCGCGGCACTGCTGCGGGCACCGCCTGGCTGCAAAGCTGGGAGATTCGCCTGAATCCGGTGCTGCTGCTGGAAAACCAGCAGGCATTTATTGATGAAGTGGTGCCGCATGAGCTGGCGCACCTGCTGGTCTGGCGTCGCTTCGGCCGTGTGGCGCCGCACGGCAAAGAGTGGAAATGGATGATGGAGACCATTCTGGAGGTGCCGGCGCGCCGCACCCATCAGTTTGAGGTCGCGTCGGTACAGGGGAAAACGTTTCCCTGGCGCTGCCGCTGTCAGCAGCATCATCTGACCGTGCGCCGCCATAACCGCGTATTGCGCGGCGAAACGGAATATCGCTGCGTTCGCTGCGGCGAGCGGTTGCAGCCTGGCGACTATCAGCCCGCCGCCGATTAATTCTCCGCCGCGTTTTCCCCGCGCGGCCCGTTTAAAGACGCATGGCGCTTGCTTTCCGTGACGCTTTCCCATTCCGACAAACGGCGCAATCTGGTACGCTGCGCGCTCTTTTTCATCAGCTGCAAAAATGGAATATGTCTCGCAAATTTCTCTTTACCGTTGCGTTTACCGCGCTGATCGCCCCGCTGGCCGCCCACAGCCTGAGCGGTCAAACTTATCATCAGAATAACTTTCAGCAGGCGAAGAAGGTATCCGCTGAAATCAACGCCGATGCGCCGGGCACGTTTTACTGCGGCTGTAAAATCAACTGGCAGGGAAAAAAAGGGGTGCCCGATCTCGCCTCCTGCGGCTATCAGGTACGTAAAAACGCCAACCGCGCCAGCCGTATTGAATGGGAGCATGTGGTGCCCGCCTGGCAGTTCGGCCATCAGCGCCAGTGCTGGCAGGATGGCGGTCGTAAAAACTGCGCCAAAGATGAGGGCTATCGCCAGATCGAATCTGATCTGCATAACCTGCAGCCCGCTATCGGCGAAGTGAACGGCGATCGCGGCAACTTTCTCTACAGCCAGTGGAACGGCAGCGAGCGCCAGTATGGCCAGTGCGAAATGAAAATCGACTTCAAAAACAAGCTGGCGGAGCCGCCTGCCCGCGCGCGGGGCATTATCGCCCGCACCTACTTCTATATGCGCGATCGCTACCAGCTGCGCCTGTCGCGCCAGCAAACGCAGCTGTTTGAAGTGTGGGATAAGCAGTATCCAGTCAGCGACTGGGAGTGCAAACGGGACAGCCGCATCGCCAGCATTCAGGGTAATCACAACCCGTATGTCGCGCGCGCTTGCCAGCGCTAAAAGCGCTGCCCTACACTAAAAACCACCGCGCAGCGGGCGCATTATCCGACGCGTCCGTTACGCCGAATCGCTTACGCCGCGCGGCTGCGCGGCCTGTTATTATCAGGAACGACATGCGTATACCCCGCATTTACCACCCGGAAACCTTAACGGTCGGCGCTGATATCGCCCTTAGCGAAGATGCCGCTGGCCACGTCGGCCGCGTGCTGCGCATGAGCAGCGGCCAGGCGCTGGAGCTGTTCGATGGCAGTAATCTGGTTTTTGACGCCGAAATTCTGCGCGTCGATAAGCGCAGCGTAACGGTAAAAATCATGCAGAGCCGCGCGGAGAGCCGCGAATCCCCGCTTCATCTGCACCTGGGTCAGGTGATGTCGCGCGGCGAAAAAATGGAATTCACCATCCAGAAATCGATCGAACTGGGTGTAAATGTGATTACCCCCTTGTTTTCTGAACGCTGTGGCGTAAAGCTGGACGCCGAAAGACAGGCGAAAAAGATTCAGCAATGGCGCAAAATCGCCATTGCTGCCTGCGAACAGTGCGGCCGCAACAGCGTGCCGGAGATACGCGAGGCGATGACGCTGGAAGCCTGGTGCGCGGAACAGGAGAACGGCCTGAAGCTAAATCTCCATCCGCGCGCGCAGCACAGCATCAATACGCTGCCGCAGCCGGTTGAGCGGGTGCGCCTGCTGATCGGCCCGGAGGGCGGCCTGTCCGCCGACGAGATCGCGATGACCGGACGCCATGGTTTTACCGATATCCTGCTGGGACCGCGCGTATTGCGTACGGAAACCACCGCGCTGACCGCCATTACAGCGCTTCAGGTGAGATTTGGCGATCTGGGTTAAGCTAAACAGGCGGCCCATTGCGTTAAGCCTGTAAACTGAATTTATGCCAACCTGCGGCAAGCGGCATACCGACCGCCCGATCGAGGAGAACAGAATGATTAAGCTTGGCATCGTCATGGACCCTATTACGACGATCAACATTAAAAAAGACTCCAGCTTTGCAATGCTGCTGGAAGCACAGCGCCGCGGTTATGAAATTCACTATATGGAGATGAACGATCTCTATTTGCGCGGCGGCGTAGCCTATGGCCGCACCCGCACGCTGAGCGTCGAGCAGAACTACGACAAATGGTTTACGTTCGGCAGCGAGCAGGATATTCCGCTCTCCGATCTGAACGTTATTCTGATGCGCAAAGATCCGCCTTTCGACACAGAATTTATTTACGCAACCTATATGCTGGAGCGTGCGGAAGAACAGGGCGTGCTGATCGTCAACAAACCGCAGAGCCTGCGCGACTGTAACGAAAAGCTGTTCACCGCCTGGTTCGCTGAACTGACGCCCGATACGCTGGTGACGCGCAACGCGAAACGCATTCGTGATTTCTGGAGCCAGCACGGCGATATTATTCTGAAACCGCTGGACGGCATGGGCGGCTCCTCTATCTTCCGCGTGAAGCAGGACGATCCGAACGTGGGAGTAATTATCGAAACCCTGACCAATCACGGCAGCTTCTTCTGCATGGCGCAGAACTATCTGCCGGCGATTAAAGAGGGCGATAAGCGCGTGCTGGTAGTGGACGGCGAGCCGGTGCCTTATTGCCTGGCGCGTATTCCGCAATCAGGCGAGACGCGCGGCAACCTGGCCGCCGGCGGCCGCGGCGAAGCGCGCCCGCTGAGCGAAAGCGACTGGGAAATCGCGCGCCGCGTTGGACCGACGCTGAAAGAGAAAGGACTGATTTTCGTTGGGCTGGATATCATTGGCGACAAGCTGACTGAAATCAACGTCACCAGCCCGACCTGCATTCGTGAAATTGAAGCCGCCTTCCCGGTCTCCATCACCGGTATGTTGATGGATGCGATCGAGAAGCGCCTGGCGTGACGCTGAACGGGGCTGCGGCCCCGTCTTAACCCGTTAATTGTCTCTTCGGTGATACGCCGTTAGCTTTTAACCCGTATTCAGAACGAGTGAGAATGAATTTACAGCACCATTTTTTGATTGCGATGCCCGCTCTCCTGGACCCGTTCTTTAAACGTTCGGTGGTTTACGTCTGTGAGCATAATCAGGACGGCGCCATGGGGATTATCATCAACAAGCCGATGGAAAACCTGACGGTTGAAAGCATTCTGACCAAGCTGAAAATCGCGCCCTCGCCGCGCGACCCGCAGATCAAGCTGGATAAGCCCGTCTTTTCCGGCGGCCCGCTGGCGGAAGATCGCGGCTTTATTCTGCATTCCGCCCAGCGCACTTTCGCATCGAGCATCCGCATCTCCGATAACACGGTGATTACCACCTCGCGCGACGTACTGGAATCGCTTGGCACCGCAGAGCAGCCGGAGCATGTGCTGGTTGCCCTGGGCTACTGCGCGTGGGAGAAGGATCAGCTGGAAGGCGAGCTGCTGGAAAACGCCTGGCTCACTACCCCGGCTGACAGCAATATTCTGTTCCATACGCCGATAGCCGAGCGCTGGCGCGAAGCGGCGAAAAGCATCGGCGTCGATATCCATAACATCACCAGCGAGGCTGGCCACGCCTGATGAGCAGCATGACCCTTCTGGCGTTTGATTTTGGCACCAAGAGCATCGGCGTCGCCGTCGGCCAGCAGCTTACCGGCACCGCACGTCCGCTGAACGCGCTGAAAGCGCAGGACGGCGTCCCCAATTGGGAGCAGATTGAGCGCCTGCTGAAAGAGTGGCAGCCCGACCGCGTGATTGTCGGGCTGCCGTTAAATATGGACGGCACCGAACAGCCGCTGACCGCCAGAGCGCGCAAGTTCGCCAATCGCCTGCATGGCCGTTTCGGCGTGCAGGTTGATTTGCACGACGAGCGTCTCAGCACCGTGGAGGCGCGCGCCGATCTTTTCTCGCGCGGCGGCTATAAGGCGTTGACCAAGGGCAGCGTCGATTCGCTGTCGGCGGTGATTATTCTGGAAAGCTGGTTTGAGAATCTGACGGCGTAGCGATCAGCCCCTGCCGCTCTCGCTGCCGCAGGCTCTGTTCAAACGTCTGCATGCCTGACTGCATGCCGGTTTGCAGCAGTCCGCCGATCTGATGCGTTTTTCCTTCGCGTATCAGGCTGGCAACGGCGGGCGTATTGATCAGCACTTCATACAGGCCGATGCGCCCTGCCTCTTTAGCCGCCGTCAGCCGCTGGGCGATAATCGCCTTCAGACTGCCCGCCAGTTGGCTACGCACCAAATTCTTCTGCTCGGCTGGAAAGACGTCGATCAGGCGATCCACCGCTTGCGCCGCGCCGCGCGTATGCAGCGTCGCCAGTACCAGATGACCGGTTTCCGCCGCCGTTAACGCCAGCGAGATAGTGTCGAGATCGCGCAGCTCCCCCAACAGAATCACATCGGGATCTTCCCGCAGCGCCGCGCGCAGCCCCTGCTGAAAGCTGCTGCAATGCAGGCCGATCTGCCGCTGCTGGATTAACGCGCGACGGCTGACATGAATAAACTCCACCGGATCTTCCAGCGTGATGATATGGCGCGCCTGGTGCTGATTCAGCTCATCGACCATCGAAGCCAGCGTGGTCGATTTGCCGCTGCCGGTCGCGCCGGTAATCAGGATCAGACCATCCTGCTGCGCCAGCAGCGGCGGCACGCTGGCGGGCAGCCGCAGATCCTCCAGCGACGGGCACTTATCAGCGATAAGACGCAGCGCCAGCGACATGCCCATCCGCTGCCGGAACAGATTGGCGCGCAGCCGCTGGCCGCCAGAGGTCATCGCGAAATCGATATGGCCATCGGCGGCGAGGCAGCGCTGCTGCGGCGCGTCCAGCCAGCGCTGCGCCAGCGCTTCAAGCTGCGCCGACGCTATGGGCGGGAAATCGGACATCGGCTCCAGCACCCCGTGACGGCGCCAGTGCGGCAAATGTCCGCTACAAAGGTGCAGATCGGCCGCATTATGCTTTACACTAAGGGCCACGATTTCCTCCACATCCATGACATTCTCCTGACTATGACTTCTATTCAGCACAACTTACAGCAAGTTCGTCAGCGCATCGCGGCGGCGGCGGCGAGTTGCGGCCGCGATCCGCAAGAAATTACGCTGCTTGCCGTCAGTAAAACCAAACCTGCGAGCGATGTCGCAGAAGCGCTGGCGGCGGGACAGCGCGCCTTCGGCGAGAACTACGTCCAGGAAGGGGTGGATAAGATCGCGGCGTTGGGCGACGCCCTGTCGCCGGAATGGCACTTTATCGGGCCGCTCCAGTCGAACAAAAGCCGTCTGGTGGCCGAACATTTCGCCTGGTGCCATACCATCGACAGGCTGCGCATCGCGACGCGCCTGAACGATCAGCGCCCTGCCCATCTGCCGCCGCTGAATGTGTTAATTCAGGTAAACATCAGTGACGAAAACAGCAAATCTGGCATTATGCTGGAGGCGCTGCCGGAGCTGGCGCAGGCGGTGGCGGCGTTGCCGCGTCTGCGGCTGCGTGGACTGATGGCGATTCCGGCGCCGGAAAAAAGCTATGAGCGTCAGCTTGCGGTTTGTCAGCGCATGGCGGACGCGCTGGCGTCGTTGAAAAAGCATTACCCATCCGTCGATACACTTTCTCTGGGAATGAGCGACGATATGGAAGCCGCTATCGCGGCAGGCAGTACCATGGTCCGTATCGGCACCGCCATTTTCGGCGCGCGCGATTACGGCGCCACCACCCACAACAATAATTGAGGAACCTCATGCTGACGTTGACTTTTTTGGTATCGACGCTGCTTAACCTGTATGTAAAAGTGCTGCTGCTGCGCATCTGGATGCAGTGGGCGAGATGCGATTTCTACAACCCGTTTTCCCAGTTCGTGGTCAAAATCACCCAGCCGGTGGTGAAGCCGCTGCGCCGCGTGATCCCCTCTATCGGGCCGCTGGATACCGCCTCGCTGCTGCTGGCCTGGGTGCTGAGCGTGCTGATGTTCACGCTGGTCTTTGCGCTGCAAAGCCGCATTTTCCTGTTCGATCCGATCTTCCTCTATTTCGGTCTGGTGTCGCTGGTGAAAGCAGCGGGCGTGCTGGTGTTCTGGGTAATTATCGTGCGCTCGCTGATGAGCTGGATAAGCCAGGGCCGCAACCCGGTGGACTACGTGCTGATTCAGCTGACCGAGCCGCTGATGGCGCCGGTGCGTCGTTTCCTGCCGGCGATGGGCGGCATCGACTTCTCCGCAATGGTGGTGATTCTGATCCTCTATATGCTGAACTTCCTGGGCATGGATTTCATTCCCGGCTGGGCGCAGCTGTAATTGTTTTTCGTAGTAAACGTTTCTGGAACTGATATGCAAAAAGTTGTCCTCGCCACCGGTAACCCCGGCAAAGTGCGTGAAATGGCCGATCTGCTGGCTGATTTCGGGCTGGATATTGTGGCGCAAACCGAGCTGGGCGTGGTCTCCGCCGAAGAGACCGGCCTGACCTTTATTGAAAACGCCATTCTGAAGGCGCGCCATGCCGCCGGGATCACCGGCCTTCCCGCTATCGCCGATGATTCCGGGCTGGCGGTGGATGCGCTCGGCGGCGCGCCGGGCATTTATTCCGCCCGCTACGCCGGCGAGGAGGCCAGCGACGACGAGAACCTGCAAAAGCTGTTGGAAGCGATGCAGGATGTCGCGGATGGCCAGCGCCAGGCACAGTTCCACTGCGTGCTGGTTTATCTGCGCCATGCCGCCGACCCGACGCCGCTGGTATGCCACGGCAGCTGGGGCGGCGAGATCGCACGCGCGCCTGCGGGCAAAGGCGGCTTCGGCTACGATCCGGTGTTCTTCGTGCCCTCGCTGGGCAAAACCGCCGCCGAGCTGAGCAAAGCGGAGAAACAGGCCGTTTCCCATCGCGGCAAAGCGCTGGCGCTGCTGCTGGAAGCGATGCGCAATGGCTAATCTTCCGCCGCTCAGCCTCTATATCCATATTCCGTGGTGCGTACAGAAATGCCCCTACTGCGATTTCAATTCGCACGCGTTAAAAGGTGAGGTGCCGCACGAAGAGTATGTTGCGCACCTGCTGGCCGATCTGGATCGCGATCTGCCGCTGACCAGCGGACGGGAAGTCGCCACGATTTTTATCGGCGGCGGCACGCCCAGCCTGCTGAGCAGCCGCGCGATGCATCAGCTGCTGGACGGCGTGCGCGCGCGTCTGCCGCTGGCGGCCGGGGCAGAAATCACCATGGAGGCCAACCCCGGCACGGTGGAGGCCGATCGCTTCAGCGCCTATCAGGCAGCGGGCATAAATCGCATCTCTATCGGCGTGCAGAGCTTCAGTCCGCTGAAGCTCCAGCGTCTTGGGCGCATTCACGGCCCGGAAGAGGCGAAGCGCGCCGCGCACCTGGCCGCCGGGCTAGACCTGCGCAGCTTTAACCTCGATCTGATGCACGGCCTGCCTGACCAGTCGCTGACCGAGGCGCTGGACGACCTGCGCCAGGCGATTGCGCTCAATCCGCCGCATCTCTCCTGGTATCAGCTAACCATCGAACCGAATACGCTGTTCGCGTCGCGCCCGCCGGTGCTGCCGGATGACGACGCGCTGTGGGATATTTTCGAGCAGGGCCACCAGCTGCTGACCGCCGCCGGCTATCAGCAGTATGAGACCTCCGCCTACGCGAAGCCCGGCTATCGCTGCGAGCATAATCTGAACTACTGGCGCTTCGGCGACTATCTCGGCATTGGCTGCGGCGCGCACGGCAAGCTGACCCAGCCGGACGGACGCATCGTCCGCACGGTGAAAACGCGCCATCCGCGCGGCTTTATGGCGGGCGACTATCTGGACAGGCAGTATGAAGTGGCGGACGAGGAGAAACCTTTCGAGTTCTTTATGAACCGCTTCCGCCTGCTGGAACCTGCGCCGAGAAGCGACTTCAGCCGCTATACCGGCCTGGATGAGGCGCTGATTCGCCCGCAGATCGATACGGCGCTGGCGAAAGGCTATCTGACAGAAACGGCGGAAACCTGGCAGGTGACCGAAAAAGGAAAGCTGTTTTTAAACTCGCTGCTGGAGCTGTTCCTGGCGGAGTAATCCCTTCGATTAAAAAAGCGCACTGCCGTCGACGGTTTTATTTAAGCCGATGTCGTGCGCTTTCTTTTCTCCATAAACCAGAATGGTTATTAATTAAAGCACGGGCGAGTATTATTGATTCCGGTAAGACATTACGTTAATCACTCAACGCTTTATTACGGCTTAATGCATTGATTGCTTTTACGTTATCTCCCTCCTTACGTCATTCTATCCCTGTTAATAAATGATTGTGTAAAATGCTATGGCGTTCAACCGCCTCCGACGACATGCTAAATATCTCTCCCTGTTAAAAAGCTGCTGGCGGCTCAAAGGGATATTGGACTAAATAACAGGAGGTTATTTCTTGGCATACACGATTTTTATCCAGAGAAAATGGCAGACGGCTTTATCCACAATTAGCGAATTCAACATCCCCGGAACGGAAATTAAAGGCTACTTCCTGGAATGCCCGGGACCCGATACCGAAACGCCAAATTTAAACAAAAGAATTCCAGAAGGCCATTACAGTCTTGTTTGGCATGCCAGTAATAAATTTGCTGTTCATAACCCTGTACCAAAACTATTTAATGCTAAGGTGCCATCATATTCATCTAGGCAATACGCCTGGAGACACTCAGGGATGCCTTCTGCCGGGAACAGAACGGCTAATCGACAAAGTCACAAACAGCGTTATCATGTATAAAAAAATAAAAAACATTCTAAAAAAAGAAGGCATATCTAAATTTAATATCACTATCACCTCTTGCTATGTGGATGGAAGCAGATGAACAGTAAGCCCGGTTTAATGTCATTATTCATTTTAATAGTGAGTTTGTTATCCTTTAGCTATCAGGCGCAGGCTGTTACGGCTTTGAAGGGGGGCACTCTCCAGGCATACTGGAAAGCAGAGTGGAACGATGAGGCTACAATAAATACTCCGCAATTAGGCTTCCGGTATTTCCCTAACGAGTCCGCACTGGAAAAAGTGAAAGTAATAGACATTTTCATGGATGGCAGCGATGAAAATAAAATAATCTTTATAAAAAGCAACTTTAATAATATACCCGCTAATTTTTTGCAATATAAAGAGTGGTACGTTAACCAGAAGGGAGATTTAACCGTTAAAGAAATCAGGCATTATGTTGAATGCAATGCAGATCATTATGCCGCTGACTTTGTCTCTTTTACGCCTGCCGCAAAATCGGATGCCACGACAGATGACGATACGGGCTGCGCCTATGGGGGCAGTTTCCCTTATTTAACGACCTATATCCTTAAAGAACATACCGCTATCGGACAGCTTAAGGACGAGCCCAGAGAAAATGCTAACGTTGAATATACCTTTAGCCGCAATGATAGCGTAGTGAAAATCAGAACCGTCAATCAAGAATGGATGTATGTATCGGTATACGATCCCTCAGCTCAGGATCGGTTAAGCGATAAAAGGGGGTATATTAGATTCAGCGACGTTGCGCCGTTGAACTAACGCATCAGCGGCTTAGCCGATGACTAATAAGCGCCCCAACCGTCCGCTAAGACCGTCAGGGCCTTTTACTATTTGATCCCAGCCAGCACTGCTTTACGCTGGGTCTCCAGCGCCGAGACGCGGTTGCAAACTTCGTGGCCGAAATTCTGGAAATCCTGCTCCTGATTGCTCCATTCCGCCTGGATCGCCTGCTGCAGGCCGCCGAGATTGCCCATAATCGCCTGTAGTGGGTTGCTGCCCTGCGAAGCCTGTTTGGTGCCTAACTCGTTCAGGCTGTCCTGTACGACCCCGCCCAGACTGCTCTGCACCAGGCGTTCGCCGTCGGCGCGCACCTGATCGATCGCCTGATGATGGAAGGTCAGGCCGTCGCTGCGATGCTCGATAATGCGGTTCATCTGCTGCTTCAGCTGTTTATCCAGCGTGGTGAGACGATTGCGCACGTTGCTGTCCGCGCCGAGCTTGTCGACAATGACCTTATCCAGCGCCACGCGGCCTTTCTCCAGCCGCTGCGAAGCGCCCTGATCGACCCACGGCAGATCGCGGCGCAGCGCCGTCTGATAATCCAGCGCCTTCTGACGCGTCGCGTTATCGACCTGAACCTGCTTACCGTTGTACTGAAGATCGCCTGTCGGCGAGATCACCAGATTGCCGCTGGCGCCGATCACCTGTACCGACTGCGGCGTAATCACCACATCATCCTGCGGTTTTACCGGGCATTCATAGGAGGCCGCGTGCGCCTGCACCGCCGCCAGAAAGAGTGCGCCCGTCAGCGCTTTACGCATCATAAAAACTCCTGGATCAGATTAAGGACATCATTGTCCTGCTCGCCCGCGTCAGACGTGAACGCCTGTCGCCACGCAGGCGGCCGCAGCCGCGCCTGTCGAAAACGCACGCGCGGCCTTACAGCTTAGTCCCACCACACATCAAAGAGTTCCGTCACCGTCACGCTTTCCATGTTGCGCGTTTCCAGCCACTGACGGACCAGCTCGCGATGCTCATTGGTGCATTTGCCGATCTTTTGCAGGCAGACCAGACCTTCCCATTGCAGATAGCCGCTGCCGTCGAACGCCAGGCCGTTGGGTTCGATCACTTCATTGATAAAGGCGTCAACGGCGGCGTCGATCTCTTCTACCGACGTGCCCTGCGGGAAGGTCCAGGCGACGGAAAACCCCAGCTCCTGAAACTCATCGATATGCATCTTTTTCCGTAAACGACGGCTACGCTGTATTGCCATTATTTGATCCTCTCAAACATCAAATCCCATACGCCGTGGCCCAGACGCTGCCCACGCTGCTCAAATTTGGTTAATGGCCGCGTGTCGGGACGCGGCACATAGTCGTTGGTCTCAGACTGGTTTTTATAGCCGTCCACGCTGTTCATCACTTCCAGCATGTGTTCCGCGTAAGCTTCCCAGTCGGTCGCCATATGGAAAACGCCGCCCAGCTTCAACTTGCGCAGCACCAGCTCGGCGAACGGCGGCTGTACGATGCGACGCTTGTTATGACGCGCTTTATGCCACGGATCGGGGAAAAAGAGCTGCACCATGCGCAGCGAATTATCCGGGATCATCTTCTCCAGCACTTCGACCGCATCGTGACACATGACGCGCAGGTTTTCGACGCCCGCTTCCTGCGCCGATCCCAGACAGGCGCCGACGCCCGGCGCATGCACTTCAATGCCGAGAAAATTCTGCTGCGGATTGGCGCTGGCCATCGCCACCAGCGAGGCGCCCATGCCGAAACCGATTTCCAGCACTACCGGCGCTTCACGGCCAAATAACGCCACCAGATCCACCGGCTCCGCCTGGTACTCCACGCCCATGACCGGCCACAGAGTGTCAAGCGACTGCTGCTGGCCTTTGGTCAGGCGACCCTGACGGCGCACGAAGCTGCGGATACGACGCAAAGGGCGTCCGTTTTCATCAAATTCCGGTGTGATGACGTCATTAATCATGTCGGTGTCTGCCTGTCTGCATATTCAGGAAAACGGGCATTATGCAAAGTTACCGGACAGAAGCAAGCACTTGCAAAGTTCCGGTTTACTCCACGCAATGTCTATGCTGGAATGCCTGCCTGAGTGTAGAGCAATAACGGAAATTTTCCTTCTTATGATGCAAGCGCAACAGTTCGCGCAGCAGGTGCTGGACTGGTATCAGCGCTTCGGACGTAAAACCCTGCCGTGGCAACAGGCCAAAACGCCTTATAAAGTCTGGCTCTCCGAAGTGATGCTGCAGCAGACCCAGGTCGCCACCGTTATCCCCTATTTTGAACGTTTTATGGCGCGCTTTCCGACGGTCAACGATCTGGCCGCCGCGCCGTTGGATGAAGTGCTTCATCTGTGGACCGGCCTGGGCTATTACGCGCGCGCGCGCAATTTACATAAGGCGGCGCAAACCGTCGCCGATCGCCATCACGGCGCGTTTCCGGAAACCTTTGACGAGGTCGCCGCGCTGCCCGGCGTCGGACGCTCTACCGCCGGCGCGGTGCTGTCGCTGGCGCTCGGCCAGCACTATCCGATTCTCGATGGCAACGTGAAGCGCGTGCTGGCGCGCTGCTACGCGGTGGGCGGCTGGCCCGGCAAAAAAGAGGTGGAGAAGCGCCTCTGGCAGATCGCCGAAGAGGTGACGCCCGCGCAGGGCGTCAGCCAGTTTAACCAGGCGATGATGGATCTCGGCGCGCTGGTCTGCACCCGCTCCAAACCCAAATGTGAAATCTGCCCGCTAAACAGCGGCTGCGTCGCTTACGCCGAAGGCAGCTGGGCCAGCTATCCCGGCAAAAAGCCGAAGCAGACGCTGCCGGAGCGCACCGGCTATATGCTGCTAATGCAGCGCGGCGACGGCGTCTGGCTGGAGCAGCGTCCGCCTGTCGGTCTCTGGGGCGGCCTGTTCTGCTTTCCGCAGTTCGCCGCCGAAAGCGAGCTGCGGGCATGGCTCAGCTCGCGCGGCATCGACGACGGCACATTGCAGCAGCTGACGGCGTTTCGCCATACCTTCAGCCATTTCCATCTGGATATTGTGCCAATGTGGCTGTCGCTGCCCTCTTCCGGCGCGGCGATGGATGATGGGCCGGGTCTCTGGTATAACTTAGCGCAACCACCGGCCGTGGGCCTAGCCGCACCGGTTGAACGCCTGCTGCAAGAATTGCGGCATCCACAGCAAATATCGCTGCATATGCGCGTTACTGAAGAGGAAGAGTAATGAGCCGCACAATCTTTTGTACGTTTCTGCAACGCGAAGCTGAAGGTCAGGATTTTCAGCTCTACCCAGGCGAACTGGGCAAACGCATCTACAATGAAATCTCGAAAGAGGCCTGGTCGCAGTGGATGACCAAGCAGACCATGTTGATCAACGAGAAAAAGCTCAACATGATGAACCCCGAAGATCGCAAAGTGCTGGAGAAGGAGATGGTGAATTTCCTGTTCGAAGGCAAAGATGTGCATATCGAAGGTTATACCCCACCAGAAAAATAAAAATTTGGGCCTCGTTTGAGGCCCTGTTTTGGTTGCGCGCAGAGACGATGAAAAAAAAACTGATTGCCTTGCTAGTGATAGCACCGCTGCTGGTTTCCTGTTCAGGCAGCAAAAAAGAAGCGTTCCATGAGGAGTGGGTAAAAGACACCAACGGCTTTGACATTTTGATGGGTCAGTTTGCCCATAACATCGAAAATATCTGGGGTATCAATGAAGTCCTGATCGCCGGTCCGAAGGACTACGTTAAGTACAGCGACAATTATTACACCCGCAGCCATATTAACTTTGAAAAAGGCTCGATCACCATCGAGACCATTTCCGGCACCGATCCGGCCGCCAGCCTGCGCCAGGCGATTATCACCACGCTGCTGATCGGCGAAGATCCGGGCAACGTCGATCTCTATTCCGACGCCAACGATGTGCAGCTCAGCAAAGAGCCATTGCTGTACGGCCAGGTGCTGGATAACACCGGCCAGCCGATCCGCTGGCAGGGACGCGCAGCCAGCTTTGCCGACTACCTGATCCAGAACAAGCTGCAACGCCGCGTTTCCGGTCTGCATGTGATCTGGTCCGTGACCATTCCGATGGTGCCAAACCACCTCGACAAGCGCGCCCACAAATATCTGCCGATGGTACGCAAAGCGGCGGAGAAATATAACGTCGACGCCTCGCTGATCCTGGCGATTATGCAGATCGAATCGAGCTTCAACCCCTATGCGGTCAGCCACTCCGATGCGCTGGGACTGATGCAGGTAGTGCAGCATACGGCGGGTCTCGATGTGTTCCGCATGAAAGGAAAATGGGGCAAACCGAGCCGCAGCTACCTGTTCGACCCGGAAAACAATATCGATACCGGCACCGCCTATCTGTCGATTTTGCAGGACAACTATCTGGCAGGCATCGCCAACCCGGTATCACGCCGCTATGCGGTTATTACTGCCTACAACGGCGGCGCCGGCAGCGTGCTGCGCGTCTTCTCCAGCGACAAGGATCGCGCCTTCGCGCAGATTAACGCCCTGTCGCCGAATGAGGTTTACCAGACGCTGACAACCCGTCATCCCTCGGCGGAATCGCGTCGCTACCTTTATAAGGTCAGCAACGCGCAGCGCAGCTACCACCGTTTTTGACAAAAATAAGCCCGCCCTTCCCGGTGGGCTTTTTTTCCCTTCACGTAATTTCGCTAAAATACGATTTTTCTCGCTGGTTAAACTCTCTACTCTTCTCCCTGCCGCTACAGAAATGCATTTCTGGCGCGCGCAGCAATTTTAATTTTTCCAAAAATTGCTAATAACAACATTTAAGGGAATAAAATGGCTGTAAATAAATTTAAGTTTAACCATCTTTGCCTGAGCATTATGCTCGTCACCGGCAGCGTCGCCACTGTGGCAGAAGCCGCGGTTACCGCTGATAAGCACACTATTAATAATATTAATGTGCTGACCAATTCCAACAACTCAGAAACGGTAAATATTAATGCGCCGTCCGCTAACGGCATTTCCCATAATAAATATTCACGCTTTGATGTGAATAAAAAAGGTCTGGTGCTGAATAATAGCAAAGATTCCTCGCTGACTTCCGTCGCCGGTCTGATTGCCGGTAACCGCAACCTGAACGAAAGCGCGCCGGCGCGCGTGATTCTGAATGAAGTGACTTCTTCGCAGGCGAGCAAGCTGGAAGGCAATCTGGAAGTAGCCGGTCAGAAAGCGCACGTTATTATTGCCAACCCCAACGGCATTACCTGTAACGGCTGCGATTTTATTAATACCAGCCGTAATACGCTGACCACCGGTACGCCGCAGTTCACACAGAAAGGTGAGCTGGCGGGCTTCAAAGTGGAAAAAGGCGGCATCACTATTACTGATAACGGTCTGAAAGATAAATTCAGCGAATATACCGACCTGATTGGCCGCTATGTCGTCCTTAACGGCGCGGTAGAGGCGCAGAACCTAACGGTGGTGGCCGGTCGCAATAATCTCGTTGGGCTGACCGAGACTGGGGCAACCGCCCAGAGCAAGCTGGATGACGCCACTACTAACGTGCTGGTGGATGTAAGCAGACTGGGCGGCATGTACGCCAATAAGATTACCGTGGTGGCCAATAATAACGGTGTCGGCGTGCGTAATGCTGGCGTTATCAGCGCAGCCTCGGATCTGGATATCAGCTCAAGCGGGGATATCATTAATAACCTCGGCCTTATGCAAGCCGCCAGAAGCATCACATTAAATTCAGATAACAAAATTACAAACCAGGGCGGCACTATCGATACGTTTTTACTCAACGTTAAAGCGAAAGAGCTGGCTAATAACAAACAAGCCGCTCTCAGTCGAAATGAGCAGGGCCAGATTGAACCTGTGGATGCTGGTTTTATGGGGGGAAGTTTCACCTCGCTTGCCGTAGAGAAGAAAATAACTAACTCCGCAAAACTGCTCGGTGCTCAGTATCTGGATATTTCCGCCAGCGAGCTGGAAAACGACAACGGTTTTATAGCGAGTACGGGAACGCTGAATATCAAAGCTGACAGCGTCAAAAACAGCTCGTCGCTTGAATTCGATATAAATAACTATACAGAAAATAAAGGCATTCACAGCCTGGGCAATATCGGGATTAACGCGGATAAGGTCGTCAATGAAGGTCAGATTTACGCGTTTAACGATGTCAATATTACAGCGAAAGATCTGGATAACAAATTCAGCCATATTAAGGCAAACAATGATGTCAACCTGAGGGTGGACAATATGCTGTATATGGCTGACGCCGCCGTTAAGGCTGGGCGTGACGTTAACCTTGATGTGGGTAAGATAGATAATAATTATGCCTATAACATTTGGTGGTTCTTCCCGGTAACCGAGACGAAACAGGGCGAGATCACCGCTGGCCGCAATGTTGATTATCGCGTACAGGAGTCGTTAGGCAACCATAACGTGATCAAGGCGAACAACGCGGTAACCATTACGGCGGAAGGCAATTTCGATAACAAAAAAGCGATTACCGGCAACACCATTTCCCTGAAAACCAAAGATTTTGAAAACTATGGTGAGCTGAACGCCGCCGACTGGCTGAGCGCAGACGTTACTAACTCGCTGTCTAATAGCGGCGTGCTGAAAGGCGCTAATAATATTGTGCTGAGCGCGCCCGTAGTGACAAACAGCGGTACGATCGAATCTGCTGATTCTCTGATCTATTCCCCTTCTTTCAAGAACTCTGGCCAGTTCGTTGGCGATGTTAAATTAGTTAACACGCTGAAACCGGTTGAGGAACCGGAAGACCCAACTGAGGAAGCGCAGGACCCAACTGAGGAAGCGCAGGACCCAACTGAGGAAGCGCAGGATCCGGCTGAGGAAGCGCAGGACCCGACTGAGGAAGCGCAGGACCCAACTGAGGAAGCGCAGGATCCGGCTGAGGAAGCGCAGGACCCGACTGAGGAACCGCAAGACCCGACTGAAGAAGCGCAGGACCCGACTGAGGAAGCGCAGGATCCGGCAGAGGAAGCGCAGGACACGCCTGGAAACGATGATATTGATCCGCAGGTTGTTAACTCTATTAAATAATTAATCACTTTACCGTGCCGTCACAGGCGGCACGTTTTTTTCTCAGGGAAGCGATATGTCTTACAGGCTGCTATTTTCGGCATTATTGATTCTGCCCATCACCTCTTTCTCCAGCACTCACAGCGCCATTATTGAACAACAAAGTCTGCATCAGCAGGAACAGCAAAAGGCGCGCCAGAAAAGCCTGACCACAACCGGGAAAGCGGTACAGGGAAGCGTCACGGTCGCTGACAACGACACGGGTGAATTTACCGATACCGAAGGCTGCCTGAGAATAAAGGCGATCCATCTTGAAAACCGCAGCGACCTTCCCGCCTGGCTTCCTGTGCAGCGCATCGCGGATCGGGGTCTCGGTCGCTGCCTTAACGTTCCAAACGTGCGCCATTTAGTCAGGCTGCTGGAAAATCGCATTATGAAGGCGGGCTATATCACGTCGAGAGTCAACGTGCCCGATCAGCGGGCGGGCGACGGCACGCTCAGGCTGCGCATTAACGCCGGGCACGTAGGCCAGCTCAAGCTTGCTGAAGGCAGCAGCGACAATATCTACCTTAACGCCGCTTTTCCCCTGCGCCCAGGCGATCTGCTGGATCTACGCGCCGTCGAACAGGGACTGGAGAATATGCAGCGCGTTCCCCATACCGATGTCGCGATCCAGCTGGCGCCCGGCGAACAACCCGGCACCAGTGATATCACTGTCTCGCGACAGCAAAACCGCGGCTGGCGCGCCTCGTTCTGGCTGGATGACGCTGGTAGCCGCTATACCGGACGCTATCAGGGTGGCGCGGCGTTTTATCTCGATAACCCTACCCGGTTAAACGATCTGTTCTATTTTTCCCTGGGGCAGACGCTGGAATATCAACAGCAGCGCGGCAGCCGCAACTACGCCGCCTGGTATTCAGTGCCCTACGGCTACTGGCTGCTCGATCTCTACGCCAGCGAAAACCGTTACAGCCAGCCGCTGACCGGCGAGCTGTCGGACTATTACTACAGTGGCAAAAGCCGTAATTTCAGCCTACAACTCAGTCGCCTGCTGCACCGCGACGCGACGCAGAAAACCACCTTAAGCGCCCAGATCAATCAGCGCGACTACCGCTATTTTCTCAACGATACGGAAATTGAACTGCAGCAAAAAGAGATAACCAATGCGCGCCTGTCGCTCGCCCACCGCCGCTATCTGGAAAACGGCGTGGTCGACGCCACGCTCAGCCTGCAACGCAACGTGCCGTGGTTTGGCAACCGCCCTACCACCGAGATGTTGTACAACGGTTATCACCGCGCCGGTCGGCTGATGACGTTTGATATGCAGGCCTGGCTCCCTTTTCAGCTGGCTGGTGCACAGATGAGCTATCAGCCGCACTTCCTGCTACAGGCGTCGCCCGACAAGCTGGTAAGCCAGGACCGCTTCAGCATTGGCAACCGCTGGAGCGTGCGCGGTTTCGATGGTGAAAACAGCCTGACCGGCAACAGCGGCTGGTTCCTGAGCAATACCGTTAACCTGCATTTACCACAGTGGGATCAGCGGCTTTATACCGGCATTGATTACGGGCGTATTATCAGCCGCGCCGACAACGCGGAGGAAGGAAAACAGCTGGCGGGCGGCGTGCTGGGCCTGCGCGGTGAACGCTGGGGAGTCGGTTATCACCTGTTTGCCGGTACGCCACTCTGGAAGCCTGCGGGCTATCAGACGGATACCATAACGCTCGGCTTCAATGTGCAGTGGGAATATTAAAACCGGGGCGCTGGCGCCTGACAAAAAGAACAGCCGCGCCACCGTTGTCGGATGTCGCGGCTGTGATAGCAGGAGCCTGGTGTTGGCGCCGAAAATTAACGCTGAATAGCTTTAAACTGCTTTGTTGTATTGGTTAACGCGGTTTCCGTCGGCAGCCGCTCCATTGAGCTGGCGCCGTAGAAGCCGTCGCACTGCGGACAGTTGTTCATAATAAACTGCGCATCTTCCGGTGTGGAAATCGGGCCGCCGTGACACAGCACGATGACATCCTCACGCACCGCTTTCGCCGCCTGCGCCCATTCATTAATTAACGGCACGCAATCCTCCAGCTTTAACGCCGTTTCCGCGCCGATATTGCCGCCGGTGGTTAAGCCCATATGCGGCACGATAATATCCGCGCCCGCTTCGGTCATCGCCACCGCATCCTCAGCGCTGAAGACGTAGGGCGTGGTCAGCATATCTTTCTGATGCGCCAGACGGATCATCTCCACTTCCAGCCCGTAACCCATGCCGGTTTCTTCCAGATTGGCGCGGAAGTTACCATCAATCAGGCCGACGGTTGGGAAATTTTGCACGCCGGAAAAGCCCAGCGCCTTAAGATCGTCAAGAAACTTGTCGAAATGGCAGAAAGGATCGGTGCCGTTAACGCCCGCCAGCACCGGCGTCTTTTTCACGACCGGCAGCACCTCTTTCGCCATATCCACCACGATTTCGTTGGCGTTGCCGTAGGCCAGCAGCCCGGCAAGCGAACCGCGTCCCGCCATGCGATAGCGGCCTGAGTTATAAATAACGATCAGATCGATACCGCCCGCCTCTTCGCATTTCGCAGAAAGGCCGGTGCCGGCGCCGCCGCCGATAATCGGCTCGCGACGGGCGATCATGGCGCGGAACTTCTCCAGCAACTCCTGTCGATTAAACGCAGACATGATTAAAACTCCCTGGTGTTGATAGTACGAAACGCCTGAACTGCGGCGTCAGCAAACTCTGGATCATTAATGTTATAAGGTAATTTAATTATTTTTCTTTTTTCGGTCGGTATCAGTTCTGCTTCCAGCGTGGCGATAAAAGCGTCATTCGCTTCGGGCGACCAGAACGGCATGTCCGGCGCGTCGAGCGCGGAGAAGCCGCCTTCTGGAATCAGGAACCGTACCTCTCCTTCGCAACGATTTAGCTTGGCGGCAATCCACTTCGCTATTTCGCGGTTTTCCCCTGGTGTGGTGCGCATGAGCGTGACCTGGGCATTATGATGATAGAACAGCCGGTCCGCATATTTTTCCGGCACGCTCGACGGATGGCCGAAATTGACCATATCCAGCGCGCCGCAGGAAATAACGCAGGGAATCTGTGAGTGGGCGATGGCGTCAAAGCGCGTTTCGCCGCAGGCCAGTACGCCGCCAGCCAGTAAATCACAAACTTCCGTGGTGGTGAGATCCAGCACGCCAGCCAGCATGCCGCTCTCCGCCAGTTTTTCCATCGCCATGCCGCCGCTGCCGGTGGCGTGGAAAACCAGACAATCAAAATCATTTTCCAGTTGCTGGCTCACCGCCTGAATACAGGGCGTGGTGACGCCAAACATGGTCAGCCCCAGCGCTGGCTTATCGTTCGCGTTTTCATCAGGCTGAAACAGTACCGCGCCGGCGATCTGGTGGGCGGCGTTGCCCAGTACCTTGCGTGAAATGCGGTTCAGCCCCGCCACGTCGGTGACGGAATAGAGCATGCTGATGTCGCTGGCGCCGATATAGCCGGAGATATCGCCGGACGCCATAGTAGAAACCATCACTTTCGGCACGCCGACCGGCAAAGCCTGCATCGCGGGGGTCACCATTGCGGTACCGCCCGAGCCGCCCAGGCCCAGGATACCCGCGACATCCTGACGGGATTTAAGAAAATTCTGGAAAGCGAGGCTCATGGCGGCGATAGCCGATCCCCGATCGTTGCAGAAGACGGCGTCGATGCCCTGCGGATGAAACGCAGCCACCTCTTCAGGGGTGACATCTGCCTCAGAAACGCGGCTAAGTGATTGTGCTGACAGGTCAACAGACCTTACCTGAAGGCCAGTTTTCCTTATCAAATCACAAACATAATACAGTTCTATTCCTTTAGTATCCGCCGTAGCGGCCACATAGATGTAACCGGTTTCTTCTTTCGTTTTCATTAAACGTTCCTGTTATATTAGCCATTAAAGACTTGATAAAAATGAAATAAAAACCAAAATGCACTCTACGGGCGGAAAAATTCCCCTCGTTCGAGACAACAGTATCATTGTCACGATTGATAAATCAAGTGAATGAAATGCGCGTCTCGGCATTATTGAGAAAAAACTGATGATTAACCAGATCGAATTGTTCGCTGTAAAAAACATCAAGTCTGATATAGTGCCGACTGTGCTATGCGACCAGACGGGCAATCTGCCCGATATTGAGAAAACAAGAGGTTAAAGTGATAGAAAGGGACACCCAGGCAGGCATGCCGATGACGTCCACGCGCGCCCGTACGCGCCGGCTATTAATCGAAACGGCAATGAAAATGTTCGATAGCGGCAGTTTTCCTTCCATTACTGAAGTGGCGCAGGCCGCACAGCTTTCGCGCGCGACGGCATATCGCTATTTTCCGACACAAAGCGCCCTCGTCTCCGCCATCGTCACCGAAACGCTCAGCCCGATGAAAAATTTCCAGCCAACACAGGCGGATGTCGGCGATCGCATCGACGAACTGCTGGCATTCGCTTTTCCACGCATGCTGCAACATGAGGGCACGCTGCGCGCCGCGTTGCACCTTTCGCTGACGCAGTGGGCGCAGTCGCGCTCTACCGATCTGCCGATGATTAAAGAAAAGCTGGTGCGCGGCAACCGCAAGCAAACGTTGCAGCGCGTCGTTGAACCGCTGCGCGCAGAGCTGCCGCCCGCTGTGCTGCAAAAGGTGATGTATGCGCTGTCGCTGGTCTACGGCTCAGAGATCTTTTTGGTGATGAAGGATATCTGGGGCTGCGATGACGATGCGTTGCAGGATGTTGCCCGCTGGATCGCCAAAGCGATTGTGCGGCAGGCGCGTGAGGACGCACTGTCAAACGACTGACCAGCGTGCAGGATAGCTTCTTATTCCGGCGCGCGGGTTACGCACGCGTCGGCTCTCCAGGCTGGCCAGCCTTATCGCCGTTTAGTCCGGGCTAAGCGGTTTTATCATGTTGTCGTGTTTTCCCGCGTGGTCAAAGATAGCGACGCCCGCTTGCCCCTATTAGTAAGGGATTACAACAGTCCTTCTCGTCGTCTGACACATATTCTTTTGTCCGCTGTACAAGCGCGTCGGAAAAAGCGAAAATCGTTGCAGGATTTTACCGGAATAGTTATCGCTTTCTGGGGCGGGTTTTGTAATTCAGATGCAAAACAACATCATCGAAATGGAGCTAGCATGATAAATTTTCTTGATATCAACTACCAAAAATTATCAGAACAGAGGTCAAGTGAACTCTTTATCCTGAGAAAGGAAACCTTTAAGGATCGCCTGGACTGGGCTGTTAACTGCATCAACGGTATGGAATTTGATGAGTATGATAATGAGCATACTACATACGTCTTTGGTATCCATAACGATAACGTATTATGCAGCGTGAGATTTATCGAAACCCGCTATCCAAATATGATCAGCCACACCTTTGCGCCATGGTTTGATAAAGTCGAACTGCCGCAGGGGAACTATATTGAGTCAAGCCGTTTTTTCGTCGATAAAGATCGCGCCCGCAGTACGGAACTCTATCAATATCCTATTAGCAACATGCTGTTTCTGGCGATGGTGAATTATGCACGCCATTACGGCTATGAGGGAATATATACGTTGGTCAGCCATGCGATGTTACGCATTCTGAAACGTTCCGGCTGGCAAATTTCCGTTATTGAGCAGACGCTTTCCGAGAAAAAAGAGAAAATCTATATCGTATTTCTTCCCATCGACGATCAAAACCGCAACACGCTGATTGAAAAAGCCAACCCGGATAAACTTTTTATTGACAAAGAGTTAGCAAATTGGCCGCTGAATTTTCAGCCTAACCGGCAGCCGGTTTAATCAGCTGTAGCTCAACGCCCATCCTGATGGCATGTTTCGCGTTCATTACGCCCAGTTTTTTCACCACGTTGCCAATGTGAAACTTCACAGTGCTGACTTTAATGCCCAGGATGAGCGCTATTTCCTGATAGGTTTTGCCGACGCTTGCCCAATAAAGGATCTCATTTTCACGCGGCGAGAAAATATCTTTGCTTAACTGCTTTTTAGCGGCGGTGTTGCTGTCCAGTTCCTTGTAGAGCGTGACAATTTTGTCATGCACTTTAATAAGCAGCATCTGCAGCTTATCTTCATTGTCTTTAACAATCGCCTCGGTCTCATTAACGCCATTTTC
The DNA here is from genome assembly GCF_002953215.1 of Mixta calida. NCBI lineage: Bacteria > Pseudomonadati > Pseudomonadota > Gammaproteobacteria > Enterobacterales > Erwiniaceae > Mixta > Mixta calida. The sequence goes on from NZ_CP026378.1 coordinate 3,666,226, forward strand.
ATTCATCAGAATAGAGAGCAGCGCGAGGTTATTGTAATAATCATGCAAAATAAATGTATGGCCGTTTACAATTTTATAATTTTTAGACAGGTTAAATATTTTAGAAAAATTGAGTTCGCTATTAATGGTAATATTCTCATCCCATGAGAAAGGAGCGATGCGTGTAAAGGAAGCGATAACAACCGGATCGATTTGTTGAAAATTATTTTCTTTATAGATATCCACCCATTCGGAAGGATAATTGGAAATAATCACCATATCAGCGGGATTTTTTTTATTTAACACCATGTAAGCGTATTTTAAATCACCAAGCTGCTTTAACTTTCTGTCGAAATAATGCTGAGCGGTGTCGATGATCGCCTGATTTTCTGTGAAAAATAGTGACATCCTTAACCTCAAAATAACGTTATATCTTCCCTAATCTACCCGCAAAGGCAGGGCCCTGTACCTAAGTCTAACTTACAAGCTGGTTCGCTACATCGTAAAGTGTATGAAAGTAAAAGACAAAGATTAAATTTTAAGCAAAAAAAACCTGACCATTTGAGATCAGGTTGCCATTTGGCCAACACCAGGGAAAATTTATCTAAAAATTATCATACAGTTAACGTTGTGAGGTCAAGGTAATCCCTCAGTCTGTAATGATATATCCATATAACCGTTTTACTCCCCGCTCATCCGTTTCGCTATAAACGCCCTGCAATTCCGGTGAAAAACCAGGCAAAAGATTAAGCCCCTCCTCCAGCGCCAGGAAGTAACGCTGCGCCGCTCCGCCCCAGACTTCTCCTGGCACCACGCACAGCACGCCTGGCGGATAAGGCAGCGCGCCTTCCGCAGCAATGCGCCCTTCCGCCTGCGCAATGGGCACCAGCTCGACGTTGCCGCGAATAAAAGCCTGATTGGCGTCCTGCGGATTCATCTTCACCTGCGGCAGACTCGCCTGTCGGAACATCGCCTTCTGCAAATCTTTTACGCCGTAGCCGACATAAAGATCGTGCATCTCCTGACATAAGCGGCGCAGGCCGTAACCGCGATAGCGCGCCTCATGCTTGCTGTACAACACCGGCAGAACCTCGCTCATCGGCGAATCCGCCTCAATATGCTGTTCGAACCGCACCAGCATCGCCACCAGATGCGCCATTTTCGCGGCGCTTTCCGCGGGAGTCAGCAGAAACAGAATCGAATTCAAATCGCTTTTTTCCGGCACGATGCCGTTTTCACGCAGGAAGTTGGCGAGAATAGCGGCCGGCACGCCAAATTCGCTGTATTCGCCGCTGGCGGCATCAATGCCGGGCGTGGTCAACAACAGCTTACAGGGATCGACGAGGTATTGATCTTCGGCGTAACCCGTAAAGCCATGCCAGCGGTCCTGCGGCGCGAAGCTGAAATAACGCGCGTCGCGCGCAATCTCTGCGGTGGGTGCCGCCTGCCACGGAGCGCCATTAACGCTTTCCGGCACAAAGGGGCGAATCAAACGGCACTGCGTCAGAATCGCCTTACGCGCCTCGATGCCCAGCATAACGCACTCGTGCCACAGCCGACGTCCCGCCTCGCCCTGATGTATTTTGGCATTCACGTCCAGCGCGGCGAACAGCGGATAAAACGGGCTGGTCGACGCATGCAGCATAAAGGCGTTATTCAGCCGCTTGTGGCTACAAAAGCGTTTCTGCCCGCGAATATGGTTATCTTTTTTATGAATCTGCGAGGTTTGCGAAAAACCGGCCTGCTGTTTATGCACCGACTGGGTAACGAAGATGCCCGGATCGTTCGCATTCAGCTCAAGCAGCAGCGGTGAACAGGCTTCCATAATCGGAATAAACTGCTCATAGCCTACCCAGGCGGAATCAAACAGAATGTAATCGCACAGATGGCCGATGCGGTCGATCACCTGCCGGGCGTTATAAACGGTGCCGTCATAGGTGCCCAGCTGGATAATCGCCAGGCGAAACGGCCGCGCTTCGTCGGCGCGTTCCGGCGCGACGGCGCGCAGCTGCTCGCGCAGATATTCCTCATCGAAACAGTGGGCGTCGATGCCGCCGATAAAACCGAAGGGATTGCGCGCCGCTTCCAGATAGACCGGCGTCGCGCCCGCCTGAATCAGCGCGCCGTGATGGTTGGATTTATGGTTATTGCGGTCGAACAGCACCAGATCGCCGCGCGTCAGCAGCGCGTTGGTCACGACTTTATTGGCGCTGGAGGTACCGTTCAGCACGAAATAGGTTTTATCGGCGTTGAACACTTTGGCGGCGAACTTCTGCGCATCCTTCGCCGATCCCTCATGGATCAGCAGATCGCCCAGCCGGACGTCGGCATTGCACATATCGGAACGGAACAGGTTCTCGCCATAGAATGACCAGAATTGCCGCCCCGCCGGATGCTTTTTGAAAAACGCCCCGCCCTGGTGCCCCGGACAGGCGAAGGTGCTGTTATTCATGGCGACATATTTGGTCAGAGTATCGAAAAACGGCGGCAGCAGTCCGGCCTCATACTCCTCCGCAGCCTGCGCCAGCCGCGCCAGCGATTCGGCGCTGCCGTCCAGCAGCCCGGTAACCGGCGGCAGGCTTTCCGCTTCGCTCGCCTGGCTGACTGCCAGGAAAACCGGGAAAGAGAAACCGGTATGGCGCAGCAGCCCCAGTATGCCGCTGCGCGCCTCCGCTACCGAGACGACAACCGCCGCCACATCCGTAAAGTCGGTGCTGTCGAGCGCCACAACGTCGCGTCCGACGGTCAGTGCTGGCGCCAGCGCGGCGCTGGCGGCTATTTTCAGTGGGTTCATAACACAAATCCCCAGGGTCAAGGATGAGTGGGTGCGCAAGGCACGGCAATGGGAATCAGCTTCCCGGCGAAACGTGTCGAAAGGATGCGAAGCAGAACGGGGTTCAGCGGCAACCGATAGACATCAGTAAAACCAGAAGGCCTCTGTTTTTACGCATGTCCAACAGCGGGCTTCGGTTAGCCTCACCGCATGGGAAACTGGCGGGTAATCGGGGAAATGGCGGAAACGCGCCCACGCGGCGACCATCGGCAATGATGGGAACAGCGGCGCAGAGCCTGCATCAATCCGAACATAGCGATAACCTCACGCGTTAAAGCTGGGGGGTGATAAAAAGTGGCCGACATCATGGCACTCTTTGCCGATGAGAACAACCATGCAGAATGAATAAAAAATCATTTTTAATAAGAAACAGCTTGTAATTATCAGGATGATTAACGCCAGATCTGTTTATTTAAGCGATATATTGCGGGTTTTTATGCACCTAAATCTTCGCTATCTTTTAACACTCTATGCTGCGCCGCCTCTATCCGTCCCTCCGCCGATTGACGCCCTTAGCGTCACTACGCATGATGCAGGTTCGCAGTCCGACACCCACTGAATGGATGAGGTAACTATGGCAAGCTTGTACCAACCGGTAAAAATCGGCGCACTGGCGTTAAAGAACCGTATTGTCATGGCCCCGCTGACGCGTATGCGCGCGGTCGAGGCGCGTACGCCTAACGAGGTGATGCTGAAGTACTATGTGCAGCGCGCCAGCGCCGGCCTGATTGTCACCGAAGCGACCTCGGTAACACCGCAGGGCGTTGGCTATCCCAGCACGCCGGGCATCTGGAGCGAAGAGCAGGTGGCGGGCTGGCGCAAAATTACCGACGCGGTGCATCAGGCCGACGGCAAAATCGTGCTGCAACTCTGGCATGTGGGCCGTGTTTCCGATCCGATACATCTTAATGGCGATCTGCCGGTCGCGCCCAGCGCCATCGCGCCGGAAGGCCATGTGACGCTGGTGCGACCGCAGCGTCCTTACGTCACGCCGCGTGCGCTGGAGACCGACGAAATTCCCGGCATCGTGGAAGATTTTCGCCGCGCGGCGGAAAACGCGCGCCAGGCGAGCTTCGACGGCGTTGAGATCCACGCCGCCAACGGCTATCTGATCGATCAGTTCCTGCATGACGGCTCTAACAAACGCAGCGATCGCTACGGCGGCGCTATTGAGAACCGCGCCCGTTTCCTGCTGGAGATAGTGGATGCGGTGCTGACCGTCTGGTCGGCGGATCGCGTCGGCGTGCATCTGAACCTGATGTCCAACGCCTATTCCATGTCCGATTCCAACCCGCAGGCGCTGTTCGGCTACGTGGCGGAGCAGCTCGACGCGCGCCAGCTGGCGTTTATTTTCGCCCGCGAAGCGCTGACTCAGGCGGAGCCGATCGGCCCGCTGGTGCGGGAAAAGTTCAGCGGCGCGTTTATCGCCAACGAAGGCATTACGCGTGAAGAGGCGGAGAAGCTGATTGAAGAGGGCCGGGCGGACGCGGTGAGCTTCGGCAAACTGTTTATCGCCAACCCAGATTTGGTGGAGCGTTTTAAACGGCAGGCGCCGCTAAACGCCGTGGATAACGAGACCATCTATCGGATGGAGCCGCCCTACGAGCGCGGCTATACCGATTATCCCTTCCTGACGGAGTAAGATTTTCCGGCGCGCCGACGGCGCGCCGTCATTTCGCTACGGCGTCCCGGCCGCGGTCACGCGCCAGACGGTATTGCCCGCATCATCCGCAATCAGCACCCCGCCCTGCTTATCCATTGCCAGCCCAACCGGCAGGCCGCGCACCTCTTTCTGATCGTCGGTCAAAAATCCGGTGACAAACGGCTCCGGCTTGCCGACCGGCTTGCCATCCCGGAAGGCGACGAACGAAACGCGATAGCCGTTCAGCGGGGTTCTGTCCCAGCTGCCGTGTTCGCTGATAAAGGCCCCGCCGCGATATTTCTCCGGCAGATTGCTGCCGGTATAGAACAGCAGTCCCAGCGGGGCGACGTGCGAGCTGAGCGCATAGTCAGGCTTGATCGCCTTCGCCACCAGATCGGGGCGCTGCGGCATGACGCGATGGTCGACATGCTGGCCGAAATAACTCCAGGGCCAGCCGTAGAAGCCGCCTTCCTGTACCGACGTCAGATAGTCCGGCACCAGATCGGCGCCGATCTCGTCGCGTTCGTTGACGATCGCCCAAAGCTTGCCGGTTTGCGGCTCCCACTGCAAGCCGGTGGGATTACGCAGGCCGGAAGCGTAGATGCGGCTGCCGCCGGTGGCGGTATCGACTTCCAGCACCGCGGCGCGGCGATACTCTGCATCAAGGCCGTTTTCAGTAATATTGCTGTTAGATCCCACGCCGACATAGAGCTTGCTGCCGTCCGGGCTGGCCAGCAGCGATTTAGTCCAGTGGTGGTTAATGCCGCCCGGCAGATCGGCCAATTCCGTACCGGGATCGGTAATACGCGTCGCGCCCGTTTCATAATGGTAGCGCCTGATGCTGTCGGCGTTGGCGACGTAAAGCGTATCGCCCACCAGCTGTACGCCGAACGGTGAATAGAGATTCTCAAGAAAGATATGCTTTTCCCAGGTTACGCCGTCGCCGCTGGGATTGCGCAGCAGCGTAATGCGGTTGCCCCCTTTGCCGCCCTTGCCGGAGGATTTCTGCACCATTCCCATCACCAGCTGTTTCGGCGCGGTCACCGGCGCGGTGCCGGGACTGTTGGCTTCCACCACCAGCACATCATTATTCGGCAGCACATATACCTGACGCGGATGCATAAAGCCGTCCGCCACTTTCGTGATGCGCAGTCCGCTGGCAACCTTCGGCGTCTCGCCCTGCTTCCAGCTAACGCCCTTCGGCACCTGCATCGGCGGCATCAAGAAGTCCTGCGCCTTCGGCAATACCGGATCGGGCCCCATCTGTTGTTCAGCATCGACAGCAGCCTGTTCATCACAGCCGCTCAGCAACAGCGCGGAAGAGAGCGCCAGCAGTAAAATTGATTTTTTCATCGCGCGACTCCTTCAGCGCTACGCAGGCGCAGAGCAAGCTGAATATTGGCCAGACACAGCAGCGCCACCACCAAAGTAGAGAGGATCACGCCAGCGGGCGCCACCGCATACGCATCGCGGCTGTGCACAAAGGCGTTGAAGATCGCCAGCACAATAGCCAGCAGGTTGGCCCAGAAATGGATTTTCACCGGCGAGGTTTGCGGCCATGAAACGCCGACCCATACCTGCACCAGGTTAATCAGCCGAGGAATAATGGCGATAATCAGGCCGAAAGCGATCAGCCAGCTGGCGCTTTTCGTCCACATCGGGTGAGGACTGTTGAGATAAATAATGTCAAAAATCCATGCGGCGGTGAAAAAGCCGAGCGGGATCGGATTAAGGAATTCATACAGCGCCACAGCAAGCGCAGAGTGGCGTCTGGTCGCATTGGGGTTCATCGGCGGGCTCCTGAAGTAACAAAAAATGACCGGCAACAATGCGCTTGCTGCCGTATCGCTAACCTGAAAAAGATTAGTAAACGTAAAGATTTTCGCGCACTAAACAGGCAAAAATAGTCAAATCCTTCCTGAAAGCGCACAAAAGGATCTTGTGGTTAAGATATATCTTGGATATGTTTCTGCTTTTACTTCAGACGAGACAATCACGATGAGCGCAGACATCACCGCACAGAACTGGCCGCTGCCCACCCGTAAGAAAAACGAGCTGCGGCTGCGTCAGCTCCGCGTGCAGAGCAAGACGCGTATCGGCAGTTTTTACCGCATCGTACTGACCGGCGACGATCTCCAGGGCTTCACCTCCCACAGCTTCGACGATCACATCAAACTCTTTTTTCCTGACGCCGCCAGCGGCGAGCTGAGCCTGCCGGAAGTGGGCGAACAGGGCGTGGTCTGGCCGGAGGGCAAGCGCCCGGCATCGCGCGACTACACTCCGCTGGCGTATGACGCGGCGACCAATCGTTTAACCATCGATTTCTTTATCCATCCGGGCGGCGTGGCGAGCGACTGGGCGGAACGGGCGCAGGAGAACGATCCGCTGGTGATCGGCGGGCCGCGCGGCTCTTTCTGCATGCCGACCGACTACGCCTTCCAGCTCTATCTGTGCGACGAAACGGGCCTGCCTGCGCTGGGACGCCGCCTGGCGGAGCTGCGCGCAGCGCAGGTGGAAGCTGAAGTGCATCTGATGATTATGGCGGACGAAGCGCAGAGCAAAGCCTACCTGCCGCCGCTGGACGGCATCACCTGTCATTTCCTGCCTGCCGGCGATACCGCTATCGCGCACGCCGCGCTGGAGCGACTGCCGATCCCGCCGCAGGGCTATTTTCTCTGGATCACCGGCGAAGGCGATCGGGTAAAAACGCTGCTCGACTACCTGACGGAACAGCGTCAGATTAACGACAGCTACGTGCGCGGCGTTGCCTACTGGCACAGCAAGTAAGCGTCACTTTCCGGTTGCGGCGCGGACCGATCGGGAACGCGCCGTTCCTTATTTATTCTCAAACGTGACGTAAAACGATGAAAGATAAAAACGGTTCCGCCTTTTTTGCCCACAGAAAGCGTAAAGAGCGCCTGCTGGACGCCACCGAGGTGCGCCTGCTGATTTTAACGGTGCTGGCGCAGCGTCCGGCGCACGGCTACGAGATCATCAAGGCGATCGAGGAGCTGTCGCGCGGCGAATATACCCCCAGCCCCAGCCTGGTTTACCCTAACCTGACGCTGATGGAGGAGATGGGCTATATCCAGGCGGTGGCGGAAGAAGGCAACAAGAAAAATCACCTGATCACCGCCGAGGGCGAAGCGCATCTGGCGCAGCAGCAGCCGCAGCTGGAGGCGGTAATGGCGCGTCTGGCGTCGTTGGCGGTGCTGGCTAACAATCGCAGCCAGCCGGAAGTGCAGCGCGCGATCCATAATATGAAGATGGCGCTGAACACCCGCCTGGCCGATGAAAACCTTTCGCAGCAGGCGCTCTACGCCATTGTCGATGTGCTGGACGAGGCGGCGAAAAAGATCGAGCGCAGCTGAGGGCGTGGCGCTGAGTTTTGCGGACGGCCGTACGCAATAAAAACGGCCTCCGTGGGGAGGCCGTAGAAAAAGCGTTGAAGCGGGCCCGCCGACGGCAGGCCCGAAAGCGATTACTCGCTGGTGCGGTAGCGCTCCAGCCAGTGCGCATACGGCGCAGGCAGCACCCAGGCGGCCTTCTCTTCTTTCAGCGCCAGCGCGGCCTGATACGGCCAGTGCGGGTTCGCCAGGTGCGCGCGGCCCACCATCACCAGGTCCAGCTGTTGCTCTTCCACGGTGCGGTTAGCAATAGCCGGCGCATCGATGCCCCAGGCGGAAGCGACCGGAATCTGCGCTTCCCGGCGCACGCGCTCGGCGATCGGCGCAAGGAACGCCGGGCCCCACGGAATATTGGCGTCCGGGGTGGAGAAGCCGATGCTGACGCTCAGCAGATCCAGGCCGTTAGCGCGCATCTGACGGGTCACTTCAATCGATTCCGCCAGCGTTTCCTCGTCGCGGCCATCATATTCGATGACGCCAAAACGCGCGGTCAGCGGCAGGTTTTCCGGCCAGACGTGACGCACGGCTTCCAGCGTTTCCAGCATAAAGCGGCTGCGGCCAGCGAGGTCGCCGCCGTACTGATCCTGACGTTGGTTAGCCTGCACCGAGAAGAAGCTCTGCGCCAGGTAGCCGTGCGCAAAGTGCAGCTCCAGCCATTCAAAACCGGCGTCGCGGGCGCGACGGGCGGCGGTAGCGAAATCTTCACGTACGCGGGCGATATCGTCCAGCGTCATCGCTTTCGGCACCTGCGGCAGATTTGCGCCGAAGGCGACGGCGGACGGCGCGATGGTTTCCCAGCCGCGACCGTCGTCAGCGGCGATATGGTCGTCGCCTTCCCACGGACGGTTAGCGCTGGCTTTGCGTCCGGCATGGGCGATCTGAATGCCCGGCACCGCGCCCGCCGCTTTGATATCACGCGCAATCTGCGCCAGTTTCTCCGCCTGCTCATCGTTCCAGATGCCGAGGCAGCCGGGAGTGATGCGCCCTTCCGGCGATACCGCCGTGGCTTCGACGATCACCAGTCCCGCGCTGCCGCGCGCCAGGCCGCTATAGTGTACGCGATGCCATTCGTTGCTCAGGCCGTCGGTGGCGGTGTACTGGCACATAGGCGGCACCGCGATGCGGTTGCGCAGCGTGACGTCTTTTAAAGAGAACGGTGAAAATAAACCTGACATGTTAACCCCTTCGTTCAGGAAGAAAGAATAGAGCAGAGCCGATCCTGACCGGCTCTGAACGATAACCGGCAGCTCAACGCTGCCGGTTATACCGCCGTCCGCGACGAGGTTTTCTTTAAACCCCCTGTCGCGTTGGCATCTTGTCGCCTGACGCAGCGCGTTCGCGCTGGTTATCAGGTCCAAAGCAGGCTGATAATAGCCCGCCCGCCGTTTTTAAACTTCGCCGTATTTGCTGCGCATCATATTTTCGATCTCCTCCAGGCTCTTGCCGCGCGTCTCCGGCAGCATAAAGAAAACGAAAATGAAGGAGCCGATATTCAGCAGCACAAACAGGAAAAAGGTCTGATTGCCGATGACGCTCAGCAGCAGCGGGAAAGCAAACGCGACCGTCGCGTTGCAGATCCACTGGAAGCAGACCGCGGTGCCCGCCAGCGCGCCGCGAATCTTCATCGGGAACAGCTCGGACATCAGCAGCCAGTAAACCGGCGAAATGCACATCTGCATAAAGAACAGGAACACCAGAATGCACGCCAGCGCCAGATAGCTCTGCGTCAGGTTCTGCGGCAGCAGCGTCAGGGTCAGGCCCAGCGCTATCTGCGTCAGAATCACGATGCTCAGTCCGGTCATCAGCATATGACGACGGCTGAAGCGGCTGACCGCCCAGATGCCCACCAGCGTGGCGAGCACTGACACGATGCCGTTGCCGATGGTGGCGGCGATCGAGGCGTTAGTGCCCATGCCGGTAGTTTTCAGAATGATCGGCGTGTAGTACATAAAGGCGTTAACACCGGTAAACTGCGCCACAAAGCCCAGTCCGCAGCCTGTCAGCAGCACGCGAATCACCCAGCGCTCTTTCAGCAGCGCTTTCACCGACGGTCCCTTACGCGCCAGCCGTTCCTGCTTGCGCATCTCCGCCATCTCTTTGCGCACCTCGCGCGGCGTTTCGCGCAGCTTTTTCAGTACCTTCAGCGCCTCGGTGAAGCGCCCTTCCGACACCAGCCAGTGCGGCGAAGCGGGCACGAAGAAGGTGCCGATAAACAGCAGAATGCCCGGCACCATCGCCAGCGCCAGCATATAGCGCCAGATATGCGGATCGTGCAGCGTATAGCTCATGATGGTGCTGACGACATAGGCAAGCAGCTGCCCGCTGACGATCATCAATTCATTGCGGCTTACCAGCGGCGCGCGGCGCTTTGGTCCGGCAATCTCGGCGATAAACACCGGCACGGTGGAGGAACCGCCGCCGACGGCGATCCCCAGCACAAAGCGCATGGCAATCATGGTGGACACGGTCGGCGCCACGGCGGTGCCCAGCGCGCCGGCGATAAACAGCAGCGCCAGACTACGCAGCGTCATGCGACGGCCGAAGCGGTCGGAGAAAAACCCGCTCAGAAAGGAGCCGATCGCTGCGCCGAAAATCAGCGACGAGGCGACCAGGCCTTCGGTAAAGGAGTTCAGCCCCAGCCCACCCTGCGACGGCGCGGCGGACATAAAGGGCAATGATCCAGAAATAATGCCGGTATCGTAGCCAAAGGCGAGCGCGCCCATGGTCGCCACCAGCACCACGATAAAGATGCGTTGTCTGACGGTATCTTTGGTTAGCGTTTCCGCCTCTGCGACGGCAGGTTGTTCAGTTGGATAGTCGGCCATATTGCTCCCTGTTATTAGTTTTGTAATGATTTATTCAGGACTTCCCATTGATTTATAAGGGCTTTCTCCAGCTAAACGGCAAAAGGTAAAGATAAGTTTAGACAGCCTTCGCTGAAATCGCCTGTTTACGTGATGAAAGTCACAATAAAAAGGGTTACAGAAGAGCCACCGCGTTCTGAACGGCAAAGGTATGTAGGCTGAAAAAAGGAACGCTGGCGTTTATGCCAGCGTGTAAAAGAGTGGACAGAAAAAGGCGCGCCCGCAATGCTCATCGCACCGGGAAAATATTAATGAGTCGTTCTTGTCAGTCTCCCGCCGCGCCGCCTCCGGCTGCTGATTAAAAATTTTCACGCTTTCGCGCAGCCGCGCGGCGAGAGGCCGTCGCCCTAACTCACCTCAGGCTTGCTTCGCCTGACGCGGCACCATCAGCGCAATCGCCAGGAAAGCGAGCACGCAGAACAACACGTTCACCAGCAGGCCGACGCTAGCGGCGGCCGCCACGCCCTGCGGCAGCATTGCCGCGTAGGCGGAAGCGGAAATCGCAATCCCAAAGGCGCCGCCCAGCGAGCTGGCCATTTTATAAATGCCGGACGCCACGCCGATTTTATCTTCCGGCGCGCTGGAGATGGCGGTATCGGTGGAGGGCGTGGCGTAAAAGCCCAGCCCCAGCCCAAACAGGATATAGCCGATCAGCACCGCCGCCACGTAGACGCCGTCGGGCAGGCGCGTGAACGCCATCAGCGCCACGCCGACGCCGGTGATCGCCGTGCCCCACAGCATCGGCCTGCGCGCGCCTGTCTTTTGCAGCAGTTTCTCACCTACCCGAATCATACTCAGCACCGCGATCAGATAGCCGATGGTCAACATGCCGGACTGAAAAGCGCTGAAGCCGCGCCCCTGCTGAACATAGACGCTGGCGACGATCAGCGTGCCGGCGACGGCGTTCAGCAGGAAATTAGAGAGCGCCGCGCCGCTGTAGGCGCGGTGTTTAAACAGCGCGAAATCGATAAAGCTGGCGCTTTTTTTACGACGCGCGCCGGTGAAAAACAGCAGCGCCGCCAACACAAAAACCGCGCCGGGGATCAGCACCACGCTGCTCAGCCAGCCGAACGCGCTGCCTTTAGTGATAGTCCAGTTCAGGCAGATCAGCATCACCACAAAGGTGAACAAACCGAAGTAGTCGAACCGGTTTCCCTGCGTTGCGGCGACTTTGCTTTCCGGCGTGCCGCGGATCAGCAGCATGCCGGTCAGCGCGCAGAGAATCGATAAAATAAACACCCATTTCCAGCCCCAGTAAGTCGCAATCGCCCCGCCCGCCAGCGAGCAGAGGCCGGAGCCGCCCCAGGAACCAATCGACCAGTAGCTCAGCGCCCGCTGCCGCGCTTCATCCTGATAGTAGGCTTTAATCAGCGACAGCGTGGCGGGCATAATACAGGCGGCCGACAGCCCCTGGATAATGCGCCCCACGGCGAACAACAGGGTATTTTGCGAAATAATCAGGCAGAGGCAGCCGATAATACTCAACAGCAGGCCAAGCTGAGTCATTTTCACCCGGCCAAAACGATCGGCGAAGCCGCCCGCCACCACAATAAAACAGCCGGAAAAGAGTCCCGTCAGGCTTATCGCTAAATTGAGCGACTCCAGCGGAATCGCCACCTCCTGCTGAATCGCCGGTACGATATTCACTACCGACTGGGCAAAAAGCCAAAAGGTCAGCACGCCGGCGATAATACCGAGAATAAGCCGACCGCTTCCCTGAAATGCGGCAGGTGCCGCAGCGTTGATCTCTGTGGCGGACATAATGACTCCCTTCATCATTGTTGTTGCGCGGCCGGTTCTCTTCCGGCGGAAATGCCTGTAAAGCAGCCGCGTTGCGCAAAACCGTTATTTTAAAAAGCGTTCGGCAAGATAGCTGAAAAAGATCGCGCCGGGGGCGATCAGTTCATCGTTAAAATCGTAACCGGGATGATGCACCATACAGCGTTCCGGCTCGTCGCCGGCGCCGAGAAACAGATAACCGCCGCGGGGGTTCTGCTCCAGCATAAAGGCGAAATCTTCGCTGCCCATCACCGGCGCGGCATCGGCGCAGACCTTCTCCGCGCCGAACAGATCGCGCGCCACCTCAACGGCGAACGCCGTCGCATCGGCATCGTTGACCAGCGCCGGACAGCCGTTGACGTGCTCGATGTTGACTTCGGCGCCCATGCTTTGCGCCTGGCCAAGGGCAATCTCCCGAATACGCTGCAACAGCCGCTGCCGCACGTTGTTGTCCAGCGCGCGTACGCTCAACTTCAGCAGCGCGCTGGCGTTGATAATATTGGGCGCTTCGCCGGAACAGAGGCTGCCAACCGTCACCACCGCCTGATCAAACGGCGAAACGTTGCGCGAAACGATGGTTTGCAGCGCCAGCACGATCTGGCAGGCCACCAGCGTGGCGTCGGTGGTTTTTTCCGGGAAGCCGCCGTGCCCGCCTTTACCGACCACCTCAATATGCAGCGTGTCGGCGGAGGCCAGCATGGCGCCGGTACGGGTATGGATGTGTCCTTTTTTAATGCCCGGCATATTATGCAGTGCGTAAATGGCGTCGCAGGGGAACTGGCGGAACAGTCCATCTTCCAGCATTAGCCGCCCGCCGTAGAGCAGCTCCTCGCCCGGCTGGAAAATCAAATGCAGCGTGCCGTTGAAGCGGCGACTACGCGCCAGATATTCGGCGGCGCACAGCAGCGTTGCGGTATGTCCGTCATGACCGCAGCCATGAAATTTATTTTCTGTGCTGCTACGCCACGGCTTGTCGTTCTGCTCGCGCATCGGCAACGCATCCATGTCGGCGCGCAGCCCCAGCGTTTTTTCGCCGCTGCCGACGCGCAGGGTACCGACCACGCCCGTTTTCGCCATACCCCGATGCACTTCATAACCCCATGAGCGCAACTTATCGGCGACCATATCGCTGGTGCGCGTCTCTTCCAGTCCTAATTCTGGATGCTGATGCAGATCGCGCCGCAGCGCAATAAACTGATCCTGATTATTATTAATATGCTGATATATATACTTCATAACTTTCCCTTGCGCTCAATTAAAAAGCCAAACTTCTTTTTACGCTCAGCGGGGGAAATAAAATGCGTCGGTTTTCACATAAAGCAAAAAAGATGGCTTTATTATTAACGGCTTCACTAATACGTTAGCGAAGCCATTATTATTGCTCAGTCTGTTAAACGCATTATTTATATTTATTATTTTCATTAAATAGCAGCGTATTATTAGTTGACGATAAGCATAACCGTACGGCATCCGTTATTCAGACAAATAACAGAATATCGAAAAAGAGAAAATAAGGAGAACGCAAGAGAGGCAAAACGAAATAACCGGGCGGAAAGCTGCCTTTCCGCCGCGTCTGAGCGTTAGCTCAGCTTATCTTCAGTGCGCAGTTCAAAATCCGAGGCGTCGTGACGCTCGCGCAGCTGCTGTGACGGTTCGCCCCAGGTGCGGTTTACGATGCGTCCGCGCTTAACGGCCGGACGCTCGCTAATCTCTTTCGCCCAGCGCTGCAAATGGGTGTAAGCGCTGACGTCGAGGAACTCCGCCGCTTCGTACAGACCGCCCTGCGCCAGTACGCCATACCACGGCCAGATCGCGATATCAGCGATGGTATATTCGTCGCCGGCGATATAACGATGCTGAGCCAGCTGACGATCCAGCACATCCAGCTGACGCTTCGCTTCCATCGCAAAGCGGTTAATGGCGTATTCAATTTTTTCCGGCGCGTAGTGATAAAAATGGCCGAAGCCGCCGCCCATGTAAGGCGCCGATCCCTGCAACCAGAACAGCCAGTTGAGCGTTTCGGTGCGCGCGGCGCGGTCCTGCGGCAGGAAGTGACCAAACTTCTCTGCCAGATAGAGCAGGATAGCGCCTGATTCAAACACGCGTACCGCCGGGCTTTCCGATACGTCGAGCAGCGCCGGGATTTTGGAGTTGGGGTTTACTTCGACAAAGCCGCTGGAGAACTGATCGCCTTCGCCGATGCGGATCAGGTGCGCATCATATTCCGCATCGCTCACGCCCAGCGCCAACAGCTCCTCCAGCAGGATCGTCACCTTCTGACCGTTCGGCGTGCCCATCGAATAGAGTTGCAGCGGATGCTTGCCGACCGGCAGTTCGGCGTCATGGGTGGCGCCCGCGATGGGACGATTGGTTTTCGACCAGCTGCCGGCGCCCTGCTGATCCCACTTCCAGACCTTCGGCGGCTGATAATTATTCTCTGACATAATGTGGTGTCCTTTATAGGTGATTAGCGACGCAGATAGTGCTGCTATCGAGTGTAGCAGTTGACCTTCAACAAACTTAACCGTGCTGGCTCTGCGTATCGTCATAACGACATGGCGCTGTCATTTTGACGCTGAACGCCTCTGTCAAAAAGACATGCCATGACTTTTTATTATTATTTTTTAATACGTTAACTATGGCATACGCTTTGCACTGACATCTGTGGAGACCCTGTTCTGTTGTTAGGCTAACCCTAAGGAGCCGCTATGTCCTGGTATGATGACTTACAATGTCAGGTAGAGAAGTGCGTCAGCGTTGAGCATGCTGCGCTGATGAGCGAACTGATGGTAGAAATTGGCGTGGACGAGATGATCGCCAGCAACGAGCGCCCTCGCCTGCTGCGCCATCCCGCCGGGAATCTTTTCAGCCGTTTACGCTATCGTTTATTCCGTAAGTAAAGAGAAAGCCGTACCCGCCACGCAGAAGGACATCGAATGAGAATTGTCGCCGTTGAGGCCAATATCGCCGCCGGTAAAAGTACCCTTGTCGGGCCGCTGGCGGAAAAACTGACGGCGCTGACCGGCGAAACATGGCGGCTGATGGTGGAGCCGGTGGACGCCGATCCACATTTTTTAGCGCTTTTACAGGATTTCACCGCCCGCCCTGACGACGCCAATGCGCGCATTCGCTTTCAGCTTTACATTACCCGCATGCGTCAGCGGCTGCTGCAAGCGCTGCCCGACGGCAACTATGTGATCGAGCGCTCGCTTTACAGCGACGTGGTGTTCTGTCAGACCAACTTCCTGCAAACCGAGCGCCCTGACGCCCGCTATATGGATTACTACTACCAGATTAAGGCGTGCTTTAAAGATTACCCGCCCATCGACGTGGTGCTCTATATTGACCGCGATCCGCAGGCGTGCTTTGCAAGCTGTATGCAGCGCGCGCGGCCAGGCGAAACCGCCTATACGCTTGACTATTTTCAAGATCTGAAACGCTTCCACGACGCCTGTCTGCCGCAGCTGGTGCGGCACTATCCCGCACGCCTGATCGTCTGGCCGGTGGCGTCGGGCTTTGCCGATGTAGGGGCGCTGGCCGCCAGCCTGGTGCAGCAAACCGGTTGGGGCGTCAATTAGTCGCGGCATCCTCTTTGTCGGCTGGCACTTTTCCGGCGACGCGGGCCGCCGCATCGGGTTGCTGCGCTCCATCCAGCGCGTTTATATCTTGCCTGACCCGCGCCGTCTTACGCAGATTGCTTATTTTGCCGCTGGCGTGCTTTTCTGCCTGAACAGCTTTTCCTGCCATAGCGCGTCCCATCAACAGCAACAAGCCCTCCGCCTAACTAAGAAAAGTCTTAAGAAAAAATTTGCCATTACCCACAAAGTGTCTAAGGTTTATGGATGAGATCTGGTAATGACCTTTTATTATCAGAAAAGGTTTAATAGAAAAAGGAAGGATAACTACATTTAACTTCAATAAATTATTCGCAGAACCACTTTTCTGAATGCCTCAGAAGATTATTCATATTGAATATCTCTTGCCTGTTAAATAACACCTTCGGCAAGGGGAAGAATATTATTATTAAAATTTTGGATGCACGTTATGTCTGTTTTAAACACCGAGAAAAAAATAGCCGTTCAAATAGCCATGGCACTTTTGCCAATGTCAGTATGCGCGGCCGACATGGAAATTAGTGATGACGAGAAAGTCTCCGCCATTCTTGCTGACAGTCATCCAGGTACGGCTGCTGCGCCAACGATTAAATTCAGTAATGACAATATTGTGGTTAACGGCAGCCTGACGATCGACAGCAGCGATATCACCTCGGAGCAGGCGGAATATATTGTCCATGCCTATGGCCGCACTATCGATTTAGGTCAGAGAACGCATATTAATAGTGAAAATAGCCCTAACCTGGTGACGGCTGAAGCGGGCGGATTAATACGCGGCGCCGGTCTTAATATTAACGCGACTGATAATGCTTATGGTCAGGCAATGGGGCAGATGTACGGCATCAATGCTATTTCCTCACCTGGCACTGCGGAAGATAAACGTATCGATATTTCAGACACGACGCGCGTTACCCTGAATAATTTATCTGGTAATGCCACCGGCGTATCCGCTCACTGCGGATCGGCTGCCGACTGTAATACCAGCCAGAACGCCAATATGCAGTTTGGTGCTTTAGGCGTAAATGTTATCGCTTCGGACGATGCAACGGGCATTGAAGCCATCGGACAGAATATTGCGATGGATGAATCTTCTGTTGTGGTTAACAGCGATAGCAGAGACGTGAATGTGCAGGGCATAGTCGCCAGCGGTGGCAGCATTAGCGTCGCCGGCTATACCGACCTTTCGGTTTCAGGCAATGGCGCGCTCACCGCAATTTCCGCCAGCGGCCCTTCGGCGTCAGGCCAGCCGAATATTGATTTGCAGGGTGGCGCTTCGCTGATGCTGATCAGGGATCGGAACAATACGCACGGCGTTAATGGCGTGGTGGCCGGGGGCGGCGCAAACGTACACCTCACCGATACCTGGCTCACGCTCGCCAGCGACGCCAACGTTAGCGAAACCGATCGTTTTTTGACGGCGAGCAATAGCCGTGACGATATCGCTTCAACCATTACGGTTGACGGCCAGCTGACCGTCGCCGTAAGCGAAGATTCACCGCTGCCCAGCGCCCTGACTTACGTCGGCGCCGAAGGCAATAGCCGCATCGATCTGAACGGCAGCGCGATATTGGGCGATCTGCGCAACGCGGATAATGCGACCGCATTTTATGCGCGTGACGGAGGCAACGTCACGCTAAACGATCGGCAGGTCCGCGCATGGGGGCGGTAACGGCAGATAATGGATCTATTGATCTGCGCACGGCAGATAACGCTTATCTCTACAGCACCACCTCTACGCTGAACGGCGGCACGATCAATCTGGCGCTCAACGGCGCCAACAGCGTATGGGATATGACCGGCAGCTCCTCGCTGACCCATTTGCAGCTCAACGGCGGCACCATTAACTTCCTTAACGATTCCGGCACCGAATTTAAAACGCTGAAGGTAAACGGAGACTACAGCGGCAACGGCGGATCGCTGGTGATGAACGTCACGCTGAACAGCGATAATGACTCGCCCAGCGACCGAATGATTGTCACCGGCAATACCAGCGGTAACACGACGGTGAAATTTAATCATATTTACGGCCACGGCGATCATACCGATATGGGTATAGAGCTGATCACGGTGAACGGCGTATCCGAAGGGCAGTTTATTCAGGATCGACGCATCGGCATCGGCCTGTATGACTATGCACTGGTGCAGAAAGGCAAAAACTGGTATCTGAGCAACAGCCTGGCGGATATTGAAAATAATGACACGATACCGGCGCCAGAGAGTCCTGATAACGGCGCCAGCGATAACGGCAACAGCGGCGGCTCGAACGGCGCTGGCGACAGCGGCAACACAGGCGGCTCGGACGGCGCCAACGATAATGGCAATACCGGCGGTTCGAACGGCGGCAACGGCAATACCGGCGGTTCGAACGGCGGCAACGGCAACAGCGGCGGTTCGAACGGCGACAACGGCAATGGCGGCGCTTCGAACGGCGACAATAGTAATACCGGCGATGCGAACGGCGATAACGGCAACAGCGGTAAGGTTGGGCGCTATGACTATACCAAAGTGTATCGCCCGGAAAGCGGTAGCTATATCGCCAACATGGCGGCGGTCAATACCCTGTTCCTGACGCGTCTGCATGACCGCCAGGGAGAGCATGAATATGTTGATTACGCGACCGGCGAACGTCATTCCACTACCCTGTGGATGCGCAATACTGGTTCGCACAGCCGTTTCGAAGAGGCAGGCGGCCAGCTGATTAGCCGCAGTAACAGCTACGTATTACAGCTCGGCGGCGATATAGCGCACTGGAGCAGTAACGCGCGCGACGGTGGACGGCTTGGCCTGATGGCGGGTTATGGCCATAACCGTAATAAATCACGGTCTGAGATTACTGGCTACACTTCGCGCGGCCAGGCGGATGGCTATAGCGTCGGGATCTACGGAACCTGGTTTGCCGACGAGGCCACGCGTACCGGCGCCTGGATCGACAGCTGGGTTCAGTACAGCTGGTTCCATAACTCGGTTTCCGGCGCTCAAATGCGCGAGGAGAAGTATCGCTCCGATGGCGTTACCGCCTCGCTGGAAGCAGGCTATGCGCTACCCATCGGCAGCTCGGAAAAGTTCAGCTACTGGCTTGAACCGCGTGGTCAGGCGGTGTGGATGAATGTGCAGGCGGACTCTCTGGGGGAAGATCAGGGAACGCACGTCAGCATGACCGGTTCCGGTAACGTCATGACGCAGCTGGGCATGCGCGTCTGGATGAAGGGCAAGCCGGAAAACGGTGTGGCGGACAGCTTCCGTCCCTACATCGAAGCCAACTGGATTCATCATACCCGCGACTTTGGGGTGAAGATGAACGGCGAAGGCAGCACAATGATCGGCAGCCGCAATCTGGCGGAAGCGCGTATTGGCGCTGAAGGCGAGGTCAACAGTCGCCTGGCGCTTTGGGCCGACGTGGGTCAGCGGACAGGCCAAAACAAGTATAGCGACACGCGCGGTACGGTGGGCATCAAGTTCCAGTTCTGATAACGCGTTCTGATTCGGCGCTGTAATAAGCGTGGACATAAGCGGTCCCCGTCTCGATTGGGGGCCGCGCTGTTAATGCTCTTCCGCAGGCGCGTTTTCATCGCGCGGCGGCCTGCGCTTCGGCTGATACTTTTCCGGCAGCGGCGGTACCGGTCGCCGATCGTCAATCAGATGGCGAATAGCGAGAATGGGATGACGCCAGAGCATGCGCGGCCCCGCCCAGCGCATAATCTGTTTCATCTCTTCGCGCTTTGCAGGCTGATAGCAGTGGATCGGACACTGTTTACAGGCGGGCTTCTCTTCGCCGAAGGCGCAGCGGTCAAGGCGCTTTAAAGCATAACGATGAAGTGCCTGGTATTTTTCCGCATTGGGCGACGCCTGTGGACAGCCTGACGCATACAGGTCGATCATTTTGGTGATGGTTTGCTTTTCTCGCTGAATACGTTTTCCTGACATAGCGCGTTGCCTGATAGCCCGATGATCACAACGTGACGCGAACGTCACGGCACGGCCTATTTGTAGCGCAAAAAATCACCGCTGATATTAACCGCGATCAACAGATGTTTCTTAATCCTTATAAAGCGGCCGCTATGCAGCGGGCAGCGGGCAGCGGGCAGCGGGCAGCGGATTATTTTCGCACCCATTAACCCCTGCATTTAACAGGGTTATTGGTTGACTAACGTTGCATTGTCGTAGTATGCCTGCTCACCCGCTCAGGCAAGGCGCGGCCTTTCAGCCTGCGTCCTTCAGTCCCTAATCAGTAGACTGGTATAAAAATATAAAATCCACCAGACGGCAATAAATAAGATAAAAGAGATAAATTCTCTTGGTGATGCTGCCAACTTACTGATTTAGTGTATGATGGTGTTTTTGAGGTGCTCCAGTGGCTTCTGTTTCTATCACCTGTCCCTCCTGTTCAGCTACTGACGGGGTGGTGCGTAACGGCAAAAGCACTGCCGGACATCAGCGCTATCTCTGCTCTCACTGCCGTAAAACATGGCAACTGCAGTTCACTTACACCGCTTCTCAACCCGGTACGCACCAGAAAATCATTGATATGGCCATGAATGGCGTTGGATGCCGGGCAACCGCCCGCATTATGGGCGTTGGCCTCAACACGATTTTACGTCACTTAAAAAACTCAGGCCGCAGTCGGTAACCTCGCGCATACAGCCGGGCAGTGACGTCATCGTCTGCGCGGAAATGGACGAACAGTGGGGCTACGTCGGGGCTAAATCGCGCCAGCGCTGGCTGTTTTACGCGTATGACAGGCTCCGGAAGACGGTTGTTGCGCACGTATTCGGTGAACGCACTATGGCGACGCTGGGTCGTCTTATGAGCCTGCTGTCACCCTTTGACGTGGTGATATGGATGACGGATGGCTGGCCGCTGTATGAATCCCGCCTGAAGGGAAAGCTGCACGTAATCAGCAAGCGATATACGCAGCGAATTGAGCGGCATAACCTGAATCTGAGGCAGCACCTGGCACGGCTGGGACGGAAGTCGCTGTCGTTCTCAAAATCGGTGGAGCTGCATGACAAAGTCATCGGGCATTATCTGAACATAAAACACTATCAATAAGTTGGAGTCATTACCAATTCTCTTAAGGTTATATCCGTTTCCTTTTTATTTTTATCTTTCCGCGCCATTTTAAAAATCCATACTACTTATTCATAATAACCTGAATCTCTAATCGTCTTTTCTATTATACGTCTACAGGCTATGGCATAGAAAATAAAGCTCAGGGCGAGCTGGGCGGTAGACCCAATGATGTTGTTCGATAAGTCGCCTGATGCCGTGCTGCCCGGCTTTATGGTTAGCTTTATTGCGGAACTTTGCTGTGTCGCCCTTTTCCCGCTTATCGGCCTGGCGGTGATCATTCCCGGCAGTATGGCAGCTTTATTACTGGCGGTAGCGCCGCGATATTCGGCAACGCCACCAGCGGCATGCCTGGCGCGCTGGCCCCGAAGGGGTGAGCCGCTGGCGGCGAATAATCGAACATAGTTCGATGGAGAGTCTGGCCCGGAAAAGCAAAAACCCGCCTTTTGGGCGGGTTCTCTGAATAAGTGGTGCCCGGACTCGGACTCACGCCGCAGGCGTTGAACAGCGCGCCTGGCGCGCTGGCCCCGAAGGGGTGAGCCGCTGACGGCGAATAATCGAACGCAGTTCGATGGAGAGTCCGACTCCCGGAAAAGCAAAAACCCGCCTTTTGGGCGGGTTCTCTGAATAAGTGGTGCCCGGACTCGGAATCGAACCAAGGACACGGGGATTTTCAATCCCCTGCTCTACCGACTGAGCTATCCGGGCAACGGGGCGCATTAAACCGTAAAGCCGCGATGTCGTCAAATGCTTTTCATCGAATTTTGTCTGATTGCGCTCTTTTGCACCAATCGGTAAAACCATCGGTAAAAAGCGCCTTTCCACCCCCTCCGGCGTTTAACTTTTAAACAGCCGGGTCGATAACTCACGATGAAACCCTCATAACACAATAAAGGTTCATCATGCTTCGTTCTATTACATCAGGATTCGCTTCACGCTTCGCTTTGCGGCAGTGCGCTAACGCCTCCGCCACGCTGAACGCGCTTAACAAGGCGATTGCCATCATCGAGTTTACCCCGGCGGGGATTATTCTTAACGCCAACGACCTGTTTCTCAGCCGCATGGGCTATCGCCTGGATGAAATTCAGGGGCAGCATCACCGAATGTTCTGTCCGGCTGAACTGGTAAGCTCGCCAAAATATCAGGCGTTCTGGCAACGTCTGGAACGCGGCGAAAGCTTCAGCAACAAGTTTTTGCGGCTGGATAAACAGGGGCGTCCGGTCTGGCTGGAAGCGAACTATGTGCCGGTGCGCAACCGTAAAGGGAAAGTCATTAAAATCATCAAGCTGGCGTCGGATATCACCCCGCATATTCTTGATGCGCAGGAGCAACGCGCCATGACCGCCGCCATCGATCGTTCAATGGCGGTCATCAGCTTCAACCTGGAGGGCGAAGTATTGAAGGCGAACGCCAACTTCCTGAAGGCTACCGGCTATCGCGAAGAGGAGGTTATCGGTCAGCATCACCGCATGTTCTGTACGCCTGAACTGCGCAACAGCCAGGAGTATCGCGCATTCTGGCACAAGCTTAACCAGGGCGATTTTGTCTCCGGCCAGTTTCATCGTATCGATAAGCAGGGCCGTACGCTGTGGCTGCGCGCCACTTATAACCCGGTGTTCGATGAGGATGGGCAGCTCTATAAGATTGTGAAGTTCGCCGCCAATGTAACCGCCCAGGTAGAGAAAAACAGCCAGGAAAGGGAAGCGGCGCAACAAGCGTATCAAACCGCGCTGCACACGGATGAAAGCACGCGCATCGGCGCAAGCGTGGTGGAAGAAAGCGTACTGAACATCAACGCGCTGGCGGGCGAGCTGCACGATATCTCTGGCGACGTCTCCAGCCTCAGCGCCCAGTCGGATCAAATCGGGCAAATTGTGGAGACCATCCGCAATATCGCCAGCCAGACCAACCTGCTGGCGCTGAACGCGGCGATCGAAGCGGCACGGGCTGGCGCGCACGGACGCAGCTTCGCGGTGGTGGCGAATGAGGTGCGATCGCTGGCGGCCAATATTAACCGCGCGACCAGTGAAATCGAAACTCTGGTGCGTGATAACCATCAGCTAGCAGGCAAAGCGCTGAGCGGTATCGAAAGCAATTTGCAGCGCGCCGATCGCGGCGTGTCGCTGGCGCAAAAAGCGGGCGAGCTGATTGCCGAAATCCGTGACAGCGCGACCGACGTGGTTAGCGCCATCAGCCATGTAGCCCGTACGCTGGAAGAGAAGTAGCCGGGCGCACTCCCCTAACCCGCCTTCACATTTTCCTGCTCGTCGGGCAGGAAAATGTGGTCGAGGATATTCCGCACTACCGGCGCCGCCGACACGCCTTCGCCGCCGCCGTTCTCCAGGATCACCGCGATCGCCACGCGCGGCTTTTCGTAAGGCGCGAAAGCGGTGTAAAACACATGATCGCGCAACCGCACGGGGATCAGCTTCGCATTGTAGGTCTGGTTCTGCTTCAGGCTGAAAACCTGCGAGGTGCCGCTTTTTGCCGCGATGCCGTAAGGCGCAGTGTGAAAATATTTATAGCCGGTGCCGTTTGGCGCGTTGGCCATGCCGAACATCGCGCGGCGTACCAGCGCCCAGTAAGGCGAATGCGCATCGGCGATCTGCATCGGCGGCGTCGCAGGCTGCCAGCGCGTGATCTGTTTCCCCTTACGGGTGGCGTAGAGCAGATGCGGCGTCACGACCCGTCCATTGTTAATCAGCGCGTCCAGCGCCTTCACCATCTGGATCGGCGTGGCGAGCCAGTAACCCTGGCCGATGCCGACCGACACCGTATCGCCCTGATACCAGGCGCGCTTGTGCACACGCTGTTTCCAGGCGCGATCCGGCAGCAGGCCGTTATACTCCTCCAGCAGATCGATGCCGGTGGATTTACCATAGCCGAACTGGCTCAGCATTTGATGGATGCGATCGATGCCCATCTCCCACGCGACCTGGTAGAAAAAGGTATCGGCCGATTCTTCGATAGCCCTGGTGACGTCAAGCATGCCGTGACCGCTTTTTTTCCAGTCGCGGTAGCGCCGCTGAGTACCGGGCAGCGTCCAGGTAGGCGCGCCATAAAAGGAGGTCTGCGGGGTGATCACGCCGCTCAGCAACGCCGACATCGCCATATAGGGCTTCACCGTCGACGCGGGCGGATAAAGTCCCTGGGTGACGCGATTGATCAGCGGCAGCGATTTATCCTGCAACAGCTGCTGATAAGCGCGATAGCTGATGCCCTTCACAAACGGGTTGGGATCGTAGCTGGGGCTGGAGACCATCGCCAGCACCGAGCCGTCGCGCGGATCTTCAATCAGCACCGCCGCGCGCTGGCCGCGCAGCTGGCTTTCCACATACTGTTGCAGATGCAGATCAAGCGTCAGGTAGATATTTTTGCCGGCGACCGGCGGCACCTCTTTCAGCACCCGCACAATGCGGCCGTGGTTATCGACCTCCACTTCCTGATAGCCGGTTTTGCCATGCAGCTGCGCTTCGTAATAGCGTTCGATGCCCTGCTTGCCGATGTTATGGTCGGCGGCGTAGTTCTCCGCGACGCCCTCTTCATTGAGGCGCTGATAGTCGCGGTCGTTGATTTTCGAGACGTAGCCGACGACGTGCGCCAGCGCCGCGCCGTAAGGATACTGCCGGTCCTGGTAACTCTCTATCTGCACGCCGTCGAAACGGTACTGGTTCACCGCAAAGCGCGCCACTTCTTGTTCGGTCAGTTCGGTTTTCAGCACCACCGGCCGGTAGCGGCTGCTCTGGCGCAACGCCTGGCGAAAATCGTTCGCCTCCTCCGGCGTCAGATCGACAATGGGCGTCAGCGCCTGCAACAGCGCCGCCATATCTTTTACCTTCCAGGGCATCACTGTAATGTCATACCAGGTGATGTTTTTCACCAGCGCGATGCCGTTGCGATCGTAAATAATGCCGCGTCGGGACGCGACAGGGATCGTTTTGATGTCGTTGCTGTCGGATCGGGTCTGATAGTACTGGTGCTGCTGCACCTGCACATGCCAGAGGTTGACGATCAGAATAGCGAAACAGACGACCACCAGCCCAAAGGCGGTCAGCGCGCGATAGCGAAACAGTTTCTCTTCGGCGACGAAATCACGAATATTCATTCAGCAAACGGCAATTTTACGTATTCTCATTTTTACCGTTCATGATAAAGCGCTCCCCTCTGCGCACTAGCGGAAAGATGCGTATGCGCAGCGAAAAGTGTGACATTTAGTGATGATGTAACAAATTACCCATTGAAAGCCATTAATGACTATTCAGCCGACGCGAATACGGTTGAAAATGCGAGTTAGTCGCATTCAGTTAACAAATTAATTATCTTTAAAATCAAAACATTAAAATCGAAAAAAGCGCAAAAAAGCATGTTGCTTTACGCCGCTTTGCTGCATAATTCGCCAAAGAACTTTTGCCTGCCAATAACAAGGAATCGCTATGCTGACTAATGAAATGACCGCGCGTTTAAACGACCAGCTTAATCTGGAGTTCTATTCCGCCAATCTCTATTTGCAGATGAGCGCCTGGTGCAGCGACAAAGGCTTTGAAGGCGCGGCGGCGTTTTTAAAATCCCACTCGCGTGAAGAGATGGAACATATGCAGCGCCTGTTTGACTACCTCAGCGATACGGGCGTCATGCCGGTGCTGGGCAGCATCGCCGCGCCGCCGGTCTCCTTTAACTCCCTGGCGGACCTGTTCCAGCAAACCTACGAGCATGAGCAGCTGATTACGCGCAAAATCAACGAGCTGGCACACGCGGCGATGATCAGCCAGGACTACTCGACTTTCCATTTCCTGCAATGGTACGTGGCCGAACAGCACGAAGAAGAGAAGCTGTTTAAATCGGTGCTGGATAAGCTGGCGCTGGTGGGCGACAGCGGCAAAAGCCTGTTCTTTGTCGATAAAGATCTGGCGCAGATGAATGGCGACAGCCACGGCCCGACGGCCTGAGAATAAGCTGTCCCGGCGCGCGGCTGGCCCGCCGGGATCGGCTTTTTACAGCATGGTCAGCCGTAGCTCAGAGGGCTGCGGTCGGCCAAAGAAGTAGCCCTGGAACAGGGTACACCCCTCCTCTTTCAGCTTGTCGAACTGCTCGCGGCTTTCCACGCCTTCGGCGGTGATCTGAATATCCAGACTGCGGCTCATGCCGGTAATGGCGCGAATGATCGCCAGCGCTTCCCGACTATCGCTCATATCGCTGATAAACGACTTATCGATCTTAATCTTATCGAACGGGAAGGATCGCAGGTAGCTGAGCGATGAGTAGCCGGTGCCGAAATCATCCAGCGCAATCAGCACGCCCAACGCCTTCAGGCTTTGCAGCGTGCGAATATTGCCCAGCGTATCGTCCAGCAACACCGATTCGGTAATTTCCATCTCCAGCCGCCACGGCTCCAGCCCCGACTCGCGCAGCGCGCCCTCCACCGTTGAGACCAGCGCGCTGTTTTTAAACTGCACCGGCGACAGGTTAACCGACACCGTCTGATCGCCCGGCCAGTTTTTTGCTTCGCGGCACGCTTCATACAGCGCCCAGGCGCCGAGGCTGTGGATCAA